>JAPLFR010000006.1 GCA_026390575.1 Ignavibacteriales bacterium
ATGCTGTGGTGATCGTCGTAGCGTCCATCGTCTCACTGAAGGTTGCAGCTATTTTCTTGTTGAACCCTACACCTGTGGCATTGTTCAAAGGATCTGTTAATGTCACTGTGGGCGGGATAATGACTGCTGCTGCGCCTGTTGTGAAACTCCATACATAGTTACTGACCATCGCGATACCTGCAAGATCCTTTGCGCTGGTTGTGATCGTCGCTGTATATGTTGTGCTGGGCGCGAGATTACTAGTCGGTGAATAGATTGCAGTTACACCTGAATACGATACAGTGCCTGCAACAAACGTTGTCCCTTGCATTAAGGTAAACGTTGCCGTGGTTATCGTTGATGCGTCCATCGTCTCACTGAAGGTTGCAGCTATTTTCTTGTTGAACCCTACACCCGTGGCAATATTCAAAGGATCTGTTAAGGTCACCGTGGGCGGGATAATGACTGCTGCTGCACCTGTTGTAAAGCTCCATACATAGTTACTGACCATCGCGATACCTGCAAGATCCTTTGCGCTGGTTGTGATCGTAGCCGTATATATTGTACTGGGCGCGAGATTACTTGTCGGTGAATAGATTGCAGTTACACCTGAATACGATACAGTGCCTGCAACAAACGTTGTCCCTTGCATTAAGGTAAACGTTGCCGTGGTTATCGTTGATGCGTCCATTGTCTCACTGAAAGTTGCAGCTATTTTCTTGTTGAACCCTACACCCGTGGCAGCATTAACAGGATCTGTCAATGTCACGGTGGGCGGAATGATGACTGCCGCTGCGCCTGTTGTGAAACTCCATACATAGTTACTGACCATCGCGATACCTGCAAGGTCCTTTGCGCTGGTTGTGATCGTCGCCGTATATGTTGTACTGGGCGCGAGATTGCTCGACGGTGAATAAATTGCAGTTGTACCTGAATACGATACAGTGCCCGAAACAAACGTTGACCCTTGCATCAAGGTAAATGATGCTGTGGTGATCGTCGTAGCATCCATCGTCTCACTGAAGGTTGCAGCTATTTTCTTGTTGAACCCTACACCCGTGGCAGCATTAACAGGATCTGTCAATGTCACTGTGGGCGGGATGATGACTGCTGCTGCGCCTGTTGTGAAACTCCATACATAGTTACTGACCATTGCGATACCTGCAAGATCCTTTGCGCTGGTTGTGATCGTCGCCGTATATGTTGTGCTAGGCGCGAGATTACTTGTCGGTGAATAAATTGCAGTTGTGCCAACGTAGGATACAGTGCCCGAAACAAACGTTGTCCCTTGCATTAAGGTAAACGTTGCCGTGGTTATCGTTGAAGCGTCCATTGTCTCACTGAAAGTTGCTGCTATTTTTTTGTTGAATCCTACACCCGTGGCATTATTCGCAGGGTCCGTAAATGTTACAGTGGGTGGAATGATAACTGCTGCTGCCCCTGTTGTGAAACTCCATACATAATTACTGGCCATTGCGATACCTGCAAGGTCCTTTATGCTGGTTGTGATCGTAGCCGTATATGTTGTATTGGGCGCAAGATTACTTGATGGTGAATAAATTGCAGTAGTACCAACATAGGATACAGTGCCCGCAACAAATGTTGACCCTTGCATTAAGGTAAATGATGCCGTGGTTATCGTTGAAGCATTCATTGAATCACTAAATGTTGCAGCTATTTTCTTGTTGAAACCAACACCTGTGGCATTATTCGCAGGATCTGTAAATGACACTGTGGGCGGGATGACGACTGCCGCAGCTTGTGTTGTGAAGCTCCACACATAGCTGCTTGCCAATGAGTTTCCTGCGAGGTCTTTGACGCTGGTTGTGATCGTACCAGTATATATAGTATTTGGCAATAGATTGCCTCCTGGTACAAAAGTCGCAACTGCGTTAGAGCACGATACAGTGCCCGCAACATACGTTGACCCCTGCATTAAAGTAAATGATGCCGTGGTAATCGTTGAAGCGTCCATTGTCTCACTGAATGTTACAGTGATGATCTGAACCACATCCGCGGCAGTATTTGCAACGGTCTTGGTGAGAGACTTACCCGTTGTATTCTTTGCAATGATCTTGCTGTGAGCCACACTCGTGGTAGTATTCGCGTTCATTTTAGCGAAAGCAACACCTGTGGCATTATTCACAGGGTCTGTGGAAATTACGAATGGCGCGGTGGTGTCGCAGATGCCTACAATAGTGTCATCTTTGCATCCGGCCATAAAGACAACCGACAGTAATGCGGCCGTCATTGCCACTTTGAGCGGGACGCCGAGGTAGCGAGCATATCGCCCCAAAACATTTGTTCGACTTGTTGCGTGAGTCTTCATAAAACTCTCCTTTGGTTAATTAAAAAGAAAACTAGTTTATTTATTTTCTACTTGGCTTTGACAGTACTCTTTTACTGGACCGTTTTTTTTTCTTCAGCAATTTTGTTTTGGGCTTGTTCTTGATCGAGGACTTCTTCACTATCAACACCTTGCCCTTGGGCATTTTTAATTGATCAATTTCTTTTTTGAATTCGGCGACCTGTTCTTTGGCTTCCAGTTGGGCAATCCCGTATTTCTCCTGGAGCTTTCCAACAAGTTCCTCGTACCTGCCCGCAACTGACGCCAATTCGTCGTTCATTATTTTCCCCCAATGGCGCATGGCATTTCCTCTCCGTTGCTTCCATTGTCCTTCCATTCGATCCCAGTTCACTGTATCATTTCCTTTCCCACAAAATGTTTATTCCAGATTTTCCCCTCCGGCGCTTCGTGAAGGGTAAAATTCTCTTCTGAGTCTGAAAAACTGTACCGCTAATTTCTCAAAGAGGGAATAGCTCGAAAGTATGAAAAAGGAATTAATCCCTTAAGGTTAGCTGACATGCTGCGAACCAACAACAGCAAAGAAGAGTGGGTAAAGAGTTCGGTGAGATAACAACAGATGAGCATGGTAGCGTTTAACAATAATCCATAGAATATTTTTCAATCAAAGGTTTATTCTATTGAAACAGCCGAAGGAGTTGAGCATTGAAATTTTTAGAGTCAACAGGTTCAATACTTATTTTTGAGCTACGAGGCATTCTGACATGCAGAGTATCAGAATGCTGAAAACAAGCAATTGATATATATACTCCGGCCGCCTCATCTTCGGAAACATCCATTCGAACATGTGCTGCTGATAATGTTTGTGCTTATTTCAAAATCCGGCAACATTACCAAGACCGCCGCGAAGTGCAGGCCATATAAACTGAATAAACGTCTCATCCGGTTTTCGCGTATAGTCTACTACACCGATCTTCATCTTCCCGGATTTGTCGGGTATATTGCTCTTGCGTAATTTAAAAAGGTTGGCGATAAAACTTGTGACGCGATTGACTAATCCGGTTTCACTTCCAGTATGTTTATCAAGAACAGCAATAGAAAAATCTTTGTACACTCCACGCACACTTCCCCTTGCATGTCCTGCCGTGACATTGATGTCAAACTTTGCTTCTTGAAGTATTCCTGATTTGATGCGTGTATGTTCGGCAATCTCAAGGTACTGATTGATTTTGTTCATATCCATTTTGCCGAGTGAACCATAGTACCGGAGGGATAAATCCGCCGATGCAACAGGAATCGACATGTGAACTGTCATCGCACCTGAATTCATGAATTTTGCCTGTGCATGAATATTTATTGGGGTGCCACGATTAGTTCGATTGGCAATTCCTTCTACCGACATTTTGATATCATCAAATGTCACCACACCAGGCACCGTACCGACTGCAAACCTCTCGGAATATTTTACACGTCCTTGAAGGTATAGGCTATCGATCTGTAAGGTGCCTTTTATCGATGAAAGAAGTTCATGCGGCATGGGAGGACTCGGTGAGTTTATATCGAAGGGTTTATCCATGTTGAGCATGAGATCGAGGGAGACACTATCGACGTGTGCCGAATGGATACGGTAAATATTTTCTTGCATCATCCCGAGAAAATCTGCACCAATAACTCTACATTGAGGAATAACGAGACGGCAACGAGTCCTTTTGAATTTGCTATTTGCAAAAAATTGCTCATCGTTCACCAAAGGATGTAACTCTAATGCTTCAGCCACTATCGATGAATCGGGCACCGATACACGCAATTGCTGACAATGGAATGTATTTTCCCCAAAGGTCATTACAATTTGTTGTACATGTACAATAGAATTGGTGAGGCATCGAGGGGCAATGCTTCCTTCCCGGAGAACCTTCATCCAGCCAACCCCTCTCAATGAGAGTTCAGCAATATGGCATGAGAAGGTGGAATCCTTTGCCTTTATTGTTATGGAGTCAACTTCAATGCTGTTCTCAGAAACCTTGTAATGCACATCAGCAATCTTTATAGAGTAGGCAGGATACGCTTTTGTTAATCCATTGATGATCTGACCTTTGAGAAACTTGTTGATATATGTATCCGGAAACAATAGCAATACCAGTACACACACAAGTAGAATGACACTTGCGGCAAGACTCACATATGCTGCAACTTTCCATAGCGATCGTTTTTTTCGATCTGGGCTTTCTTGTTCAATCGACATTTTCTTCAGCAATCTCATTCCTTTTTATGATATCGGTGAAATTGGTACATTGAGCGGCTACCGCCCGAGCAACGCTGCAATCCATCGTGTATTTTCACTCCTTTCGAGTGCAAACTTTAAGGCCATAGTAAACGGCACACATAAAACCATGCCGATCAAGCCAAGCAAGCTTCCCCAAAAAATTAATGAGAGAAAGACAACCAAGGTAGAGAGTCCGAGTTTTTGTCCCATAATCCGAGGCTGAATCACATTCCCGATCACGAATGTTATGACAAGAAAACTTGCAACCAGTAAGGCACGTCCCACTCCGAATTGAATAAACGTCAGGATAGCTGCGGGAATGATAGCGATAACGACGCCTATTTGTGGTACATAACTGAAGAAAAAGGCCAGCAGACCAAAGAGAATCGCAAAATCCGCACCAAGGATGGCCAGCCACACACCTGCAAGTATTCCAGATATCAAACTGACCACTGTCTGAATCACTACATAGCGTTTGATATCATTGACAAATTTGGCAAACTCTGGGAATACCGCCTTGGGTTCACCAAGCGCAGCGCGGAGCTTGATGGGAAAACTTGAAGCCTCGAACAAAATAAAAGAAACCGTGAGCAGAATCAGAACAGTGTTGGACAACACCGAGCCCATGCTTTCTAATATACCGGTACCCAAACTGCTCAGCGCTTCCGGATTAACATATCCAAGGATGGCTTTGGCGTTCACTATAATCCCCATGCTTGCCAAGAATGCCTTGAGAGCTAAAACTTGTTCCTGTAAGCGAGTTTGATAGAAAGGCATTGAATTAAAAACGCTCTTGATGGAGATACCCACCAGTACACCGGCTATCAACAGAATCAGAACAAATCCTGCGATCACAATCACTACAGCGAGAGCAAAGGGAATACGTTTTCGCTTGAGCCAGAGTACCGGCGGCGTCCCAATGACAGCGAGGAAACCAGATATGAGAATCAATGCCAGGACCGACTGTGCTTGAATGATACCGTCAATGATGATGACAAGTGCTGCTGCGCTGATAAGGAAACGCATTCCACGCTGGGACTTGCTTTGCTCAGTTAAGGCAATCTGTAACTGTTCCATTACTCGACCTCCTTATCACAATGTACAATTTGTAGACGCTTCTCAATTAAATTCGCCATTCCATTTTGAGGTTACCTGCCAAAGCGAATTAGTGTATATTTTTTCAATGTGCATTCTTTTCTAAAAAAAGAATGCAAAAACAATACTTACAGTAATGTCACAATAATTATAATACCGGAAGTAATTATTAAAATACCGGCAATTCTGTTTACCCATTGCAGACCGATGACGTCTAATTTCTTTCTAAAAAGTGTAACACCGGAACTAAGAAGCAGGAACCATAAACTTGAACCAATAAAAACTCCTGCAACAAGAGCTGATGCAGATAAATAATCGAGCTCGTTTACTAAGCCGAGTGCAGCAAATACAGCAATAAAAGCGAAGATGGTTAAAGGGTTCGTGAGTGTGAGAAAAACAGTATAAAGGTATGGTCCGATCCATCTACGGCTTTTAATATGAACCTTAGGGTCGGCAGGCTGTTTGCGAAATGTTCTTACACCCATGAAAAGAAGAAGTATTCCCCCAGCCAGTCGTATCCAAATTCTTTGACTAACGAGTGTATTAGAAATAAATGTAAGCCCAAATGCAGCAACACAACCGTAAAGCAAATCGGCAGTTGCTGCTCCAAGACCTATAATGAGTCCGTGTAATCGTCCTTCCGTAAGGGTTTTGCGAATGCACATAATTCCAATAGGTCCGATGGGCACTGCCATCGCAAAACCAATAAAGATTCCCTTAAGAAAAGAAGTAAGTTCCATTGTGTCACTACTTTTGCAAATAGCTATAATCCAAAGAGCAATCCGATCATGATAACGTAAAAATTGGAATTCAAACCAGAGCTTCCGGGGAACTGCTTGAAGTCGTAATTCAAGAAAACGTATCGCATGTCTCCTACAAGCTTCGCACTTGTTCCAATAGGAAGTTCTATTCCACCGCCGAAATGCCAAGCGGTTTGCAGTTTCGTCTCAGATGCAATGTCCTGTCCGATTATCGTCTTATCGTATTCGAATGTCGTATTGTACCATCCTGTCCCGATGGCCCCGTAGATGAACGGGAGAGGGTACACGAGCGCGGTGATCATTATCGGCCAGTTCCGCACCGTCACTCCACCGCCGGCGTAGCTCTCTGCTCGATAGTTGATAGATCCTTCCAAATCGATTCCTAGAGAAGTCGGCAAACGAAGGACAACCCCTCCCATGAGCTTAGCCTTATCCGCATCCTTGGCATTGTAAATACCCAGTTGCGGACCCACATAAGCTCCTTGAGCGTCAGCCTGAGAACTTTGCAGTGTTAAAGCGAATACAAATACTGTCAAGAGCAAAACATATTTGGTTTTCATAATTAATCTTTTAATTATCGATAAATCAGTTTGTAATACACTTGACATAGTATTTCATTTAAAATGAACGGTCTAAATGTGTACATTTCAAAAATCAATAGAGTAACTCAATCCGCCTGACCATAAAAATTGAGAAGTTCGCACTGCAAGATCGGTCGGAGAGTAATCATACACAGGTGTAAATGATACTGTGAATCCTTTTCCCAGCGGATAATTAAATGCAACGGAAATTGTCAGATTACTTAACCCTGTTATTGTCGTCGTTGTTGTCGTCGTCCCCTGCTTCTTTACAGCTCCTTTTCCCTGACCCCGATTTTTTGGGAGCAGACTGACATCAACTGTCTGCGATACAAAAATGGTATTGATAGACGGCTCAAGTGCCAGACTTCCGATCCGACAACTTGTTGAAACGCCGGCGGAAACATAATTTGCACTTCCGCCTCCAAAGAAAAGGTCATAAGAAACTGATACAAGAAACTGATTGATGTTGAACGTTCCGCCAAGCGTGAGGGTACTTGAAAGCCCGGCTAATACGTTCAGTGTATCACTTTTATATGCATGATACGTGAATACCCCAAAGAGCGTCACGACTTTGCCTATAGGTTGTTTATAGCCGACATGAAACAAAGATTGTTGGTATCCACCATTTGTACCGAACCCACTGATCGCTTCTGCCCCGAAACTAAAGCCGTTTGTGTGATAAATCCCTCCCTCGAACGACAGGGCTGGCTGATCCTGATCGAGATCAACGCCGAATCTCGTGTAACGATTCATGAAGCGAGTTCCCAGAGACACATTCCACGGTTGTTCTTCTTCTACCTCCTCTTCTTCCTGTGCCTGCAAGGGGTTACTACTTGAAGTCACCAAGAGACCAACGACAATCCACCAACGCAGAAACAGAATCGAAAATTGTCGTTGCGTAGATCTCACGTTTTGCTCCTTTATTATTGTATTCTATACAAGTAAACTTGCATGTTGTACATCATCCATGAAACAACCAGTTATATTTTGTTTTTACCACGATCGTTTTTTTGCTTATGATCCTTTTTACCACCCTTGCCATTATTTTCCTTATTCCAGCCGTTGTGATTTCCATTATCATGTTTTTGCTGCTGAAGCCAGTTGTTATGCTCGGGATGATTTCTGTTTACAAAATATTTTGAATCCCTGCTATCGCGGATTGGCTGTTGATCGTGACGACCTCTATAGGAGGAATATTTTTCCCTATAGATGTTGTGATTCCGCCACGGTTCCCGCTCATTCACGACAACTTTATAAGAATTATAAAAGTCAAAATGACGAAAACGTGATGGTAAATTTGCGCTGCCTATCCAACGCCCTCTATTATAATAGTAATAACGGTGTTGAGGAACGTTGTAGTAAACTTCGATATCCGGCAAATAATAATAATCAACGTAGTCATACCCAGTCGGGCCCCAAGCTGGTTGATTCCCCAAGTTGAAGTCAAGATTAACGCGCACTTGAGCATGTAAAGTGCTCGAAGTATTCAATAAGAATAAAGCTGCGAATAGTATAAAAAAGTAACGCATAATGTTTTTCCTTTCTAATTCCACTGTTTCATCCGGCCGTGAGAACGAACAGCGGATGTGAAACTCATTGGGAACAATCGAAATACTCTTAGATATTATTTTAAAATTTTCATCAGAATGTGAATAGTGGACTACATATTTCCATTTTGGAAAATATTCATGATCCTCGAAGTTGTTTCGAACGTCATAGACGTTTCACCAGTACGCTACGGTAACAGGGCGATCTCTATCCTACGATTCTGACTGCGACCGTCTGGTGTTTCATTGCTCGCTACGGGATGATATTCCGACATTCCGATGGGCTGTAAGAGCTCTCCTTCAATACCGATATTTTCCTGAAGAAAACGTACAACATTTGTTGCCCGTGCTGTAGAAAGCTCCCAATTGGTTGGGTATTTTTTTTGCAGGCGCTTATCTATCTGCACATTGTCGGTATGTCCCTCGACACGAATTATTTTGTTTTTAGCGTTTTTCAAAACATTGCCGATCCGATCCAGCACTTTCAGTCCTTCAGGCGTGATTTCTGATTCGCCCGAAGGAAACAATATTTTATCAACCATAATAACCGACAACCGATCGGATAACTGAACGATTTTAATCTGACCCTGTTCAATTTCTTTTTTTAGATTGGCAGCTAACTCAGCATACGTGCCCTTCAGCCGCGCAATCTCATTTTCCTTATCATCGGAAATACTGGCGATTTTTGTCTGATGCTCGTTCTCCGCTTTCGTCTTGGCATCATAAAAATAATAAGCGACACCGGCAAAACCCAAAGCGATAATGATTAAAATTGTTTTCATTGTTTCCCTCTTTGGTTAGTTTACTCTTTGTATCTCGTAAGAATATTTTCTGAAATAATTATTTGCGAATCGGATATCGCTTAGCTCGTTAAAAATTCATCAGAAATATCACCTTCGTAAAAATGTTGACACATCATGACAGAATCATTAAAAGAAATATCTTATCCCGATAGCCGCATCGAGAGCAAAACCGCTAGAAGGCGTAAGCTCGAGCGATGGAACCAATTCGAGAAAAATGTCAATTGGAGTCCTGTGCGGCATCCATGCAATCCCCACCACACCGCGGATCGCTAATGAGCTTTCATATCCGGCACCGCTATTCATGCGTCCCCCGAAGCCATAGTATATTGGAAATCGTTCAGTCGCTTGAATAGCATCAAATGAATGCCAGAGGTAATCCATGTGAATATGAACACGGCTTCCTGGATAATTATGGTTGTTAAATGTTGTCCAACCAAGGCCAAAATCAAACGCGTTCTCATTTGAAGTCCATAACTTTGCACTGATTCCTGTCGGTTCACCGATGATCAGCCCAAGTCCGAATTTGCGTTCTTGTGCAACAGAGACATGAATTGCAAGGAACAGACAAAGTGTAAGAATTGCGAAATAGAGATGCTTCATATATTGAGTCCTTTGTAGTATGATGTAATAAATTGTATGGATCGTTCGACTGGTTAAGTCCCAACAAAAAGGTTAAGATAACGCAATGTTCATCAACCCTTTGTCCCAAGTATATTTCGTCCTTGAATCAGTCTCACCAAAACGACTACAATGGCGATCACCAGCAGGATGTGAATGAATCCGCTCATGGTGTAGGAGGTGATAAGACCTAGCAGCCACAGTGCAATTAAAACAACAGCGATCATGTACAGCATGAAAATTATCCTTTCCTTTTTGGTTTATCCGTCAAGAATGGATGAGTGTTTGACTTTTTCAATTTCATATTCTCACGCCAAATTTTCTTTCCCCAGTACATTGTCACATTGCCTCTATCACTATAGCGGCAAGAAATCATACTCATGATTTTAGTGATTAGAAATAGCCCGAAAGGATGAAAGAGTAGTTAATCCTTTTAGGAAGAAGTAAGTGTTCTTCAGAGGGATAGGGAAACCGAGACATGGAAAGGCGAGTAATGATACCGGTCTTTGAGTAACGTTTTCACGAAATATTTAACTGGAAAAACGCAACAGATAGAATAAAACGAAAGACCCGGATTATTTCCGGGTCTCTTGTATCTACGCTATTTGTTTATATTTCGTAATTATGAAGTTGAGCGATCAACAATGATCTCTATTCCCGATCATTCGCTCCATTTATTCTGTACCGCCGGCATATTCCTGCTTTCTCCAAGAAACCTGCAGGTGATTACTCGAAAATCAAATCGAATATATTTTTCGTTTCTTCATTTATTCGTTCCTGCCAAGGCCGGCTCTTTTTCCACTTTTTATACTGTTCGCGTGTCACAATGCCCGTGGGGCCTTGATATATCCCTCCGAACCCTCCACTGTCAAAGACGCGAACTGCGATGGTATTATCTGCACCTGACTTTAATACCCCGGATGGAATGGTGTACTCCCGCAGCCTCTGGTACTCGTCATTGGTAGTGATACTTTTTGTATTGCTTCGAATTCTTCCGGTACGCCCGATCAGTTCACCGTTAATGTATGTCTCATCCAGATCATCGATCTTGCCAAGCAGGAGTACTAACGTTTTGTCTACAAGCTCTGCGGGCACTTTAAAATGAAACCTGTACCATGCGAAACCATCATAATAAGAATATCCCTGAGATTCCCAGACCGCTGGAACAAATATTTTGTTCCAACTTCGGTCATCGTAATTGGTATCTTTCCACTGATCAGAATCACCAGTTTTAAACTGCCAAATTCCATTAAAAGAAATTTCCGGCATTGGATTATCAATCGATTCAAAGAGACCAATCTTACCTTGCACAATTCCTCCTGCAAGCTGGTCATCGTACACACGCACTGCTATAACATTGTCACCTGAAACGTTGAGAATGTTCTGTGGAAGTGGTAATACAATCTCAGAATTATACGCTGTATAGTAGTCTGGTGGAAAACTGCCGGAGATCCCTATGAGCGTACCATTGAAGTAAACTTCACCTACATCGTCCACACAGCCGAGGCGGAGATAGAGAACCTTTTTCTCTGTCCCGGAAGGCAGGTTGAAATGCTTACGGTACCAAGCATAACCATCATAACCCGGAAAGCCCTCATCTTCCCAGGGTGATGGGACGAACACCTCGTCCCACTTTGAATCATTGAATGATTTCTCTGCCCATTTCTTTTCATCTCCCATCTGAAACTTCCACTTCCCGCGAAGTTCGAGAACAGATTTCCACTCCTGAGCCGACGTTAAAGAGATCAATAGGAGCGACAGCATTATCAAGAAAGAGAGGGTACGGTATTTCACGATCGTGCGTTTCATATCTGTGTTTTTTTCCATAGTATCCTCGGCATTTTATTTTAAACTTAGCGATGTTTGATCTGACTTTCCATCTATGGCGCTAAAGAACTCATCTGGATCGTTGTACTGGCGCGCACTTACCTGTTTGAACATTGCCGGATCGGCTAACACTCCGTTTGCAAGACATGCCTTGTAGCGGATGGAAGGTGTCCTGCTGTAAGACGCCAGATATTCAATCTTTGTCCTGAGAAGGGGCAATTCAATTGCCGGCTGATCTAGTTTGATCATCGTAATAATGGCGAGAGCTGATTCTACAATGCCATTGTTCCCGGACGCAAGAGCGGCTGCATAATTTTTATCAATGCGTTCTATTTGAACCGGAGAGAGTTTTCCTAGCGTTGGAAAAAAGGATTGTGTAAATGAAAAATTGGTTGCTGCAACCAGCATCATCGCAGCCAGTATAATTTGTTTTTTGTTCATGACATCCTCCTGTTTTGTTGTGGTTTGTTGTTTCGTTAACTGAATAATGATACGCCCACCACAGGTCAAAGATGTCATTAATATGTCAGGATTTGTAAAAGAATGTCATGGGATCAAGCGATCAGCTTATAGCCGGTCCCGTGTATCGTGATAATAGTCCGAGGATGTGTCGGGTCATCCTCGATCTTTTGCCGCAGTTTCAACACAAAATTGTCCACCGTCCGCGTGGTCACCGATTCATCGTACCCCCAGACGTTAGTCAACAAGTCGTCACGGCTTACCGTCTCATTGCGGTGCTGCCAGAGATACTTCAGGATCTCGAACTCTTTCGGTGTCATTGTAAATTCCTTACCGTCTTTCGTTCCAGTATAGCTGGCAAAATTCACTGTTACATCACCAAGTTTCAAGAGCGTATCGCCATTAGCACCAGTTGGATTTGCACGGCGCAGGAGTGCATTTACCCGTGCAATAAGTTCGTGAAGGCCGAATGGTTTTGTCACGTAATCATCTGCACCAAGCTCCAGCCCGAGAACCTTATCGATTTCTTCCCCCTTCGCTGTTAACATGAGGATGGGGGTGCGCACTCCCCTCTCCCTCGATTTGCGCACAATATCAAATCCTGACATCTTCGGAAGCATTACATCTAGAATTATGAGATCGAATTTTTCACGGAGTAAGGTTTGCAAACCGCTGTTGCCGTCTCCCTCTATCGTGACTTCATGGCCTTCAAACTCGAGATTATCCCGAAGTCCGCGCTGCATCTGAGGTTCATCTTCCACAAGAAGTATATGTGCCATATTTATGTTCCTTTGTACTGCTGTGTCAAGGATGGGAAAAGGAGCCGGAGGGTGCTTCCTTTGCCGGGTGCACTTATAAGCTCAATTTTTCCGCCATGTGTGTCCATAATATGCTTAACAAGTGAAAGGCCAAGCCCGCTCCCTTTGATATTATTCGTCAATCCGGTCGAAACACGATAAAATGTCTCGAATATTTTTGTCTGATGCTGAGGATCGATGCCGATGCCATGGTCTTCCACCTCTATAAAAATCATTTTGCCGGATATTCCAGTACCGACCCGGACAAATTTTTCAGTCCCGCTGTACTTCATAGCATTATCGAGGATATTGATGAGCGCTTCTGCAATGGTCTCATTGTCCGCAAGAACGGATGGCATTTTTTTCGTCAATTCGATCGCAATTACAAATCCCTCGTGCTCGAGATGAGACTGAAAGGTCTTCATCACACGCTTCACAATATCATTCAGATCGGCAGGCTCAAAGTTATATTGCTTCTTCCCCGCCTCCATTCTGGAAAAATTAAGAATATTATTGATGAGGCGCGTCAGCCGTTCGGTTTCCTGGAGGATAGTTGTATAATATTCCTGTTTCTTCTCTTCCGTCGGCACTCGTTTCATTGAGAGGGTCTCGGTAAACATACGAATGAGGGAAAGCGGCGTTCGCAGTTCGTGGGAAACATTCGAGACAAAATCTCCCTTCAGACGTACAAGCTCCATTTCTTTTTTGATAGTTCGGTACACAAGCCAGACGGCACCGATCAGCAAAACGTCCAGGAGAGCAATGAGCATGAGGTTCCGTTCTGATCGGGCCCTGACAACATCCTCAATGCTGGTCCCTTTCAACCGGATACCGATGCGGTAGTCTGGTAAAAGCCATAGCTCCTTTTCCTGGCGCAGTTCCGAAATCTCGACTGGAGAGGTAGAGAGCACAATTTGATTGCTGCGGCGGTCGAACACCGCAAGCTGGAATTCATCTCCTGCCGCCTGATTGAGCTTCGACCCAAGGATACCGGTTACGAACGACTTTTCATCGAGTATGAATCCTGCTATCTTCTGGTCATAGTTTTTGGACAACGTGACAAATGCAAGCAGCAGGGACTGTCCGGAAGCGCTGTCTCCGATGACGATCGGTTCGATCTTCCGGTACCCGGCAGAAGCATATTGCAATAATTTCTCAAGCGTTACCGAATCCTTTTCCAGCACAAAAGATGTTCTCTCCTGTCCCACTCCTTTGTCCTTCCTCTCTTGACGCTCTATGAAACGAATAGAACGACCATTGGAATCGGCATACAGCACTCCGCGGACAGAGGGAGTTTTCTTTAAAAACAACTGCGTAGCAGATTCGAGTTGTGCGATGTGGGAAGAAGTAAGAACTTGCGTGTTGATCTCGCTCGACCAGCTCTGGGCGGCATCCAGCGAATACTGATTGATGGAAAATAGAATAACGTCCAGTTGTTTGCTGTAGATCGATTGGATCAGTTCCTCATTTGAGTTGAGTGAACTCAATTCATATGCCGAGTAAAAGACCATCGGTAAAAGGGCTGCCAGAACAAAGATAATGCCTATCTTCCTTCCTGCTCGGGGTGCAGCCTTAAAAGTGCGTGGATTCATTTTCATATCTTCAGGAGAAAGCCGTCAGCATTGGATGCACTTTCGAGAATACTGAAAGACCTCCTCGGAACCAATTTTCACGAGTAATCATACTTGCTTTCTATGAACAATCGTTTTATTTCTCTTACGGCAATCTCTTCTTATTGTTACCTCATCAGTACGAATTTTGGGGAGATCAAACGGCCATTTGCCTATGTTCAGTGAATCAAGTCACAAATCAAGCGCTATAAATGAAACACTCCCCAGTTTAATTCTCAAATTTTAATTTCACATTTACTACTTCCGGTCGATTTCCGGTACGCATCGGCGGTCCCCATGTTCCGACACCGCAAGAAACGTAGAAATGCGTATTGCCTTTTTGTTTATAGCCCCAACTGAGTTCATAAACAGATTCTGCAATATAATTAAATGGCCATAACTGTCCATGATGAGTATGGCCGGAAAGCTGAAGGTCTATTCCATTATCAACAGCATCGTTCAAACGCAATGGCTGATGATCCATCAATATTATAGGCAGAGATGTATCCTGATCCTTCATCAAATCATTAATTCGTTTCCGATGCATGCCATGCGACTTTCCTACAAAACCCTCCATACTTATATCTTCTCTTCCAGCTAATATAAATGCATCGGCTATCTTCACTGCGCTATCCCTCAGCATCACTACACCATGCTCGGTCAAATAGTTGCATGCTGCCTCCACACCGCCGATATATTCATGATTGCCGGTAATTCCATAGATGCCATACTTCGACTTAATTTGGCGTAAAGTTTCACCAAGATTCTCTCGTATCACCGGTTCGATATCTTCATCAACCAGATCGCCGGCAAACAGGACAAGATCAGGATTCAATGAATTGATCTTTGCTACGATGCGCATGAAATGACTATTGCAAATAATAGTTCCTAAGTGGACATCGGACACCAGGGCTACATTGAGTTCCTTCAGCGGTGACTTTTTATGGATAACCAAATCTAACGTTTTAATTTGCGGTAAAGCTTGATTGATTCGCGCACCGATAATCGTTATAAGGACGATGCCGCTCACTGCATAGAAAATTATCTGCTTTGTTTGCTGAATATTCTTTGTGATGAAGTCAGGAAAAAAAGGAATGATGTAATTGAGCATCCTCAGCAGATCAATCGCGAGAAGAATGATAACTAAATATGCCATTGCCCCCAGCCAAAAAGAACCGATCCAGACAAGAGCATCTGTAAACCACGAGAGGGCAATACGTTCTAAGAACCGTGCCGCAAAGTACGAAAGTGCAAGGAACCAAAACACGATATTAAACCACTGCCGCAGAGATGAGGCAGATGGTATGGCTTGCAAACCACGGAGATAAATATACGTGTTCATCAATCCATACAGGACGATAACGATAGAGAAGAAAATAATAAATGCGTACGTGCGGGTCATATCTATTCCTACATAATGATATATAGAATAGAATAATAGAAGTGAAAATTCAAGCACTATTCTGCCGGTGTACTCATTTCCAGATTGATTCTTGATCCGATAATTCATAGACTATGGAAGATGGTAGAAGAGCATCGGAAAGGAAAATGACCATGGAAGAATTTATGAAAGCCGCACTTGAGGAAGCCAGACTCGGTTTGCAGGAAGGCGGTATTCCCATTGGATCTGTTCTTGTGCGCGATAGCAAGATACTCGGGCGTGGACATAACCGCCGAATTCAGAACGGGGATCCGCTTGCCCATGCAGAAATTGAATGCCTCCGTAATGCCGGCCGCATAGGTTCGTACTCCAATACAATTCTCTTCTCGACTCTTATCCCATGCTATCTCTGTTCCGGTGCGATTGTACAGTTCGGGATAGAAAAAATCATCGTGGGCGAATCCCGCACATTCAAAGGAGATATTGAGTTTCTCAAAGATCATTGGGTAGAGGTAGAAGATTGGGACATGAACGAGTGCGTCGAATTAATGGAAGAATTTATTAAAAAGAATCCGACACTCTGGAATGAAGATATCGGGAAACTCTAACAGAGAGCATTAAGGAATGAAGATCGAACGACAGTTAACAGATGAGGAACGAAAACAGTTCATGCGTGAAGCAATTCGGCTTTCGATTGAAAATGTTCAATCTGGAAGAGGCGGACCTTTTGCTGCAATAGTTGTTAAAGACGGTAAAATCATCGCACGCGGAACAAATCTCGTCACAAGCACGAACGATCCTACCGCGCATGCAGAAATCGCAGCAATACGAGAAGCATGTAAGGCACTTGGCACTTTTCAATTAGATGGATGCGAGATCTATACTTCATGTGAACCTTGCCCAATGTGCCTTGGAGCCCTGTATTGGGCGCGGCCGGAACGGGTATTCTATGGGAACACGAAACAGGATGCCGCGGAAATAGACTTTGATGATTCGTTCATCTATGAGGAGTTTTATAAAAAGATGAGCGATCGGAGCATCCCTATGGTGCAGCTCATGCATACAGAAGCACTCGCGGGGTTCGAAGCATGGAAAAATAAATTGGATAAAATAAAATATTGAGCTATCTATTTTATTAAAACCATTTTTTTCGTTTGAATATTTTTCCCGTCTTGAAGTTTATAAAAATACACACCGCTTGGTTGACTGGTTGCATCCCATTGAACCGAATACGTTCCAGGGTGTTTCACTTCATTGATGAACATCGCTATTTCACGGCCTAATACATCGTACACTTTTAAAATTGTCAATTCTGAACCGGCAATCGTGAATTGAATATTCGTAACCGGATTGAATGGATTCGGATAATTTTGATACAGTTGGCTGTATATCGGAATAGTCGCAGGAGTCGTTTTCACATCAACTAATGTTGAAAGATCCATCACGCTACCATAGATGCTATAGCCCAGTGAAGGATTGCGTACCTCACTCCAAGCGAAACATATCTTATTTCCATTCAGAGCAAATGATGGATTTTTTTTACTCCCCGGAGTCGCCCTATGAATACAGATAGAATCCTTTTCCCTTACTCCATCTTTCGTGAATGCCCGTGCATAGTAGGAATTGTTTTTCCCCGTAATAAGAAGAAATCTACCTTCCGTCAGTTTACCAATCGTATATCCATCGGGGTTTGTCATTAAATATATTTTCTTCTGAAGTGTATCTCCGTCAGCTGATAAGATTGTTCCATAATACGTCGGAAAATATAAGATATTGTCCCACTCAGGCCATAGTGAGAGAAAAACATTGGCCTGAAGATGAATGCGTGAATTGAGTGTTTTTTCATCCGTCAATGGATTTAATTGGTTTGAATACAAACGTACTTTCGACCCGTAGTGCATCCAGAACGATTGTTTATCATTGATGGATATTTGAAGCGAATAGATATTTTCTTGCGAAATGATACTGTTCTCTTGTATCAAAGAACCACTTTTCGTAAAGAGAAGCATTTTTGCGTTGCTGGAATTCTCTTGTAAGACCAGAACGAATGAACTGTCAGTTAATATCTTTGATATCATCGAAGCAGCTGTAATTGGCTTTCCTGCCACAACAAGACCCTGGCGTACCATTTCACCATTTATTCCAAGAATTGTGTATCCTATTGTATCTTCTCCTGCCGGAGAAAGATGTCTCCAGCAACTGAGCGACGATCCATCTGAAAAGAATTCAATTCCATTGCCTCCTATGACAAGAGGAAAACCATTTTTCTCACCATCGAACGTAATTATTTGTCCGGAGGTTTTGATGCCATCTTCCCATAGAATACAGAATTGATTTTGTCCTGCTGGAAGCACAATAGAATTATCTTCGTTGCTGCCAATCTCATCATCATTAAGTTTGAGGCTATCCAGCACTGAAAGATTCCGATTCCGTGTGAGATATACGTCTTTCCCATCATTCATTCCAAAATAATATGTACTATCAGATATTTTAACAAAATTGTCGCTGTTTGCAAAGTGCTGCATGGAATCAATTTCTGTAAATTCTTGAATGTTTCCATCGATATTAAAAGAATAGAGCCCATGCAACGTCACAGATACATTGCCCCTCCATTCAGAATTAGAAATGAGAAGACTGAAATTGTTATTTACGATTTGAGAAATAGAAATATTCGTCACGTTGGGAATTTGCGCATTGGTCCTCGGAATCGGGAAAGATCGAAAATTAGACAAACGTACACCGCTTTGATTAAACTTGTTAAAATATACCAATCCGGAATCAGCATGAACGAAGAAAATAAGATAAGCAGTATCTGGCAACATGACTGTCTTCAAAACATGTTGCTGTCGAGAGGAATAAATAGTTTCTGATGAATCGAAAGGAAATCCGAGAGGCTGATCTAATGCAAGAACCGAATCTCGATCATTAAAGAAGGTTCCATAGACACCAGAGTTTTTCATGGTGTTTCGATCTATACGACACGATAGTATTGCATAATCGTCCTGCGCGTTGACAGCGAGTGCACTTGCAGATGCAATACGACCATAAGAAAGAGAATCTGAAAGACGAAAGACTTCCGCCCCCTCGGCTTGATATTTAGAGAGACTAAGATGCCCGTCATTGCGAAAGAGGAAAAGATAATTCTTTGAAGTACTCTTACAATCGTAATCAATGCCAAGGTATCCTGTTCCACACCAGGGAAGCACTGCCGATCCTAGAAGATTGGTCTGCATCAACTGATGTGAAGTTCCAAAATAATTACCATAAACATTGAGCGTTTGCTGATCGAAATAAGAACCCATTTTTTCTGATAGAACAAGAAATGAACCATCTGATATACATTGAATGATGTTATTGGAAGGAATGGGATTATTCTTACCTATCAATCGCCCCACAGTATCAAATTCCTGTGCATACCACCCCCCATTTCCATCGCGGTTATCTTCCCAGGCCGCGAGGAAGTGGCCGGATATAAAGGGAAATAAACGGACATTTTGTTGTCGGAATGTTGACGGGTTATTTTCTCCGCTGATGAGAAAATCCTGGACAGACTGTGCATTGACATCCAATATCTCAGTGCAGAAAAAAATGATGATGATTAATAGTTGAAAAGCTTTTTCCAATTGCAGTGCCCCTTCCCTCCATTAAGCACTCTCGCTTCTTCGTTATCTCCTCTGCCATATCAATTATTCAACAATACACTTTCCTATTTGATAATTTGCAAACATTGAATCACCTATCTCGCTTCGGTACACCCTGTTTCCACTCACACTTTCTGATCCAATGCTTGTCGAACGATCCGTAAAATATCATTCGGCTCATACGGCTTTTGGATGAAACCGTTGGCCCCGTCTTTTAAGAGTTCCGATTTTAAATCTGGTTCAAAATAACCGCTGGCAAAGATTACTTTACTATTTGGATTTATCTCTCTTATTTTCTTGAACTCATCAGTTCCCGTCATCACCGGAAGTCCCATATCGGTAAGAACAAGTGCAATCTCTTGTTTATGAGATTGATATACTTGAACTGCCTCAAGGCCGTCACGTGCACAGAGCACCTTGTACCCTTTGGATTCGAGTAAGAAAGTCACCATTTGGATTAGCATTTCTTCATCTTCAACAAACAAAATTGTTTCTGTTCCTCCGATTTCAAATGATTCGGTCGGCAGCTGAGAATCGGCCGTTTGTTTGTTGATCGCTGGGATAGGGAAAAAGAGCCAGAAGGTTGTACCGCAGCCCGGTTCACTCTTGAGATCTATGAAGCCATGATGAACTTGTATAACACCGTATACAACGGACAGACCGAGACCAGTTCCTTTTCCTTTTTCCTTTGTTGTAAAAAACGGATCAAATACGCGAAGGCACGTTGCCTCGTCCATTCCTTTGCCCGTATCGGTTACAGTCAAACAAACGTACGCTTCCGCCTCGGCATCGGGGAATTGCTGGTTCATCTGTTCTTTGGTTCGTTTCTCAGCCACAAGAGAGATTGATCCACCGTTTGGCATAGCATCCCGCGCATTGATGCAGAGATTCAATAACGTTTGATGGACCTGTGTACGATCAGCAAAGATAAACGGAAGATCATTTTCGATGCTCTCTGAGAACGTAATAGTTTTAGGAAAGGTCTGCTCCAACATTGAGAGAAGCTCATGTATCAATACAGAAATATCCATCGGTTCAAATACGACATCAGTTTTCCGTGCAAACGTTAGAATCTGGCGGACAAGCGCAGCTCCCCGCTGTACCGCTTGATTGATAGCGGCAATACTGTTAGCGAATTTATCCGGACTCAGTTTGTTCTTGTCGAGAAGAGAAGAGTATGCCAAAATGATACCGAGTATATTATTAAAGTCGTGCGCAATACCGCCTGCAAGTGTACCGATGCTCTGTATCTTCTGTGTTTGCATAAGCTGGTTCTGCAGCTTTTTTTGTTCAGAAATGTCACGAACAACAATCTGCATGGCAGATTTTTCTTTATAGACTATCGGTAATGCAGCGACTTCGACCTCGATGCAAGATCCATCCAACCGCATGAATTTTTGCTCTATCGGTGGGATTGCATATTCTTCCTTTATGACCGCGATGATCTGCTGATGGACAGAGTCCCGATAATCCGGATGGATGATATCCAAGAACGGCTTACCGATCAACTCCGAAGCGTTGTTTGCACCAAGGAGTGTAATAGCGGCAGGATTCACATATACAATTTTTCCCTCGCTATGCACTGCAATAGCATCTGGAGAAAATTCTACGAGGCGCCTATAGCGTTCTTCACTTTCTTTCAGTTCAATTTCTGCTTTTTTACGTTCGGTGATATCTATGAATATTCCCTCGTAACGCACTATGCGGCCTGCAGCGTCCCGAACGGTTTGTGCCGTTTCGGAGACCCATACAAGACTGCCATCCTTGCGTGGAACCTCATATTCGATTCCGGATACTTTGTTTTGTTGTTCCATCAGCCGCTTAAATTCCTCCCGCTGCTCAGGGTGCACATAGCTTTGTCGGGCGATGTCAGTGCGCTCGCGAATTAACTCCTCGGGCGAGGAGAAACCGAGAATGCGCGCCATAGTAAGATTTGCCTTAAGGAACTTTCCTTCGGGGGTACTTTGGAAAATGCCTTCGGCTGCATTGTCAAAAATCGAACGATAATTCTCTTCAGATTGTCGCAACGCTTTCTCTGCTCGCTTGCGCTCAGTTATATCACGATCAATACCAAGCACCATCTCACGCCCACCCAAAGTGATAATTGTTGTTGAAACCTCGATGGGAAAGATGTGTCCATCCTTATGACGGTGGAAAATTTCCACGTGGATAGTACCCTTTATCCGAAGGTTTTTAATATAGGCGATGCGCTCTTCTCGTGTTCCCTCCGTCGGATTGAGTATATCGATGGAATGGCCGACCAGTTCCTCGCGCGTATACCCGTTCATTTGACAAGCCGCTTCATTGCAATCCACGATTGGCCATGATATACCTGGATTATTGGGATCGATTAATACAATGGCGTCAGGTGAAGCATTGAACAAATCCCGAAATAACTTCTCGCTAATGTGCCTCGCTTCTTCCGCCAGTTTACGTTCGGTGATATCAAAATGGATTCCCTGGCTGCCTATTATTTTTCCATCTGAGGCAAAGACCGGCAATTTTACGACTTGAAAATATTGTGTCATACCGTCTGATTGGGGATATATTTCTTCCAGTTCGATAGGTTTGCCGGTGCTCATAATTAATTTATGGTGGTCAGAATCTTGCTCTGCCAATGTGCGTTGCGTGCCAATCATTTCTGGAGTTCGAGAATTTTCTATCGCTGATTCGTATACTGATAATTCATGGGGCGTCTTACCTAAAATTTCATCCGCATTTAATCCTTTGAGTTGGCAAAAATATGAATTGACGAAGACGTAGCGCCCTTCACTGTCTTTGCGGAAAACTCCGGCGGGAAGTTGCTCAACGAGCGAATGATAAAGCGCTTGCGATTCGTTTATCGCTTTCTCAGCATGCTTACGGTCGGTAATGTTTCTTAAAACACCATCCGTATTTAATAAGCGTTCCCCGTCATATGTTGGTATTGAACGATCCTCAAGGCATACTAATGAACCATCTTTACAGCGCCACCATGCTTCCCATATCGGCGCCTCCGATTTTATATTTGAGCGCAGTTTTTCAAACTCCACATCTTGTTCTGCAAATTGCCCTCCCTCGATCACCTTTGAAAGAAACGCTCGACGCCCTCCCATCTGGCGAACATCAGCAATTGTATAGCCAAGCAATTTCTCAAAAGCAGGGCTGAGATAAGTGAACTCCTGTGTCTGGCCATTGACACTATAAATTACATCTTCAATCGAATTTGTGATTCGCGACAGCGTTTCTTCAGATTTCCGGAGCGCTTCCTCTGCCCGCTTGCGCTCGGTGAGGTCTCTGGCGATTCCCAAAACCACGGTTCCTTTTTCCAATTCTATAGGATACGTTGTGATTTCGACGGGGATTTTATCTCCAGCTTTTCTCTTCAAAATAAATTCATCGGGACCGGTCGGTTTCCCCATGACGTTTTTAACTAAAAGTGCTGCGGCTTTCGGAAATTGATCCAAGGAAAGCAGGTTGAGGTCTAGGAAGCTACCCCCGATGAGTTCTTCCTTATTATAACCTGTAATTATCTCCGCGGCATTATTGCCGTCGATAAAATTTCCTTTCAGATCGCTCAGATAATAAGCATCGGGCGCAAATTTGAATATGAGTTCGAATCGTTCTTTCGACTTTTTGAGCTCTTCCTCTGCCCGGTTGCGCTCGGTGATGTCTTGAATGATTGTTCGTATTCCTGTTATATTTCCTTTTTCATCTTTCAGGAGACCATCATCAAGCAAGACCGGAATTGTTGTTCCATTTTTTCGCGTGTAGGTTCGTTCTACTTGCTTATCACAAGGCATTGTCCCTGCTAACTTGGATAGTATCCTCTTTTTTGATTCTTCCCTATCAGAATTGAACTTCCAGACTGGAGCATCCCGCATTTCTTCCAAGGTATAGCCGAGCATCTCCAATTCCATGCGATTTATATTCTTGATTTTTCCTTTAATATCAATTTCATGATACCCAAGCGGAGCATCATCAAACATCTGCCTGAATTTCTCCTCGCTCTTCTCTATCGCCTCTTCCGTCCGCTTGCGCTCTGTAATGTCGCGTGCGACACCTACCATTGCAATAGGACGACCGAAATTGTTCATGACAATAGATGTCCATAATTCAACCATGAACTCATCGCCGTTCTTGCGCCTATTGCGAATTTCTCCATGCCAACCAACTCTCATTGTTCCTGATTGGACGGCATCACTCTCTTCAGAAGAGACTATTGGCGAACGAATAATTGATATATTTTTCCCAAGCAACTCAGCTTCAGAATATCCATAAGTAGCAAGGAAGGAATCATTGACAAATAGAATTTTATTTTCCAGATCAGTAATAGATATACAATCCCTTGTCGATTTAACAGCTTGTACCAATAATAGACTTTCTTCCTCAACTTTTTTGTGTTCCTGCCGCATTTGTACTTCGGCAAATTCACGCCTCACAACCGGCACAAGACGTGCAAGTTTGTCCTTCATCAGATAGTCGTGCGCTCCGGCTTTCATGAGTTCCACCGCATCTTCTTCGCCAATAGTGCCAGATACAACGATGAACGGAATATCAAGTTTGGTTTTTTGCAGGAGTGCAAGAGCGGCAGGCGCATTAAAACGGGACAGCGTGTAATCTGAAATCACAAGATCCCACTTTTGATTTTCCAATGCACCTTTCATGTCTTTTGCAGTTTCAACCCGTTCGTGGTGAACCGAGTATCCCGCTTTCTTCAACTGACGGAGAACAAGTTCGGCATCGATTTCGGAGTCCTCGACAATCAGAACTCGCAGTGGCGTTTTCATATCAACCTCTCGACTCTCAATGTGATATCAGGTTCAAAGGATTTGGCGAAGTCATGGCTGTACTACATTCGGAGAGATTTTACCGGTACTTCCAATACTTATCAAGTTTCATTTTATTCGGTTGGTTTTGTATGCATGAAGTTAGGATAGAGTTTAGCCATGCACTCAGGACAAATGCCATGTGTAAACTGCGCGCTGGAGTGTTTCATCAAATATGCTTCGAGAGAATTCCAATATCCCTTATCATCACGAATTTTCTTGCAAGATGCGCAGATCGGTAACAGTCCACTTAATGTCTTTACTTCGGCAATCGCTTGTTGGAGTTCAACGATAAGTTTTTCGCGTTCCGACTCAGCTTGTTTGCGTTCAGTGACATCAATAAATGACGATATAATTTTTCGACTGCTTTGAATCATGGCAACCGACATCCATGCTTGCCTTAGATCACCATTTTTACGATAGAATGTAATTTCATATTTATCAGGAGCATCCAGAGGATTGGCAAGCAGTTGACGGTTAAATTCTCTTAGACGATCAAGATCTTCCGGCGGCACTTGTTGTGCCCACCTCATTCCAACAGCTTCTTCTTTTGTAAAGCCGATCATTTGACAAAAGGCACCGTTTACCATGGTGATAGTAGTGTCCGGTTCAACGATCGCTATAGCGGATGAGTTGTTTTCAAATATAACACGAAATTTTTCCTCGCTTTCACGCAATTTCTCTTCCATCCGCTTGCGTTCTTTAATCTCCGCCACAAGCGTTGCGTTTGACTCTTCCAGATCAAATTGCATACGCCGCAAGTTGAGATGGGCTTTTACTCTCGCGATCACTTCCTCTGAATAAAATGGTTTAGTAATATAGTCCACGCCGCCGACTTGGAAACCCTTCAACTTTTTATCTTCATCTCCTAACGCACTGATGAAGATGATGGGAATGGAATTGGTCTTTTCATCTGCTTTGAGGATCCGGCACACTTCGTACCCATCTACATCCGGCATCATAATATCCAAAATAATGAGGGCTGGCGATTTGGCTTGAATGCTGCGGAGAGCTGATTTGCCGTCGCTTGCGGGACGTACTTTGTAACCGGCATCGCTCAAAACATCCATGAGCACGTTGAGGGTTGTTGCCGTATCCTCAACAATCAGAATATCGTCAATCGAATCAATGACACTCATTGTGAATGCTCTGTAAAAATTTATTTATTATTGAGAGTAATTTTTGTTACTGCAAGCTTTCCACCATGCGGTGGAACAGCTCACAAATGCTTTCATCAATATCAAGAATCCTGACGATAACATCAAGCTAGCGTTGCCTTTTCAACATTTCTGCGGCTTGCATTACATGAGAATTCGCAGTTGTGTTTTTCATTAAAACCTCTTGTTTGTTCTTACTTTTATTTAAGTTTGCTTTGTACCTATCAGAATATAATTCCTGACACTACTGATCACTTACATGTATTTTCACCTATTTTTGTTAATCGTTTTTTCGTAGAGATCTCCATAGAGTTTCTTTGCACAATCTGGACAGATGCCATGTGTAAATTTAGCATCGCTATGCTTTTGAATATACCCCTCTACTTGTTGCCAATATCCATTATCATCTCTAATCTTTTTACAGGACGAACAGATCGGCAGTAAGCCACTTAATGTCTTGACATCATTTAACGCTGCCTTAAGTTCCCTGATAAGTTTTTCACGTTCTGCTTCAGCCTGTTTGCGTTCTGTGATATCCTCTTTGACCGCAAGGAAATGAGTGATGACCCTATGTACATCAATAATAGGAGAAATAATAGCAGATTCCCAGTACAGTTCGCCATTTTTCTTTTTGTTGTGAAACTCTCCTCGCCACACACTACCGGAAGTAATCATATCCCAGAGTTGATTATATTCCTCCGCCGGTTTTTCACCAGATTTGAGAATACGCGGATTTTTGCCGATAGCTTCTGCGAGTGAATATCCAGTAATTTCAACGAATTTGGGATTGACATACTCAATTGCACCCGTTGTGTCAGTAATAACTATCGAAGCAGGGCTTTGTTCAACAGCGACGGACAATTTACTCAGTTCTTCCTCAGCTCGTTTGCGCTCGGTAATGTCATGCCCTTGAGCAATTGTGGAGATGAGCATCGTACCGTCCGCGCTGTAAATATTGGCGGAGTTCCAGAGCAGTGTCCTTATTGTCCCATCAACATGCTTTATTGCAATCTCAACGGTTTCCCATTTTTCGCCAGAAACGGTTTTATGGATATATTCCAGCGATTGTCTCTTCGTCTCCTCTGGAAACAGTAATTCGATATTTTCCCCAATGACATCATTTGCATTCCTGCCAGTGATTCGCTCGAACGCCTCATTGAAGCGGGTTATAATAAAATCAGAACTCCAGGTAATGATCGGGGCATTTGCATATCTAAAAAGATTGTCAAGATAATCACGGGTTTCCCTGAGCGCCTCTTCTGCCCATTTACGTTCGGTAATGTCAGTGAATGAACAGATGATTTTTTGGTTTGTTGGAATCACAGCAACAGACATGAGGGAATTTCTGACCTCGCCATTTTTACGATAAAACGAAAACTCGTAATGATCAGGAACGCTTTTGGGATCAATCAATCTTCGTCGGTTATATTCTTTCAGTCTCTCGAGATCTTCCGGAGTAATTTGCTTCGTCCAGCTCATCCCGAGAACTTCCTTCTCCTCGTAACCACTCATTCTGCAATATTCCTTGTTGACCATTGATATCGTTGTATCTCTCTCGATGATCGCCAATGCAGATGAGCTGTTTTCAAATATGACTCGGAATTTTTCCTCACTTTCCCGCAGCGCTTCTTCCGCCAGCCTCCTGTCAGTGATATCTCTAATATTGCACTGAATGACTTTATAGTGGTCGACGAGATAAACATTGCTGACAAACTCCACATGGAAAATCCGGCCATCTTTTGTTTCCAACGGCATATCTTCGTAACGGATATATTCCTTCTGTTGTAATTCTAAAAAATTCTTCTCGTTCGCTGCTGTATCTTTGAGGAACCCCACTTCCCAGAGTTTCTTCCCAAGAAATTGTTCATGTGTGTAACCCAGCATCTCGATTAAAAATGGATTTGCATCAACAATCATTCCCGTCTTAGCATCAAGGATGAGAATGCCATCTCTTGCCGCCTCAAAGAGCCGGCGATAACGTGTTTCCGAATTCCGCAATGCTTCCGCAGATTTATACTGCTCCTGGTAGAAACGAGTACGTTGTTGCCGCCAAATAAAACCCATACTGGTACCTGCGCCGACAAATAAGGCGCCTACAAGAATGATTGTCAGCCACAATCTTTCTTTCAGAGGCGCATACACCTCCTCCATATCCATACGAGCTACCAAAAACCAAGGAGATTCCGGAACTGCTCGCACATAGCCAATAACCTGTGCTCCACGATAGTCTATACCTTCTACAATTCCTTCACTACCTAAAGATGCTTTTACTGCGAGAACATTTTTATTTTCTAATGGAATTCGCAGATTCAAAGCTGCATCCTTGCGAAATCTAAGATCATTGAGAAACAGCACATCGTTCCCATCCTTGCGGATGAGTATAGTCTCAGCTGTCCGGCTTAAGGTAGGCCATTCCTTAATAAGCGGATAGAGATATTCCTCGGGACTAATCCGGAGCGCCAGAACAGCGATCAACCGTTTTGTGGAACGATCTTCCAGAATCGGAACAAGAACCTTTAGATAGATGTGTTGATCTTGATCGTTCCGATAAAAATCCTGAAAGGCAATATTCCCTGACTGAAGTATTTCAATATTTTCTTGGCCAATGACTAAACTCGCTCGTTCCTTATTCTCCGGGAACACGAGTACCGTATTCAATTGTGAATCCAGCAGCATCATGAGATCGTAACTATAAGCGTTCTGTAATTGTCCTGCCCATGTCAGAATTCCCTTCTTCGCATCGCGGTCATTGTGATTTTGGAAGTACCGTTTCACGACTGCAGAAAACAAATCGTTCTTGTAAAAGATCTTTCCATCCCCCAGTCGTTCTTTTCGCCACTGAACCAATTGATTGACCTTTAAATCCGAAATAGCAGACAGCTGTTGTTCTACTTCAGTGCGATAGTTCTTCTCATAGTTGCGATAAGCAAAATAACTGCCGGTGACAATACCCGCTGCAAGAAGAACGAAAATCAATAAAAGAACATAGGACACTCGTGCAGTTGCTGCATTTTTTATTCCGTCATAAGACCAGACGTGAAGTCCGGCATTCACAAACAGGCCAATCGAGAGAATGAGAAAAGCAAGAGAGGTAGGCAATGACGGGGGAATAACACCTGCACCATACATCAAGGGTGATACAAGGAGATATGCAATCAGAAAAAGTAAAAAAGTTAAGATGACTAGAGAAGCTAATACCAAAGCAATCCATACTCGTTTTGAGCGTTCACGTGATTGCGAAAGTGTCAGTAAGAATGCCAAAGCGCACAACACAAAGCAGATTGCTGTTGCCGGAGACATGTGTCCAAGAGAAATACCATTAAGAGAGTCAGTGATAGTAAAACCAAGGTACTCGATACGTGAAAATATTCCCGCGAGAGATGAGAAGAAGAAGATCATTCCTAAGACGGCAACGAGCACACCGATCAATATGCCCACATAGTACATCCTGCGGTTTTGAGGCATGCGACTGCGAAGAGAGAGCGCAATTCCCATCAGCACAAAAAATAACGCTGTGCTTGGCGCCATCGGTATAAGATTTACACCAAAGCTGGTCAAAGAAGGAGATTGGAAAGCCCATCCAAACAGGACGAGAAGCCCCAGACCCGCTGTAACAATCCCGGCAATGAATATGAATATATATCCGGTTCGATGTACGATATGTTCAGAATATTTCATAAAGAGAATTCTTTATAGAGAAACCTTCGCAAGGTTAGTGTTGCCGACATCGATAACGTCGGCTTTTCTTCAACCAATGACCACCTCTCACGGCTGCAACCGTATGTTCGCATTTGTAACAAGTTTGAAATGATAGATGGTTCCACAGTTCATTTCTTATCCAATTCTTCCCACCGGACATGAGTAGCATCCTTATCGAGCCAACGAGAACAATGAAGTACCGTTTTTTGATGATAGATAGTGTAGCGGTCGGGGACTTCATTGTCTCAATGCTCCTTCCCATATACTTTGGTCTGCGATTGAAGTCTTCTCTGAAAAGATATAACAGAAGACACAATCACAAACCTAAAAAACGGCGCTACGGGAACAATGTTCATCGCATATTACGCGCCATAAGCTATAAAGATTGCGGGTTCAATGGTAAGTCATATGAGTGGGTCGTACATTGCAGATGTAGCAAAAGCACGGTCTGGTATACACCCGCTCCCTCTTGAACTCGTAACTCTTGCCAGAAGTTACATGAATTCTTACAAGGAAACAATTCAGGAACCATTCAACTTTAAGTTACATAAACTGCCTGCTGGTCGGATTGAGCACTCTCTGCTCATTTTATGCCTTTTTCTATTCATTTTCACGCTGTAGTTTGCTACGCATTGACTCAAAAAGGATGTAACTTTAGCAGCAATGCATGGGAGTCGTTGACTCATAATATAGGTAACCCAAATTGGAGGATCCTATTTTATGGGCATCAACGGAAAACACGAATATCTTCAAGCGATTCTAGAACGCTCTCATCGAGTCACCAAGAAGCAGAAGCGCAAAATTCTCGATGAGTTCTGTGCTGTTTGTGAATACAATCGCAAATACGCAATCCAACTCCTCAATGGCAGACGAACGAGACCACAGCGACTTCAAAAACAACACCGTGGGCGACCCAAGAAATATGCTGATCCGACTCTCTTAATCGTGCTGAGACGCATTTGGATAGCTTTGAACCTGCCATGTTCCAAGCGACTCAAAGCTGCACTTCCACTGTGGCTCCCATTCTACGCTCTTCAATATCGTACGACGCTGAGCATAAAACAACATGCCTTACTTCTGAGTATCTCACCAGCAACCATCGACCGCTTGATGGTTGCTCTTCGCAACTCTGCACGCAAACAAGGGCTCTGTACTACTAAGCCTGGCTCGCTGCTCAAACAACACATTCCCATCAACACTGATCAATGGGATGTCACTCGTCCTGGCTTCCTCGAAGCTGATACCGTTGCTCATTGTGGTACTTCCACCGAAGGAATGTTCGTCTTTACAGTCAATTGCATCGATTTAGCTGCTTCCTGGCGTGAGCAACGTGCCGTCTGGGGCAAAGGGAAACGTCGTGTCTTACTGGCTCTCCAAGACATCGACACTCGTTGCCTTTCCCACTGCTTGGCTTTGATTGCGATAACGGTTCCGAATTTCTTAATTGGTCCATTCTCAAATACTTCACCAACCGTAAACGCCCTGTGCAATTTACTCGCTCGCGGCCCTATCACAAAAACGATAACGCGCACATAGAAGAAAAGAACTGGACACTCGTCAGACAATACCTCGGCTATCAACGATTGGCGAAACCCTGCTGAGCCGATCAACTCAATGAACTTTTAGCGCTCACAATGGAGGCTCCTGATGAACTTTTTTATCCCTTCTACTAAGCTCATCCGCAAAGAACGTCGAGGTTCTCATATTGTCAAAGTCTACGATCACCCTCAAACTCCTTTCCAACGTCTTCTCATTTCCTCTGTGCTCTCTCGTAAAACAAAAAATATCTTCTAAATATTTATTCTTCTTTGAATCCCTTTTTGCTGCAACAACTGGTCTTTAAGAAAATCGAAGCTCTCCTTGTGCAAGCCGAACACCTTCCACGATATGCTGCAAAAGAACCTCCTTCTTCGTAGTTTTCGGTTACCTTTATTTATGAGGCAACACGTATCTCAGTAAATAAAAGAAAAAATTAATTTCTTATTATTACATTTTTATTTTTTACGTACAATGTTCAGGATCAATTCTAAATTTAGTTTTGTGAAATACCCATGAAGAATATATAAGTGCTGATGTAAAATGTGATTTGAGATTTGTGATTTATTACTGGAGGAACGGAAAATAGACTGCGGACTATTAACAACGAATGACTGATTTCTTGTGGTTGACTGCTGATTACCGTCCATCAATCTGGTACTTTTTCTATAATCGTTCCTGTCTCATCCACGACCCAAACATTCAATATTCCGTTATTATTAAAATCCACAACAGATGTTGCTTGTGCTGTAAATCCCTTTTCATCTGCTGTGAGCACTTCAATTTTGTATCGTGCTTGTCCACCTTCAGCAATTAACTTGGTCTGCTCAAACCCGATCTCTGGTAATAGTTGAGCGTAATGATCATGCTCAAACTTATAGCTTTGTTCCAATGTGTACACTTGCTTAAGCATTAATTTAGCTTCTGTGGTTTTTGCTTTTGTAACGAGTGGAAGCAATTTAGGCAGTGCCAACAACACCAACACACCGATAATAACCAGAACTACCATAAGCTCTGTTAGGGAAAAGCCCTTTCGTTCACTGATTTTATATCGTTTCATAACTACTCCTTTCAAAAACAATTTCAAAATTCTATAACCTATAATTTTAAAATTATAAACAATTTACTTGTTCGGATTCAATATTTGTTTGTGAATAGTACATAGTGGGCTATTTTCACATAGTTAATTATTTAAAAGTTAGATTCCCGTTAGTCTAGACACGTTGGAAGGGGAATCCAAAATAGCCACTACCGATTTGTCTATTGGATTTTGCAATTCATTTATTTTATTGAATTGATACCCCACATTTGAAAGATGGTGTTTGTGTGTGGTGAACAACCGGTAGAGTTTACTTAATACTATGGGTTTTTTCTGTTTGAGTCAACAGGGCAAAACGGATGAATGAAGGGGTCAATAAAAAAAGCCTCGATTTCCGGTATATTAGATTGAGACTTTGTTAAATCATTCTATGATCTATTACGCTGCATTTACGCTACTTAAAGATTCCGCGGGAATGTTCATTTCTTTGCTTAGTTTCCGTGTCATATTAAGAGAAAGCGAACGCATATTATTAAAAATCTCTGTAACCCTGTTTCTTCCACCGATTTAAATAGCGAAACTCCCTCACAACTTGAGACCACCTCTCCGACCGCTCTCAGCGATCGGAGAGGTAATGATTGTGTCCAATCATTTCATCCTGATTTGGAACAGAGCTTCATCCACTTCATCACTCTTCACGAGGAATTGATAATAGATTTAAAACCTTTCAATCTTATTATTACTTGAGAATATCCGTGTCGTTAAGGAGAAATACTATGCGTTACTTTATTATTCGTTCCGACAGAGCGTAATCCTCCCTAAGCGTCTGACATCTGGTAGTGTATCAGGCGCTTTAGTTTTTGATAAGAAACGTACTTTACGCGTTATTTAAAAAAATCCTGTGTAGTTTTAGTCATCGCGCTGGCTGGCGAAATGACTTGAATATTGTAGCAAACTAACGCTTGTTACATTCTCAGGCCTCCGACTTATTGACAATGATTTTAATCAGAGCTACATTATCACCAAGTAGTTGCGGCTGGGCTGGGTACGTTAAGCGTGGCGAATAGAAGCATCATTCATTATAAGAGTTTCTTCCGAATAAACTTTAGAAATAGAAACACGCTTCGCGTGTTACATTATCAGGCCTCCGGCTGTGGAGGTACTAAGCATCTACTACTTTTCTCCATCTTCAAAGAAAATCCTAAAATGATAGAATACAGGTCTGCCTATCATGTATTTAAAGAACAAAACATGGACAATGTCTATAGCTTATGCTAATATGCATAAATAATAGAATTACTCTATCTAAGCAGTAGTTATACCGCTTGCGACATTAAAAATATATCATAGAGGTAACAGTGAGCATTAGCAAGTATCAAACATTATTAAATATTCTAGATCGAATCAGATCTGAGGCAACGCCTCGATATGAAAAAAAATACAATCCTGCGTCGGAAATTGAAGCTATCAATCAAGCAAGGTCTCGTGCGTTTATACACCTTTATTTAAAGGTTAGTTTCGGATTATTAGAGTTCGAAGATCGGGAGCACTTTGTCACAGATGGAGCATATGATGGAGGAATAGATGGATACTACATTAATAATGAAAATAAAACTATCTATTTTATACAATCAAAATTTCGAACGACTGAAGATAATTTTGAAAATAAAAAGATAGAGCTTGAAGAAATCCTGAGAATGGATATAAATAGAATACTTGAAGGTGAAGCAAACGATGAACAAGGTAATGATTACAGCGGGAAAATAAAACAACTGCAACGAGAAATTTCTACATTAGACAATATTGCAAGATATTCGTATCGAGTCATTATTATCGCAAACTTGTTTGGAATACAAGAATCGAAGTTAAGGACTTTATGCGGTGGATATGCAGTTGAAGTACTAAATTGTGATAAATGCTATGAGCAACTTGTGTTTCCGGTTATATCGGGTACATATTTTAACGCTTCAGATATGAATATTTTTATTGACTTGAGCAATAAAAGTGCCGGGAGTAAAATCAGCTATAATGTGCAGACTAAAAATAATGAATGTGAAATTACTGTGCTCTTCGTTCCTACCTTAGAAATTGGTAGAATAATGAGTAAGTATAAAAACTCAATATTGAAATTTAATCCAAGAAGTTATTTAGAGCTCGAGGGACAAAAGGTAAATGAGGCGATAAAAGAAACTATACTAAGCAAAGACACAAACGAGTTTGCCTTGTTTAATAACGGTATAACAATGTTATCTGATGAGACATATATTAATGAAAAAATAGGGCAAAAAAATAAAGCACAATTGAGTATTAAGAATCCCCAAATTATCAATGGTGGACAAACGGCATTTACTCTAAGCCGAATATTCGATAAGCACAAGAACAATAACGTTGAACAAATATTTCATAATAAAGAAGTTCTGCTTAAAGTAATAACTTTGATCGGAAGCAAAGGTCGTGTAGACACAATATCATTAATAGACGAGATCTCTATCGCAACGAATCAGCAAACTCCAGTAATCATCGCTGATAGATTCTCGAATTCAGATATCCATGCTACGATCCAGAAATGCCTCTTCGAACGTTATGGTATACTTTATGAACGAAAACGAGGAGAGTTTGGCGACGGTCTTTATAATCAATATGTTCATTCAGAGCAGATCATAGAACGAAACCTGTTTTTCAGAATATACTATTCTGCAAACGGTGATATTAATAAAGGCATCCAAAAGAAATTGTTTATTCGCCAAGATTTTACACTTGAGACATTAAAGCAAGTTGATAAATTTGACAATTTCTATTTTGGATTCCTTTGCTTTAAGGAATTGATAAAAGGAAGACGGCCATTCGAAAAAATGCAAAAAGATATCTACGGAATGGTTTATGCAATGACAAAGATGTACAAACCAACAACGGTTGAGCAATATGAGTCAGCCATTGCTGGAAGCTTGCCAGAATTTAAAAGTTTGTGGAAAGTTTTTATTAGTTCTACCGGAGCTAATAACAAGAAATATTATCGAACATTTATCGACAGGGAAACAAGACAACCACGATCTGCATTCAGTGAGAACCGATGGTATAAAAGCAAAGATTTTCAACCAAATGTGCGTAAGTATTTTGATAATCCTACTGCCCATTGTTCAAAATTGAATGACAGTAGCGATACTTGTTCTAGCTCAGATACTACCATAGAAAAGACAGTCTAATGTCAAAAAAATGCGCAAGCGGTATAACCAGGCGCTCAAGCTGACGGTTGAGAGCTGGGTACATTAAACATGGCGGGCATAGGTTTTAGTCTTAATAATTTCTTTTTCAGCATGAACTATAGATATAGAGACACGCTTCGCGTGTCACAGTTACAGGGCTCCGCCTCGATTTATTGGGAGTCGGTCCGTTAGGGCACAATTTTTCAGGAGACTTGATGGATAACGTGTCTGGATGGTTTGCGAAAGCATACCTTATAAATATTTTCGTTATTAGTGCATCATTTTCACAAATAAATAGTGCAAGTAATGCCACTGATCTTCAAAATGCCCCTTGCAGTTTATATAAATTGAGTCTTGGCATTGGTGTTGGAACAATGGATGTTAGCGGAACAGCATCATTTGCATACGACTTTTCGGGTCAGTTTCTTTCCATACATGCTGTTGCAACAGACGAATTTAAACTTTTTGGCGACAATCCAGTAGAACGTATCGGAGATATAGGCATCCTTTATGGAGTATCCGCTCGATGGGGTAAATGGTATGCTTCAACTGGTGCCGGCATTAGCTATGTACACTCTATTAATCGAGGTAAACTGATACGTAGGGCAAATGAAATGTTTGGTGCTGATGACTATGAAGAAATCTCTCGTTCGTCAGTTGGTTTACCTATTCAAGTTGAAATATCAGTAGCACCATTTTCTTATTTGGGTGTAGCGATAATAGGATTTGCCAATATCAATAGTATAAAAGCCTATGGTGGAATAACGTTTTGTATTCAAATTGGCAAACTACACTAATTGCAAAGAAGGTTGTGCCCTGACCAGGCGCTTCCTGCTATCCCGCTACAAAACAGCGGGACGCACAAAACGCGGAAAGTAGCGGGTATGTTAGCGGCAATTAAGAAATACGTTGAGAACCAAAGGAATAAAACATGAATAATAAAATTAAAGTCGAATTAGGAGACATTCAAAAAACTCTTTTTATGCCGGTATGGGCAAGAGCAGTTGAAGCTAAGAAGAGTAAACAAATATTCATTGATAAAGCAGCAGTAGAAATTATTGATCTCGTTGATTATGATTTTTCGCGGATGTCAAAAAATGTATCTGAAATTAGTCAGATTGCATGGATCGCTCGCTGCAAAAGATTTGATTCCGTAATAGAAAACTTCATCAAAAATCATCCCAACGGAACAATTGTAAATATTGGTTGTGGATTGGATACTACCTATGAAAGGCTTAATAATAAGTCGATTCTTTGGTATGACTTAGACCTTCCGGATGTGATAGATTTAAGAAAGAAATTCATGATGGAGAATGAAAATAGACAATTTATCTCATGCTCTTTTCTTGACACAAAATGGTTTAATAAGATTGTTATCCCTGATAAGGTTCTGTTTATAGCAACCGGAGTATTCGTTTATTTTGAAGAAGGAGAAATAAAGAATTTCATTGTTAAGCTCGCCGACAAATTTGATAATTCCGAAATAATATTTGATGTAACTTCACCTAAAGGAGTTCATATAGCAAACCAAGTAATTCATAAATCTGGATTGGATTCCAAATCATTCTTTAAATGGGGTCTAAAAAACAAGTCAATCATAACTTCATGGGATAAGAGGATTAGCATATTAAATACGTTTTACACATTTAAGATAAAGGGGCTTGGATTGAGTTTTAGAAATAAACTTATGGGCTTGCTTTCAGATTCTCTTGACGTGCAGTATATGCTACATTTGTCGATATCAAAAACATAAAATGCCGCCTAATCAGGCGCTCCTCGCTATGCGGGGTTTCGCATAAAGCGCTCAACAAGTCCCGCTATCAATAATTAATCTATTTTAGCGGGATGGCGCCTTCGGCGCTCACTGACGGTTGAGAGCTGCCCGCCTACGTTTAAAAGCAAACTTCGGCGGGCATAGTAGGTTAAGTCCCGCTGTACGGGATGCAGGAAAGCGGCACATGGCAAGCATAGGTTTTAGTCTTAATAATTTCTTTTTCAGCATGAACTTGTTTCGTTTTTAGCAATTTGCGGGTTATCGTTGCCGCAGCTTAGCCGCCAACCGTTAGGTTGCCAGATTTATTATTTTTAATCAGAGAACTCCATATCGTTTGAATTGTAACATAAAATACCGTTGTCACTGTAACAATATTATAAATAGAGTTTTCAAACTTCTAGGATAATCATGAATAATATACTTACAACAATATTTATTTTAATTCAGTGCGAAGTTTCTTTCGCACAGAGTCAACAAACGGTTCTATATGTCTCCCCTAACGGCAACGACAATGATTCAGGGTTAACTAAGAATTATCCGTTGAAAACAATAAGTTATGCCCTTTCTAAGCTAAATGGAAATTTCAATGTAACGGATACACTAAACCTCTTACCGGGTATTTACAGTAAAAATACAAACGGTGAGAAATATGAATTAGTACTTAAAAGTAACCTTTGTTTAAACGGCAGCGGGGTTAATGAAACGATTCTAATGGGTGATTTCAGTTCCGGAATTCTTTTTCTGAGTAATATTTCTAATATAACAATACAGAACTTAAAAATAACAAGTGGGGATTACGGACTTGGCGGAGGGATATATTGTAACGCTTCCAGTCCTACAATTATAAATGTAATAATAAGTAACTGTCATTCATTACAAGGTGGAGCGATAAATTCTTCTTTCGGCGCCTATCCTACATTAATAAATGTCTTGCTTTATAATAATATAGCTGATGATTGGGGAGGAGCTCTTTATGGTTATCATGCAAGTTATAATTTGGTAAATGTCACAATTGCATATAACAAATCTAAGGACCTGGGTGGTGGAATCTACTGTCAGGCGACTTCTATAAAAGCTGTAAATTCAATAATGTGGAACAATACACCTCAACAGATTTTTTTTTATGACCTCGACTCACCAAATTCAGTTAATATTTCGTACTCTGATATTCAGGACGGTAGAAACGGAATATGGGATAATGCAAACGGTAATGTTGTACTTCAACAAGGAACCAACATAACGAGAGATCCTCTATTTATCGATGCACAAAATGGGAATTTTCATCTAAATGATAATAGCTATTGTATTGGAACAGGCATTAATAATGAAGATGCGCCGCGAGAGGATATTGAAGGAAACGCCAGACAAGTTAATCCCAATTCTAGTGTAGATTTGGGTGCGTATGAAAATTCTTTAGACATTCCGTTGTCAGGCTTGTTAATTGCAGACTTTACATCATACGTAAGAGAAGGATATCCGCCGTTAGAAATTCATTTTATAAATCTTTCACGTTCAATTAACAAAGATATTGTGTGGGAATGGGACTTTAATAATGACGGGCAACCAGATTCATATGAGAAAGAACCTACCTGGATATTTGAAGAACCCGGATTTTATAATGTTACTTTAAAAACTTCCGATAACTCAATATCCGATTCCCTCACTATTAAAGACTTTATTACAATATATAAAAAAGGAATTACTTGGATTTCTCCTACGGGTTCCGACTCTAGAAACGGAACACTGGAAAATCCTTTTTTATCTATACAAAGAGGAATAAATCTCTCTGCTATTAATGATACAATCCTATTAGAACCGGGAGTTTATAATGAAAATATTGATTATAAAGGAAAAAATATAACTATTGGCTCTAGATTTTTATTAACAAATGATACTTCTTTTATTTCGTCGACAAGAATTAGAGGTAACCCGGGATATAATGTTGTCAAATTTTTAAACAATGAGAATAATAATGCAGTACTTACCGGATTGACAGTAGAAAACGGAAGAGATGTTCAGGAGGGTGGAGGGATATATTGCAGGGGCTCTCAACCGACCTTAAGAAATTTAAAAATTATAAATAATTCTTCCGTTGGATTTGGAGGAGGATTAGCATGCCGGGATAATGCAAGCCCTATATTACTCGATATAACCATTAAAAATAATACTTCAAGCATGGGTGGCGGAATAAGCTGTATTGGAAATTCTAATCCGAGAATAGAAAGAGTTTTACTTTTTAAAAATACTGCTATATGGCAAGGTAATGCACTAAATATGCTTTCAAGTAGCGATCCTGAAATAATTAATTGTACAATTAGTCAAAACCTGGGCAGTCCAACCGGCGCTTATATTGAACATTCATCACCATTATTTCTTAATAGTATTTTATGGGGTAACGGTTTCTCAGAAATTAAACTTTTCGGTGCAGAAATAAATATCGCTTACTCTGATATAAAGGGAGGTAAAAATAACATAGTTTATGAGAGCGGTTACACTATCAACTGGTTGCAGAACAATATAAATATGGATCCTAAATTCGAAGATATTACCAGAGATAATTTTAAACTTAAGCAAAGCAGCTCTTGCATAGACGCAGGTACAGATTTTTTTCTTTGGCAGAATGAAGCGGTACTTAATCTTTTTCATGAATATTATACCGGGTTAAAACCTGATATGGGAATATTTGAAAATCAATACGTTACAGACATATTCGAAGAAAAGATATTACCGCAAGTATTTAATCTTCGCCAGAACTTTCCGAATCCATTTAATCCAAGCACCTATATAAGTTATTCAATTCCTAACAATTGTTTTGTAATGATAAAAATATACGATGCACTGGGAAGAGAGTTAGAAACTTTAGTTAATGAAGGAAAAAAAGCTGGAGATTATGAGATTAAATTTGATGGAAGTAGACTTACTAGCGGAATTTATTTTTATCGTCTACAAGCTGGTTCATTCACAGAAACAAAGAAACTGGTTCTGCTGAAGTGAGACAAATGCAATAGGGTAGTTGTGAAAGCCGATTCATTTCTGGATCGGCTTTTTGTTTTGTTGGAAGCGTATGTTCTTATTTGAGTTTACTGAGATTGAATTGAAATTTCTTCCCTGCGTAATCCTTCCGTTGTTGCACGAACTTTTATCGCTCCTCTTTTTCCATATAGAGAACGTATGATGAACATACATTGCCCCTGGAATGCCTTATAGCGATCCGATTGAAACGAATCGTCTCTTCTGGATGTCGCGCTCCCGACTTTGTCAGGGCGCGTGGATTGAAACAATACACTACAGAGTTTGGTTGATTTCCTTCCCCTTCTGTAAAACAAAATCGCCCAACGTACATTGGGCGATTTTGTTTACATACAATTTATAGCAACATTTATCAATGTCGCTCATGAAATCATCCTCAACGATTCACTGCTTCCTTGAGCAACCATTTCCTCCAATTCAAAGACCATTCGTCTAAATTCTCTTTCGTGACCCGTGTCAGTGGGGCAGAAATGGATTCTTCAGCTGGAGCTTTATTCATTAGCACCTTGTCAAGTAAAAGCTCAACAGACTTATATCCCCAAGAAAAACAGTCCTGTGCAATAAGAACTTGCGCATGTCCGCTCCTGATGTATTCTAATTCAACAGGGAGCGCATCGGCAGCAACAATCTTGGCATGCCCCGGTTCCCATTTTATTCCATTTTTCATAAAGAGCGGCCAAGCACCGATAAACGCCCAACCTCCAATTTGAGGATATTCTTTTTGCGCTCTTGCAACCACCTCAGATGCTCTCGCAGGAATTTCATCATGATAAAAGACTCCATTTGGCAGGAGTTTCATAGATGGATATTTTTTAAGTTCTTCAGTGACAGCTTTAACGCGTTGCTGAAGGTTTTGTGCATTCTTATTACCGGCGAGAATTGCTATGACACCCTTTTCATTCATTTCTTGAGCAAGCTCTTTCATGATTACACGTCCGAGTTCAGCATTATCGGAAGCATAATATGCAAAACGTTTGCTCTTTGGTGCATCGGCATCAAAGCAAACTACCTGTGTACCGAGATCTACCGCTTTGTTGATTGGAGAAGTTATTGTATTCGCATCGCTGGGTGCAATGGCAATTCCAGCTGCACCAGATTGACTAAGCCGTTCAATTGCCTGAATTTGTTCCTTTGGGTTCTCAGTTTGCGGTGTCTGCCAGTCGATAATAACCTGGACTCCATATTTAGCTCCAAGTTCTTTTGCAGCAACACGGGCTCCAGAATATGCGGCTGTAAACACATCATTCGACTTGCTTTTTCCTATAAATCCTATTGTGATGCTCTTCGCATTCTCTTTTTTGTTGTTTACTTGAGCTAGAATCAAACCAGAACTTATAAAAACTAGGCAACAGAGAAGAACTATTCTTTTTTTCATAGTATTTTTATCCTTTCGATTATTTTTTAAAAATGTACTGTTCATTTTCAAAGATTATTGCCCCTATTGAGTTTTGATTTGATAGTAATATATCCTTTTTTATTTTTCCGTCCAATTTCTATGAATAGCCGGTAATGAAGAACCTTCTTCAATAGCGTATTTCGAACGTGGCTTCAATTCAAATGATTTCTGTGGAGACACAGAAAATACCTCATGTTCCTTTTGTGCTGTTAACTTGAACTGACCGACGAGGTGTTGAAGAGCTTCCGTCAATCGATTCAGATCTTCGGCTGCGCGTGCTATTTGCTGGGTGCCTGAAGCTGTTTGTTGAGTAACCGTGGCAATAGCTTCCATGTTCTTACTGATTTGTTCGCTGGTGCTCGATTGCTCTTCGTTTGCAACCGCAATCTGAGTCACCATTTGTGTTACCTTTTGTGAGGTCTGCACGATCTCCTGCAGCGACGTTCCTGCCCGATCTGCTAACACAATCCCTGCATCTACCTGCTTTGTGGCATTCGCCATTGAGCTGACGGCACCATGACTATCTGCCTGAATTTGCTGAATCATGCCTGCAATTTGTTTTGTCGCTTTTGTGGTCTGTTCTGCTAATTTTCTCACTTCATCGGCAACCACTGCAAATCCACGACCTTGTTCACCAGCCCTCGCCGCTTCGATAGCCGCATTGAGAGCTAACAGATTTGTTTGGTCGGCAATATGCTCGATCACACCAATGATCTCACCAATTTCATCACTTGATTTACCAAGATTTTGAATTGTGCCTGCAGACTCTCGTACAACATTCGCGATCTGTTTCATTTCGATCACAGTGTCTGTAACGACCTTTCCACCTTGTTCTGCAGCGGTTTTGGCCTGTTCCGCAGTATGTGCAGTTTCCCCCGCATTCTCTGAATTCACGGCGATGGTTTTTGCCATTTGCTCAACCGCCCTTGCTATTTCCTCCGATTGTGTGGTCTGTTCTTGAGAACCCGCTGCCATCTCTTCCGTGCTTGAGCTTATCTCTGAACTTGCGCTTGCAACGGAAGCGGCTGTCTCTGACACTTTAATTAATGTTTCGCGGATAGATCCAACAAAACGATCGAAGGCATGTTGAAGCTGGCCCATTTCATCTTCCCGTATAGTGTTAAATTGCGTATTCAAATCTGCATTGTCGATACTTATCTGCACGGCTTTGATGTCTTTAACTAATACACGGGCAAAGAAAATAACATACCAAATTCCTAATATGAGAATTAATATATTGAATGCGGCAGATAATAATATTTGTCTATTCATGCTTTCCAAAACCGGTGCCATGGTAACACCAACAATCGTTGTACCTAACTTCCTGTTCTTATATTCGATTGGATGAATCGCCACAACAACGTCTCTTGCATCGTCAAATGTTTCACGCCGTATGAGTGTTGGCAAATCATATGTTAGCTTTCTTGGATTATGTTCAATAATTATTTTATTGGATTCGTCAAGGATCAATATAAAGGCGACAGCAGCATCTCCCTTCGCCCAGTCGAAAGATGTTTGAACAAGATCGAAGTTGCCGTCATTCAAACCTGCTCCAACCGAGAAGGAGAGCGTTTCTGAAAGCAACCGTGCATTACGGTCAGATGCTTCACGTCCAGCCGACTGCTGGTTGATTGCAAAGTAAATGATTCCGAAAAGAGAGATCGCTAACAACGGAATGAGAAATCTCACAATCAATGTGGTTTGCAAAGATCTTTTAAATATGTCCATCATGATTTTGCTCCTTTATATCTGCGTGAGCGCATTATATTGCTATATTAAATATTAATTGGATTTTAGCTGTTTATAACGTTTTAATTTCCCTTTAATTGTATCGAGAAGCATGTCACCGGAAAAGGGTTTTGTTAGATAATCATCGGCTCCAAGACCCTTGCCGTATCTTATCATCCCCTCATCAATCATTCCACTTAGAAAAATGAATGGTACGCGACTGAGATGGGGCAACTGTCGGACTTTTTCATAGAACGAAAATCCTCCAATTGTTGAAGATTCAAGATTGATGTCAGAAACGATCAAATCAGGTATATCCTGCTGAAGACTGGCAAGTGCCTCATCAGACGTATTGAAAGCATGGACAGCAAAACCTCCTCCTTCAAGTACCCGTACGATCATTCCAAGCGTATTCTCCTCGTCATCAATAACATAGAGTGTTGGCTTATTCTGATGATGACCAAATTCTATGAGAACTTTTGCTTCGACTCTTGAATGTGCTTCTGGTGAAACATGATACTTTTGACGAAGTTCATTAATGACAGCCGAGCGCTCTTTCGCATTCATCCCAGAAGTCCAAACAAGCGTAAATGCATGTGCGTAGGATTCTTCCTTGGCTTCTAACTCGAGCTGTGTGTGTTCCTCCGTCGTAATACGGAGTGATGTTCGTAAATCCCTAAGCTGACTCTCTTCTTCTGGCGACATTGCGCCGTCTGCCCAAGCAAGCAGCAACACTCGTTTGTACATATCGTGGGCTTCGTTCGCTTTTGTCGCCTGCGTACTCTGTTGTGCATCTGCCTGAATAGGTTTTTGCTGTGGTACAGGCGATGGCTGCTGTGGCACGGGTTGTTGCCGCGGTATGGATCTTTGTTGCGGTATGGGTTGTTGCTGGGGTACATCATCAGTTTTTCTAGGCTGTTCTGGCGAAACAGGAGAGGTACGTTCAGGGACAATGGAAGTGGGGGTTGCGTTAGACGGTGCTTGTCCTCTAGCGGCACGTATCAAATCTTCCTGGTGTCGTTGCTCCGCCTCGAGCTTTTTCTGATGCCACTCCTCTAGTTGTCGTATCTGCGCTTCTTCCCTTTTTAACCGCTCTTCCTCTGCGCGCCGACGATCAGCATCGAGTTTTGATCGTGCTGCATCTTCCATCGCACCACGGTTGGATAATGCAGTTTTTTTCTTTGCTGCTTCCTCCTTCAGGAAGGCAATCCGTTCTTGGAATGCATAAATGTATGCATTAGTCGGATCAATCCTCTTTGCTTTTTCAAGATGCTCTTTTGCTTCGTCTAAATATCCTGCTTTAATGGCTTGGTCAACCACTTTTAAAATGTGGTTGGCTTCCATTCGAAGTTCTTCGGACGCATTCGGTGCTGTAGCCATCACTTGTTGGTCATTCACAATTTCTGTACAATATTATTGATGATACAATAAGTACTATGTCAATAATTTATGCATTCTCTCGTTGTGCAGCTTTTCTTCAGCACATTGTTCATCCCACTAACAACGTTCTTGGTACCACCATCGTCTTACGATCTCGCCGACATTCGTCGGTTCAGTCTTACGTTTCCATTTATCAAAAAACTGTATATCCGCGCTTGCTGGTTCCGGGTCTGGCGGGTCTATTTGAATACGCAGCGGCATAGGAACCGCATCACCGACAAATAATCCCTCTCCTTGACGAAGCGAGGGGAGCAGGCTTTCAAGACCGGGATATGTATCTGCAACGAGCCGGCACACATAATTCTGATCTACTGGATTTGTGAGACGCATGACGACAAAGTTGTTACATTGAGATAAAATCGTATCGGAAATATCAGAGGGTCTTTGGCTGACGATCATACAACTTACCCCGTATTTTCTCCCTTCTTTTGCTATACGTTCGACTGTGCGCCTTGCCGCTTGCGTTCCTTCTGTGGTAGTTGACAAATAATTATGTGCTTCTTCAAAGACCAAGAGAATCGGACATTCGCGGCGGCTAATATTCCAGAAATTAAAATCAAATGCCAATCTCGCCATAAGCGAAACGACGGTATTCACGATATCGAATGGAACACCACTCATATCCATGATGGTAATCTTCGATGCCCCATTCGGCCCGAACATTTTTGTGAGCAATTCTGAAAACGAGCCAGAGTGAATATACAGTCTGGGCTTAAACATAAAGTCATAACGCGGGTCATTTAATTTAGTGTCGAGCTGCACCAGAAATCGGGCAAACTTTCCATAAAATGGGCCGCTTTTTTCTGAATCAAGTGCTTCTATTTTTGAACGAACTTTTTCGAAATCGTAGTACACTGGCGTATCAATCGTCAGAACATTTTTCAATTCCGGATTCTGCAAGCGTTTTGCTTGAAACACAAGCTCTTTTAAAACCGTAATGTGAGTTGCCGCATGTTCATCTGAAGGATTAACAAATACTTCCGTCATTTCTTGAAACGTCATTAACCAGAATGGCAGCTCGAGTTCCGTTATATTAAGATATTGACTATTCTTTGGAAAAGCGCTTCGATATTCATTATGTATATCTAAAATGATCACTTTCGTATCAGGAAAGCCGATCACTTTTTGAAGGATTGAAGCAACGGTGCATGACTTACCGGAGCCGCTTGTTCCAATGACCGCAAGGTGTTTTCCAAAAAACCGGTTTGGATCAATAAAGGCCCGCTCGTTTTCAAAAAGGGAAAGTCTGCCTGTCGAAAACCCGAACCGCTGAAACACTGAAAAAGCAACTGCAAGATCTTTTTCTTCAAGAATGTATACTGGAGTTTCTGCTGTTGGGAACGTAGAGACGCCGCGCTCAAAAATACCATTTTTGACAGATCCAATAAGAGAAATGATCATTTCATAATGAGATTTCGTTTTCCCATTTTCTCCATATTCGAACTTTCTGAATTCTGACACCATACCAAGCAAAACCTGTCTGCCAACAGGCACAAGCACATAGGTACCTATCTGTCCGATAGGATACGATTTCCCATTCAACTGCACTGAGAGACTTACTAATTGCGAATCAAGTAAGACAGTCGCAGTTGAGGATGTCACCTTTTGAATGACACCGATTCTTTTTTGATCCCAAATTGTCTTAACAGCAGCCATACTATTTTATCTCATCATCGAGCCGCGATATGCACGGCATTTCGCCAATTATAAAAACTTATTCCTCGGTTCACGCACTTGGAACTTCACACAATACTTCGTTCACCATTGAAGCGACGTCTTCAGAACTGAAAGGCTTCTGAAGGAAAGGTAACTCATGCATTATCGCGTTCATCTCACTACTCATGTTTTCCAACATACTTCCCGTCATACCAATTATTTTAATTTGTGGATTTATTTGTCGGAGTTCAGGAATTGTTGATAGTCCGCTTAATTTTGGCATAAGCATGTCCAGCAATACAATATCAATCTTCTTTTGATTTTCTTTATACACAGTAATTGCTTCATACCCATCATAAGCAGTCAGTACTTTAAAGTTTTTCTTTTCAAGTGTCGGCCGCAAAAGATCCTGCATGGTTTTTTCATCATCCACGACAAGAATGGTCTCACCATGGCCCATCGCGACAGCGCAATCCTGCACAACTTCCAACTCCGCCACCTCTTCCTTGGCAGGAAGAAAGACTTTAAATTCTGTCCCCTTGTCTACTTCACTATGAACATCGATGAAACCGCCGTGGCTTTTTACAATGCTTAACGCCGATGAGAGGCCTAAGCCAGTTCCTTTCCCCGGTTCCTTCGTTGTGAAAAATGGATCGAATATTCGATTGATTATTTCCCGCGGAATTCCGCTGCCAGTATCCTTCACACTTAAGACAACATACATGCCAGGTGCAGCATCCAGGTGTAACCCTGCCTCTTGTTCGCTGAGTGTAATATTTTGTAAATCAATTTTGAGCGTACCACCGTTGGGCATTGCATCACGGGCGTTGATCGAAAGATTCATCAATACTTGATATAATTGTGTCGAATCTCCCACAACAAACCAAATACCTTTAGGACAATGCTTTTCTACTTTAATAATTGGTGGAAATGTTTCTGCAATGAAATGTAATAATTCAAACACAAGGAGTTTGAGTTGAAGCATAACGCGGTCGCCCTTCACTCCCCGTACAAATGACATCAGTTGTCTGACAACCCCCTCGCCCCGTTTTGCAGAGCTTTCGAGCGTTCTGAGGATATCCTGACTTGCTTCATCTGTTAGTTTTTCCCTCATAAAAGGAACAGCTAAAATGATTGGTGTCAGAACATTGTTGAGATCATGTAAAATCCCGCTTGCCAGTGTACCAACGCTTTCCAAACGTTGTGCACGAAGAAACTGCTGCTCGATGTTCTTTTTATCAGTAATGTCCGTATTGATAGTAAGGATCGACTTTGGCTTTCCTTGTTCGTCCCGGACAACGCTCCACTTGCTTTCAACAATAACACTCTTTTGCATCTTGGTCACCTGATGCAATTCACCAAACCATAGTCCCTTCTTTTCTATGTCCTGCAGCGCGCGCTCGATACTGTCGAGTTCTGTGTGAAGCAATTGAGAAGCATTTTTTGAAATTGCTTCTTCTTGCTTCCATCCGTAGATCCTTTCCGCACTATTATTCCAGTAAATGATATGATCGTTAAGATCACGAACAATAATTGCATCTTGTGCGATGTCGAGTAAACTCGCTTGTTCTCTAATTTTTTCCTCTGCTGTTTTGCGTTCAGAAATATCTTGCATATAAATGGCAAGACCATCTTCTGCGGGATACGCCCGAACCTGCATCCAAGAATCTAATGCAGCATTGTACTCTTCAAATTCAGCAAATTCATGAGCTGCCATTGCGCGATGTAACGCTTTGTACGCCACCGAATCGCTTGGGGCGGGAAATTCATCCCACCAATTTTTCCCCCAGAGATCTTCACGTCGTTTATTTACTTTTGCCAGAAATGTATCGGATCGCGGGTTTAAATACATGACATACCAAGATTTGTTCACGGAAAAGAATGCATCTGTGATACTTTCAAAGATGGTGAGCATTTGTTTCTGAGACCGTCTGAGTTCCTCCTCAAGCCGTTCATTTTCCCGTTCTGCTCTCTGTTTTTCAAGCGCATTTTGAATAGCACCCGGTAATCGACGAAGACTTGACTTCAGAATATAGTCATCAGCACCTTCCTTCAGGCATTCTACAGCTATTTCTTCATTCTTCATTCCTGTGACAAGGATAAATGGAATCCTTACTTTCTTTCCACGCACTATTTTCAACGCTTCCAAGCCGCTGAACTGAGGCAGCGAATAATCTGCAAGCACTAAATCTGGAGAAAATATTTCAAGCTCTTTCAAGAACTTATTCTTGGAAGCAACTCGCCGTGCATTGTACAAAATGTTTGCGTTCTGAAGTTCTCGTTCTATCATTTCAGCGTCGATCGGAATATCTTCCAGCATCAGAATTTTCAAATTTCCATTTTGCTGTGTCATTGCATTATGCCTATTGTTTCACTTATTGTTTTCGTTGTTTTGGGAAGTGTAAATGAGAACCGAGCACCCGTGTCCACTTTGCCTTCGGCCCAAACTTGTCCGCCGTGTCTTCGGACAATCCGTTGGACAATTGCCAAACCGACTCCTGTCCCTTCAAATTCTTCAGCAGCGTGTAATCTGTGAAACGCACCGAAAAGGCGATCAACATATTGCATATCAAATCCGACACCGTTATCACTTACACAATATTTTGCGCCTTCGTTGAACGGCTGTGAATCAATGGTCACTTCTCGTTTTTGTTTATAGCGTGTATATTTGAAGGCATTCGAAAGAAGATTGTACCATACTTGACGTACTAATGTTGCATCACCGTAAGCAGGAATGAGCGGTCGGATAGCTATTGAAAGAGAAGACGATCCGCCTTCACATTTCAACAAATCGTCAACCACCGCATGCACGAGAGTAGTCATATCAATCAGCGATTGCTGTGGATCAAGTTGAACAACTTTTGAAAAAGCGAGCAATCCGTCAAGAAGCTTTTCCATGTGCTCTGAGCTTGCAGTAATCTGCCGTAACAGTGCATGCCCTTCTGTATCGAGATTTGCTGCATGTTGTGTACTTAACCAATCGCAAATGTTCCGTATCGTCAGAATTGGTCCACGCAAATCGTGAGAGACCGAAAATGACAACGCTTCCAATTCATCATACACGGCATCAGCTCCAGTGCCTATGTCGGTATTGCGCTGCCGAGATGCTCTTTGTTCACGTAGCATCTGAATATCTTTTTGAAGAGATATTCGTTCAATCTGTTCTTTCTCTAGGACATTCCTTACATTTATATTCATATAAAGCGAAGCGGTCAGAGAGGCAACCGTGCGGAGGACATCGATACGTTCTGGTAAAAAGAATTGCGGACGGGCACTGAGTAGTGAGATCGCCCCAACTGTTGTACCGTCGCATATCAGCGGCAATGATATGATCGAACCATACGTATGCGCACCTAAGGGCAAAGGTATTGCTTTCGACGATCGATCCATCTCCCATAAGTTCGTGGTGCTCGTGGCGCAGGGGAATAACGCTACTGGGTTTAAAAGAATATTTCGACCGTCGACTTCTTCCGCTGCCTCCGGCGTGGAAAATGTATTTGACCAAGTAGCATTACAAGCCACCACCTCAAGAGTACCTTCGGTGGTGCATTTGTATATGCAAGCACCATCGACCTGAAGCATTTCCGTATATACTTTAATAATATCGTTGGAAAGTTGTTTTGATGTTTGACGATGCAGCATTAATTGTTCGAATGCTCGAACCGCACCGTGAATATTCATAGATGGCATCAATCTATCGTCAGTACCTTCTGAACAAGAGTCATTTGATTTTAGATGTTGATCCCTCTTTCCTAAGAGGCGCTTGAACGATTTACCCTTCTGTTCATCGGAAACACGATTTTTATCCGATTCACCGAAAGCAATATTCATATTATCATTCATGGTATATTTATTCATATACCTTCTCCTCTGCCAACAGGCTTATATGATGGCACCCTTAATTTTGTTAACTGTTCAAGTGCAAGTGAGATTTTCTCGAGTGATACCATACAATCTACAACACCTTCTTCAAGCGCCGCCTGTGGCATACCATACACAATACAGCTTTCTTCATCTTGCGCAATTACATATCCGCCTTTTGATTTGATGCATTTCAGTCCTCCGACTCCATCTTTTCCCATACCAGTCATAATGAGGCTGAGTAACGGTCCATGAAATGTTGCAGCTGCAGATTTCATCATAATATCCGCAGAAGGTCGATACAGTTCATTCAAAGGTTCATCAGAAATTTCCGCTTTTACATATGGACCGTCATTGCAAAACGTCATTTGTTTCCCACCAGGTGCAATCAGCACTTTTCCCGCTTCAATGATTTCCCCCTGTTCTGCTTCCTTTACATAAACCCTGCTTAAACTATTCAGTCTATCCGCTAACGATTTTGTAAAATGCGGGGGCATGTGTTGTACAATTGCCATGCCTATGGGAAATTGCTCTGGAATTTTCGGAATGAGCTTATTTAAAACCTCGGGTCCACCTGTTGAGATCCCAACAACGACTGCTTGGAAATCCAATGCTATACTTTCGAAAGAGACAGTTTTAGATTTTGGTTTGCTTTGACTTTTTCTCACGTACGATGATTGCGCTAACCGCCTCATACGAAATCGGGTTTGAATTAAACGGCTATGTACAATTTGTTTTATCTTGTCGATAAGTTCATCTTTGATATTCCTGATGTTCGTCGAGAGAGAGGCAAGATCTTTTGAAATGAAATCAACTGCCCCTAATTCAAGTGCCTGCATGGTGGAATATGCGCCCGCCGTCGTCAACGAGCTGACCATAAGCACCGGCACCGGCATTTGTTCCATAATAATTTTTAAAGCAGTGAGGCCATCCATACCAGGCATTTCAATATCCAGCGTTACTATGTCAGGCTTCAATTTACCTATCTTGTCTATTCCATCATTGCCATCTCGAGCAGTAGCAATGACTTGGATTTCTTTATCCGATTCCAACATAAGCGTTAATGATTTCCGCATAAATGCAGAATCATCAATGATTATGACTTTTATCAAGTTCTCTTCGGATTGTTTCATGCTCTATCCGTTACTTATGCTACTTTTCCAAAATGACGTGCAAACAATTCAATAAATTGACCAACGTCGATGACTAAAATGACGCTTCCATCTCCGAGAATTGTTGAGCCTGCTATTCCAGGAACATTGCCCAGATAATTGCCTAACGATTTGATAACGATCTCTTTCTGTCCTTTGAGAGAGTCGACCAAAAGGCCGATTCGTTTTTCCGCCCAACCGACTACAACAACGTATGAATTTGGTGACTGTTTTGCGGCTTTTGAATTTCCAATAATATCGGACATCCTTGCCAGCGGTAAGATAACGTCCCTGAGCCGTATTACTTCCCGTCCTTGAATTGTATATATATCATCAGGTTCAATACTAATAATTTCAAGCACAGCGCTCAGCGGAACAGCAAAAATTTCGTCTGCCACCTTCATGAGAAGGCCTTGAATAATTGCAAGCGTCAACGGTACTTTCAAGATGATAATAGTTCCCTTGCCGACTTCGGAATCTATTTCGACAATTCCTTTTAACTTTGCGATATTTGTTTTAACGACATCCATTCCGACACCCCTTCCCGATACATTTGTAGCTTCAGGTTTTGTACTGAAGCCAGGGACGAAAATCAAGTTCAGTATGTCGGATGTCGTCATATCCCGTACTTGTGCTTCTGAGATTATTCCTTTTTCGATTGCTTTCTGTTTAATGAGCTCGGCATCCATACCGCGCCCGTCATCTTCCATTGTGATAAGAATATAATTTCCGTCACGCTCAGCGTTGACCACAACGATCCCTTGCGCTGGTTTTCCATTTTTCGTTCTCTCTTCCGGCGATTCAATACCATGATCAATGGCATTGCGCGTCATATGGATGAGCGGATCGTTTAATTCTTCTATTATAGATTTATCCAGCTCCGTTTCCTTGCCGTAAATTTGAAGATCGACTTCCTTGCCTGTCGTGCGCATAAGGTCTCTCACGAGAAGAGGAAGTCCATTGAATACTTTCTCAATTGGAACCATCCGCGTTTTCATGACAGCCATTTGAAGTTCCGTTGTCACAAAGTCAATCTGACTGCTGACATCGGCGATATGTTTTGATATTTCAATCCGTTCATATTTTTCCATCAGCGACTGGGTAGCCTGTGCAAGACGATTGCGGGCAAGAACAAGCTCGCCAACAAGATTCATCAAATCGTCAAGTCTGTCAATATCAACCCGGATTGTCGGATCAGCTGTGCGTTGTTGCTTGACTTCAAATGTTTCAGATGCGGATGGGGTTTGCTCTTTCGTTACCTGTACACCATCTTCAACCTGAGCTATAACAGGCTGCGGCTGCATTGCTGCACGTAATCTTTCAAGAATCCCATTCAGTTCAATGGGCTGTAGATTGCGACTCTCGATCCGTTGGAGGAGAGCACTTGCTGCATTGTGAACTTCAATGAGCACATCTATGATTTTACTATCCGCAATAAAATCACCTTTCCGGAGTTTGTTTAATAAGTCTTCACCGGTATGGGTCAGTTCTGTCATCTGGTTGAAACCGAGAAACGACGATGTGCCTTTGAGTGTATGTACTCCTCGAAAAATATTGTTTAATAAATCCGCATCGGTAGGACTTTTTTCCAGAGCAAGCAAATCCTGACTTAAATGATCAAGAATTTCTTTAGATTCGACAAGATAACTGTCGAAGATCTCCCTCATATCCTCATCAAAACCGGCTTTATCTTGTTTATCATCCATTGAATAATGTTCCATCTTTTGTATACTCTGACGGAAAAACTCCTTCACTTATTTTGCTTCTTTTTCCTGCCAAGCCGAAACGACCTCATCAATCTTTGATTGATGTTCGGGCGCTTTCATATATGAGGCATTCACGTCAAATGCTCTGGGTCCATCTATTTCCACTTCAAATTGACGCCGCGCATTGTCGGCATTCTGTTTGGCTGTCTCAAAATAATTCAACTCGTTTAATAATTCTTTGCGAACAGATTCTATAAGATGATTTGCTGCTCCAATTTTTTGTGCTGTTATATCCTGCACCTGTAAGGCAACAGTGATATTGCTTGTGTTCTCTTTCAATTCTGCCAAGGTCTGCTTGATGCCTGTGAGCATCAAGACTTGTTTTTCGGAAATCCCGGCTTGATCGAATTCTTTCATTCCATTCTCTAGTATGTGAATCTTCGTTCCCATCACATCGAGAACATCAAGAATTTCCACCGTAGCGAGTTCTGTTGCTTGCGTTACGGTATTCAACTGGACAGATGCATTGGGAATCTTGCTTGAGCTTTCCTCAATGGCGTTCTTTATACGATCAAGCAATGTGATAACCTTCTGGAGCGCAGTTATTACGCTTTCTGTCGTCCCTTCAACATTTTCGATTTTCTCTTCGTTTGCCATGTTTTTCACCTTTTTTTTATGCTCGTGATTATTCAATTTCGCGTTAAACCAGATTTTCACTTTTCAACTTCTACAATTGTCCTGCACGCGCCTTACTCAGCAAGGCCTCAACCATTTTCTTCCTTTCGACATCACCCACATTCTCCTGTTCAGGTTGAATCAGTATGGCGGGCAACGGCGGGAGAGTCTCTGCTGTACTCGTACTGAAAAAGCCGGTCGTGAGCTTACGAAGTCCATCAGCGACGGCTTCAATTGTTCCCATCACAGTACCAATATGCTGCTGAGTGATATCCGATACTTGAAGTGCCATCATAATTTCAGTGCAATCACTTTGAAGATCCTTCAACAATCGTTCAAGGTTGCTTGTTGGACCGTTCATTCTCATGCTTTGCAGATGAATATCCCATGCTTCTGCGAGCTTGACAATATCTTCATCCCAACCTGATTTATCTACTAATGATTTCACTATTGCGGCCATTTTTTTTGTCGCCGCGCCTAGATCTGAAGATATCATTCCAGAGGCAACCGACGCAATCACTTCGTCAAGAGTTGCTACCATTCTATCTAACGTGTTCAAGATGTCGGTCGATGCCTGTTCAGTGGCTTGTGTAACCCGTGCGAGCTGATCTGCAGCCCTGGGAATATTAACCATCGACACCTCGACAACCGCCCTGAGATCTTCAATGGCAGGACTAATTTCCCTGACAAAGGCAGCGATCTCATCGAGAACCGGAACGGTGCGCTCTCCATACTCGCAGAACACCTTCAGTTCAGCGGCTTTTTGCAAGATGCCATCAAGTTCCTGTTGATTCATAACTCTACCCTCTCCAGAACAAATTGTATTGAGATTGATCTATTCATCTGCTCTACACTGTATTGACTTGAACAGTTTTGAGAATACCTTCAATCTTTTCTTTCAGTTCTTGCGGCGTAAATGGCTTCACAATATAGCTGTTCACTTTTGCCTGAAGTGCTTCAATCACATCATGTTCTGTGCCTCGAGTGGTGATCATAAGGATGGGCAAAGATGAGTATATCGGATTTGCACGGACCTGTTTAATAAAATCCAGGCCGTTCATTTCCGGCATATTCCAGTCTGTGATAATGAAATCCACATTGGCGTTAGTCAGTTTTTCAAGGGCATCTTTTCCATTTGCCGCCTCAACGGTATCTGGAAACCCTACGGTTTTCAACGCATTCGTTATAATACGTCGTATTGTGATCGAATCGTCCACAATGAGGATTTTCATTGATGTCATGATCTTATCCTTTGTTTGGTGTTATTGTTAAGTTTCTTTTTTTCTTTGCAGACCATTCACTGATGCTCTGCATCAAAGTGCTATTTTGTCATCGTAAAAGATATAAGGAAAGGAACGATTTGATAATAGGATATTTCCTATACTCATATCTTATGCTGGATTGTTTTATTAACAAACCGAAAAACTTCACGCTGTATAGCTTCAGTACTCAGCGGCTTTTCGAGAAACGCAACCGCTCCTAGTTCTAACGCATAATCTTTGTTTTTCAAATCTGTCATTGAAGACAGGACAATTATTGGAATAGCATAATATTCCGGAGTTTCTCGAAGTGTTCGGATGAATTCAAATCCATCCATATCGGGCATATTGAGATCTGTGATGATAAGATCGAACTTTTCTGCGGGCATTAGTTCCAATGCCTCAACTCCGTCCGCTGCAGTGACCACTCGAAATCCCTTCATATTCAATGATGCGGCGACGAACTTTCTTACTGTCGCCGAATCATCTACAACCAAAACTACCTTGTCCATACTTATATTACTCCTTTTTATATACGGTCGTCTTGGGAAAACTCACCAATTTAAACGCATTCGAAATCTTGTGCAGCATTTCCGAAGAACCTATGAAGAGATATCCGCCTCGATTGAGACTATCGTATAAATCTCCAATAACCTGTATTTTTGCTTTTTGATCGAAATAGATAAGAACATTCGAACAAAAAATGAAATCGAAATGCGTCATTTGTCGCATCGTTTGGTGATTAATCAAGTTATTATATTCAAACCGCACTAACTCTTTTACTTCTGTTCTCAGACGGTAGAGTCCATTATAACTCTCAAAATATTTTTTCACATATACTTCCGGCAGAGAGCGGATCGCATAGTGACTATATTCAGCAACGCGTGCCATGTCGACCACTGCCGTGTTAATATCCGAACCTATGATATCGATATGCAGGTCGGGATATTGAGGTTTGAGATGTTCTAAACATAACATTGCCAGCGTATAAGGTTCTTCACCGGAAGAACATGCTGCGCTCCATATTCGAAGGGTTCGTGCGCCATATGTCTTCTTGGCGATGATTTCCCCTGCAAGTTTCTGTTGAAACGCGTTCATTTGCCCTTCGTTCCTAAAGAAAGAAGTCTCGTTGATCGTCACGATATTGCACAGGGATTCGAACTCACGTTCTCTTTGCTTACCATATTTCAACAATTGAAGATACTCTTCAAAATGAGCAATATTGAGTAATTGCAGCCGTCTCGTAAGTCTTCCTTCGATGAGGTACTTTTTCTTTTCCGTGAAATAAATACCTGTTTTTGAATAAATAAAATCCCTCAGGAGCGCAAAGGTTTCATCAGAAAGCTTCGGTGCGGAAGAAATCTCTGGTCGGATTCTATCTGGGACTTGTTCAAGCACAGTCATCGGCTCCCTTATCAAGTGCTTCATCTCCAGTTATTGAACTACCAATTTCCACCGGAAGTCCAGCAGCTCGCAACGCTGTTATGGCTGCTTCTTGCACCATTTCATTCTCGTCATTAACAAATCGAGCGATGCAATCCAGAGCACGTCGTGTCGGCATTGTTCCAAGTTGATCTATTATATGAGCTCGAGACCACGGATCCATCTCAATGAGAGCGCTGCTCAAAAAAGTAACAGCACAATCACAATCGAGCCGAAAAAGCGTATCCGCAATGATTTCACGATCTTCCTCGCTGGCATCCTGCCATGCCTCTATGGTCACAGCAAATATCCGTTTCAGTTCAATGTCGTTTATGGGGAAAACAGAATAATTTTTGTATGAGTGAATAAATTCGGTTGCAAGCTTCCCAAGCAACATGATCATTTGAATCTTCCCTCTTGACACTCCTCGTTCGAGACATTCAACAGCAATTTGAAAGACCAACGGTCTGGCAGACATCTGGGCGATAATGACAAAATCCATCTCTTCAGAAATACCAAGTGAGAGGAGAAGAGCTTGCGTTACATCCCGGTCTTTGAACTGGACCAGCCCCTTTGCTGCGCTGAGTTGAATATGTTGATTATCAATGCATAGTGCATGCAACAAATCGTCTCGTACTTTATCCTCAAATTGAAAATCCAGGTTGTGCCGTTCTATGATTTGAACAACTTCATGCAGCAACACATCCCGAAGGTGTTCCCTGATGTGCTCATAGTTTGCAAGAAGTATTTCGAGTGTTCCCTTGTCTCCCACAATTCCAATGGCATCGAGCAATGCGAAAAGATATACTCCATCTGGATTACCAATAATGAGCGCATTCTTGAATTTATCCTCGAGAAAATCTCGGACAGAGGTGCCGCCGATTTTCCCGAGTGCTTCAATCGCCATAATACGGGCAAATGGATAGTGCTCATACGCGTCGCCGATTGGTTTGATCGTCGTATTGCTGCCAATATTGCCAAGTGCCTCGAGTACCGCAACAATGACGTTGGGGTCCGTATCATCTAAAAGCGGCAAGAGATAATAAATTGGTTCTTTATCCTTTATTTCTCCGAGAATATCAACAGCTAATTTGCGAACATCTTTGTTATTAGATCTGAGATAAGGAACAAGCGCATGAATTGAGTTTTTTCCAAGTCTGACAAGCAACTTTGCAGCAAGATTTCGAGGGACAATATCTTCATCCTCAATATGATATACGATAGCTCGCGCTGCAGCCGCCCCGCCAATACTCAGAAATGAACGCGAGACAGCATCTTCGACTCCTTTATTTTCATCTTGCAGAGCAATCGAGAGAACCGCTAAGACATTTTGGTCGCTGCTCTCAGCAAGATCTTCTGCTGCTCTGCGCCGGACATCAGGGTCGGGATCCGTCAGCAGAAGACAGACGAGATCTTTTGTTGTTTTATCCATAAGACTTGCTTCTTCGGTTGTGTTTCGGCTTCTAATTGTTTAATATCAATTTTTTGACACATTGGTGAATTATTGAGCGAATGCACCTAATTCTATTCTAATAAAGTTTTATCTGAACATGCTTTAGTCTGACATACTTGGTAACGCTATTAGTTTCTTGATTTCCGGGTCATTTATATTCTCGCGAGTTACGACATCGACGTCGATATCGATCTTTGAGGAAACTTTTTTCCCGCGTATATAATCGACAATCGTTTTTACACTATAGAAACCCATCCGTGCTGGATCCTGTGTGACAAGGGCACTGATTTCACCATTCTTCAATGCTTCAAGTGCTGGAGCCGGTGTATCAAAACCAACGAATTTTACTTTACCTGCAAGATTTAGATTTCGTAAAGCGAGAAGCATACCCATCGTAGATTGTTCATAGGAGCAGAAGACACCGTCGGCATCCCTCAGTTTCTCTGCTATCTTCATACATTTTATTTTTGTTTCTTCTGCAGTGCCGCTTACAAAAAGATCTTTCTCGATTAACCGAATACCTTTGGATTTTGCTATTACAGTAAGGAAGCCTTCTTCACGACTCGTAATATTGGATTGACCAGCGACAACGCGCAGCATAACAACATTACCTCTGCCGCCAAGTAATTTGACTAATTGCTCACCGGCAATAAGTCCAGCTTTTTTATTGTCTATGCCGACCACACTAATGAAATCTTTTCCTGGCGTTCCCTTCAGGGCACTATCAAAAATTAAAACAGGTATTTTGTTCTTTGCAGCTTTTGCAATCGACTTTGCAAAGGCATCCTTATCCATTGGTGCGAGTGCTATCCCGGATACTCCTTCACTGATGCACTGCTCGACGAGAGAAATTTGTTGTACCAGATCATCATCCTTTAACGGGGCTTTCCAATCAACCTCGACACCCCCTAACCCAGCAGCTCCTAATTTTGCACCTCCATGTACTGATTTCCAAAATGCAGCCGTACTGCTTTTCGGAATAACAGCAATCCTTAATTTTTCTTGTGGAAGCACGAATGTTCCCATTGCTGACACAAGAAATAAGATGAAAACAAAAAGAACAATTCGTTTTTTCATGGATATCTCTTCTTAAATTTTTTAGTCAATTTGTTATAAAAGCGAGTTTTGCAAAACAGGAATACTGCTTACGCATAGTCTTTCATCTCGTCAATTCAAATTGTCGATTCAAGTTGCTGCTTTTCTTTATCGAGAAGAATTCGTTCAAGATCTAAAAGAATCAATAAACGATTTTCCAGCTTTGCAACCGCCGTGATGTACTCCGATCCAATACCTGCGACAATAGGTGGAGGAGGTTCGGTTATATTTTTGGGTATCCTCAGCACTTCGCTGACCGCATCAACAACAAAACCGACAACCATATCGTTTAACTCGACAACAATAATACGCGTATTCCTGTCACTTTCCTTTGGTGGAAATCCAAAGCGTTTCCGCAGGTCAATGATGGGGATAACTTTTCCACGCAAATTAATCACACCGCTGACAAATTCAGGTGAGTTGGGCACTCGTGTAATCTCCACCATTCGATTGATTTCCTGAATACTTTGAATATCCAATCCGAATTCTTCTTGCCCAATATTAAAACTCACAAGCTGAAGTAGTTCTTCTGCCTGAACTTTCATTTCCTTTTGAACCTTTACATTTATTTTGGTTGTCATCAGAATACTCCTTTCGATGATACAATATTTCTCGGTCCTACGCGCCGCAAATGTGTGGAATCGATCCACAACTCATTGACAAAGCGATCTTCATTTTCTTCTAAAAAATAATTTCAATAGAACTATTTTAGCGTTTGTATGCACGCTCTTTCTTCTTTGTTACTATTGTGTTCTCATACAACGGTTTCTATAGAAATTCATGCGGAGTCAATTTGCATAATAGTGACAAGGAACGATATCAGTACAACTCTGATTCTTCTATAAGAATTAACCTACTGCTTGAGGTCTTTAATGAAATCAGGTCTATTGCGCCGATTACTCTTAAAATTGCATCATTTCGTTGGTTTCAATTACCAAAGAACAAGTTGAAAAGCGATGTAACTGCGCGTGGAGGACAATGAGAGAGAAATGAATAGAAAAATTCCTAATAATTGATGTCACGCAGAATGCAACAAAATATTGCCTCGAACTTTGCCAAGGGCATCCCTTTCGGGACAGGTCGTCGTATTAATATTTAAAAAAATCTGGGCTTTTCCCAAAGGGATGGCTTTTCGCCAAGCCTAAAACGATTTAAATTGTGGCTAAAGCCGATGCTGTTTCCTTTTACTCATCCACGACGTAAACCTGCCGGCAGGCTCGCTTAAGCACGAAGTGCGCCCGCCTGCCAGAGAACTTGTTCGGCGGGCAGGTCGGCGAGCAGGCAGGCGTCGTGGCTATCAATCAACTGACTTTGCGTAACATCAGTTAATAAGAAATATCCTCTTGGGTTGATCAAAACTGAAGAAGTATTGATACGCCTTCAAGAACACTTCGCTCAATGATATCTGAGCAAAAGAATATCAAGAAATGTCGAACAGATTTTCTATGTACGCTAATTTCAAAAAGGTAGTTATGTCAGCAAACTATTTTGAATAGCGTAGGTTACAATTTGCGCGTTATTCTCCAATTTCATTTTTTGTAAAATATGTGTACGGTGCGTGCTTACCGTTTTCACACTTACGGAAAGTTCGACTCCAATCGCTTTGAGTGACATGCCCCGCGCGATCATCAACATCACTTGATATTCGCGATCAGAAAGATGTTCGTGCGGAAGCCTCGGTGAGCCCCGACTGACATTTTGTGCAATTGATTCAGCAAGCAATTGTGATATGTAAACTTTTCCAGAAGCCACACGACGGATTGCTTGAATAAGTTGTTCAAGCGCAGTGTCTTTAGAAAGATATCCGGATGCACCAAGATTTAACGCACGAATCCCAAACACTTCTTCGGGGTTCATGCTCAACACAAGAATAGCTAAATCAGGTCTTTCTGTTTTTATTCTTTTAATCGCTTCGAGACCATCAAGCTTCGGCATCGAGAGATCGAGTACGAGAACATCAAACTCAGCGTGTCGAATCTTCTCCATAACTTCGAGACCATCGCTTGCCTCGTCTTCAACTTTAATATCTGGCACATCCTTCAGAATCGTCTTGAGTCCTCTTCGGACTACCGGATGATCATCAGCAATAAGAACACGAATCATGATTTACTGTCTCCCTTCTTTTTTTTAAGCGGAACTTCCACCGACAGTATTGTACCGCTTCCTGTTTTGCCTTCGATGGTAAACGTTCCTCCAACCATCCGAAGCCGTTCGCGAATGCCAACAAGGCCCAATGATTTCGTCCCTTTCAATTCTTTCTTTGTAATACCACGTCCGTTATCTCTTATGATAAGGAAAATAGAATCCAGACGCTGGGATAATCTTATAAACACATGTGTTGCATCTGCATGGCGTAGAACATTGGTCAGGGCTTCGCGAAAAACTCGATACAGAACTGTACTCACCTGACCTTTTATTTCCACTTCTGCAGGTTCAACTGTTACAATACTTTTAAGGCCCGTCTTCTTTTCCACCTGGTCAATGTCCCATTGTATGGCACCAATCAAACCAAGTGCTTCAAGTTGCGGTGGCCGTATCTCTTTCGAGATTCGTTTCACTGATGCTAACGCTTCATTTACCGATTCCATCATCGCGTCAATTCTCGCAATAATGTTAGCATCGTTGTGGCTTCCCTCTAATTTAAGCCAACTTAAATCAAACTTCAAGATGGTTAACAATTGACCGAGTTCATCATGCAGTTCACGCGAGATTCGTTTTCGTTCTTCTTCAAGAACATACTCAAGGTGTTCTGTAAAGTGCTGCAGCTGCTTTCTGGAGACTTCAAGTTGTTGTTCGGCTTTCCGGCGCTGCGTGATATCGCGACTTACCATGACCATCCGCTGCTCACCTGAGGATGTATAATAGACTCGTCCTGAGGACTCAAACCAATGCCAGCCACCTGATCGATCGCGGTATCGATATGTCGCACTTCCGCCTAATTTGCTGAGGAACTCTCCAATTGCAGATTTATCTTTTCCATACACTCTCGATAGGATATCAGTACCAACCAGGTCCAGCGGTTCAAAGTCGAGAATCGATTTAACATTCGGACTGACATACAGGTATTTATCTTCAGCATTGATTTCTGTTACAATATCCGTCGAATTCTCAACAAGCAAACGGAAGCGTTCTTCGCTTTCGCGCAGTGATTCTTCTGCATGTTTACGTTCAGTAATATCAAAGACAAATCCTTCATAATAGAGAATTTCGGATGATTTATCGCGAACATCGTGGACAGTCATTAAGACCCAGATAAGCGAACCGTTTTTTCTCTTCCATCGAGTTTCAGAATTCAATGAAATATTTTCTCCGCTCGTGTCATGTCGGGCAATTAACCGTTCTCTATCTTTTTCATCATAATAGACTTTTTTTCCCATATCACATCCAATTAACTCGCTCATATTTTCATACCCAAGCATTTCAACGATGCCCTTATTAGCGGTAAGCAATTTTCCTGAATGTGTGGTTTGAAATATTCCGATGGGAGCCCAAGTGACGATATCCCGATATTTCTTCTCGCTCACTTGAAGCGCCATCTCTGCCCATCTGCGCTCGGTGATATCTGTTGCAGCTCCTACGATAGAAATTGTCTTTCCATCCTTAACTACAGGTGCTTCCTGAATTTCCACCCAGACGCGGCGCCCTTTCCTGCTCATCAGTTCGAGTTCATAAGCTTCCTGCCGTGCGCAATTCTGAATTGCTTTCTCTGCAAGCTCACAACCAAGTTTATTGATCGGATTGTCCGTCATGAAATCTGTAAAACGGACCAAAGCTTCATCTGGTTCACAATCAAAAATATCTTTGGCTTGAGGACTGAGGTATGTGAACACTTGGTCGGTATTACGTGAATAGAAAAGGTTCGTACTATGTTCGACGATGTTACGGAGTTTTTCCTCGCTTTCTCGCAATGCTTCTTCAGCTTGCTTACGCTGTGTAACATCGCGATCAATGCCAATCGTGCATATTTTACCCTGCATTTCAATCTGCACACCTGTATATTCAATAATATTATACTTTCCATCAGGTCTAATCCATGAGCCTGATCCATGAAATGGGACACCCAAGCCGATTAATTGTATATCTTTATGTTCATACTCATGACTTACGTTTTTCATCAGTGAATATATTGTCCCCATGCGTAATAACTCTTCACGGCTTCGCCCAGTTATCTCTGCAAACCGATTATTGCATTCAATAAGTTTTCGTTTCGATTCGTCAGGATTTTCTTCTATAATATTAATTCCATCGGATGCATTCTCAAATATCATGCGAAATTTTTCCATCGATTCTCGAAGTGCTATTTCTGCGCGCTTACGCTCTGTGATATTCGCAATAGCTCCCAGCACACGATATGTTTTCCCCGACTCATTACTTAAATATACTCCATGATCTTCAATGTAGATATATTCTCCATCGGCTCGGCGGTACCGATACTCGATACGATAGTGACTTACTGTTTTCTTAGCTTCATCTAGATAAGACACAACGTAATCAAGGTCTTCTGGATGGATATTGCTTTGCCAATCGATAATTGTTGTAGTTTGAAATTCACCAGAGGTTAATCCTGTCACTTCTTGAATAGCCCCCGCCCATATGGTAATATCTGTTTCCAAACGACAGTCATAGACTAATCGACCTGTTTGTTCCGCGATGATCCTAAATCGTTCTTCGCTTTCATAGAGCGCCTCTTCCGTCCGCTTGCGCTCGGTGATGTCTGTAGCAACACCCACGAGTGCAATAGGTTGATTTTTATCATCATAAACGACCGATGAAGATAGAGATATCGAAAACAATGTGCCATCTTTTTTCCTGTTAAGCAGTTCTCCCTGCCAGCCGCCTTTAATTGTTTCAGAAAGTACCATCTGTTCATGGGTCACTGGATCACAAGAGACAATGCCGATGGACTTCCCAATAAGTTCTTGTTCAGTATAACCGTATGTTCTTAAAAAAGCTTCGTTGACGAAAATTATATTATTTTTAAGATCAGTAATACTGATTGATTCACCGATACTTTTCACTGTATGACTGAGTAAGGTGAGCGCTTCCATCGTACGTTTTTGTTCTGTAATTTCTCTACCTATACCCACAAGCCCAATAATTCGATCTTGTTCATCTCTCATCGGTAGCTTAAAAGTGAGCAACCAATTCTTCTTGCCGTCTTTGTTAAAGAAAAATTCCTCTTTATTAAGCACAGATTTTCCGGATTGGATAACAGAGAGGTCGTCAGCGTAAAAACCCGCTGCAATCTCTGCCGCGTATATATCAAAATCTGTTTTGCCTAAAACCTCTGCTTCAGATTGTTTACCCATAATACGAACATCTGCGACGTTAGCAATCGTCTTGCGGCATTCTATGTCTTTAACATAAATGGCATCCGGTAGGTTATCAATCAATACTCGAAACATATTACGTTCACGTTTGAGGGATTCCTCTGCTTGTTTATGCTCGGTAATATCTTCATACGTTCCAAGCACTCCTATTACTCTATCGTTTTTGTCACGCAGTGGTACCTTGCTGGTTCTCAACCATCTCTGACTGCCATCTGATTTGATTTGAGGCTCCTCGTAGTTGAGTTTCGGCTGGCCAGTCTTAATCACTTGCTGATCATCGGCACGATAGAGATCTGCAGTTTTTGCCGACGCTGTTTCGTAATCGGTTTTGCCAATAAGTTGATCGGGATCAGAGTACCCGCTATCCAATGCCATGGATTTGTTACAACCAACAAAAATCGAATCTCTATCTTTCCAGAAGACCCGTTGAGGAATCGTATTCAGTACAGTTTGAAGCATTTGTCGAGAATTGAATAATTCTGCTTCTACTCGTTTTCTATCCGTAATATCTGTTGCTACTGCTTGATGTCCTTTAAAAAGATCATTTCGAAACAATGGCGTTTCACGTACAATCGCATAACGTATTTCTCCCTGTCTATTTACAAATCGAAGATCATACCGCCGTGGCTCACGCTGGAAATCTGATTGAAACGTGGAAAGCACAAGTTGTGCATCTTCCTGAAGGACAAAATCGGTGAGCGCTCGTCCAACTACTTCATGGCTTCTGTATCCTGTTAAAGACTCAAATCCGCTATTTATGCGTTCAACGGTTCCATCGCTATTGACAATATAGACTGCATCCGATGTGTTTTCAAGAACTTCAGCGTAGAGAGAAAGTGCATATTGAGCTTCCCTATGTGCCTTGCTTCGTTCTAATATCTCTTGTAAAAAAATTAGAGCAATCGTTAAAATGCCTATAATGATAGTCCCAAGCAGAAGTGTATAACTCCAATTGCCACCTTGGTGAGCGATAATTGCTAATAAAGCGACAGCGGGTAAGCTTAAGTATAAACGGCGAGAATGGGATTGAATTGCAGGAAGAAAAGCAAGGCACAAAAGTGGTATAAGTTGACTTATCTCATATGTAAAATTTAGATACCACCCGGCTATCAAGACAATCAAATAGCGTAATTGCCAAATGATGTTTGTCGACACAGTGTTTGGCCGGATTTCATCTATGAGGATGAGAAGAAATAGAAGACCCTGAATAGAGAGTGATGTGAGAGAAAAGAAATAAGGGAGTTGCAACCAGAGAGCTATGATAATAGAAAGGACATAGAAGAGATATATTATTCGAACAAGTAATTTACTGTTTCGAATATCCCATTCTCTTGCTGTGAGTAATCTATTCGATATTGTTCTGCGCCATAGTAAGAATCCCCACAGCAATACGATTATGAAGAATCCAGTCATGGACCATTTATTTGATTTCGTCACAAACCGTATTTCTTGGATATCTAATGTAGATCGTAATCCGGGATAGAAAGTGAAACTTATGCCCTGAACTTTATCTAAATCGAATTTACCATTCTTAATCGCTTTCGGATTTTGAACAGGGTTAAGCTGAAACTCTGTCAACGGAATGGAGACAGTAGTCCATTCATTCGGCGGGGCATCGAAATACGCATACCAATTTTCTCCAAGTGCACCCGCACTATCATGAAGGCTTCCGTCTGTGATATCCACAAGTATGCGATAGTTATCGCCACGACCGCGCCAGCGTATACTTAAGAATGATTCAGAAAGAAGTTCATGGTTTATGCTGAAAGTCACACCTGCCCAATCTTGCGGGCCTGTATTGATTTGGAAATGTAAATGTTTTTCAAATTTCCAATTCTCGCCGGTAATTGTCACAGCGAGAGTATCGCTTCCGAATCCATAAGGGCTTATCAACGGGAATCCAAAAGGGCTGATCAGCGGTTTATCGAATAAAGTGCCGGAAGGAAGTGAAGTAAAATTCACAGGCTCATAATACTCAGGGGAATCTTTATACACACAGATATAAGCTGCAAGAAAAGCAAAAACGATGAGGATTCCTAAAAAGGAAAGTCGAAATATCCTTAATGGGAAGGGTTCTATATTTAAGGATTCGCCATTTTTCTGTTGTCTCAAGATATTATGCGTATTTATCATAGGCCTACTCCACTGGAAACACTTGGATATCCCTAAGATGAATGAATTCAAAAAGTGATGCAAGCAGAGAATTCATTTTATTGTATTTCAGAATTCTATAAGTGACATCGTCAATCAGTTGTGTAAACATTAAGCAGCAATCCGGAGTTTAGGGCTTGTTGAGAAATGCTGCAAGATGATATAAAATTGTTGAACTCCGAGTAAAATCAATTCATAGAGCAATGATCGAAGAGTCATTAGTCTTTCAGTCGTTTGTTGTTGTTCTTTTTTGTATTTTTTCATCAAGCGCATCCTCCTTAGGTCTTTACAACTGTGACAACGACACTCTAAGGAACTGTTTACTCAAGTTGAAGAGATAACTCTTGTTTATTATATATTTTGGTATAAATTATGGATAAAGGCAACTTGTATTATTAATTTTGTCTATACTTAATTATTCATTAAATTTTAATAAGCTTGACAAGTCGAATTGGGCTATGCAACAGCCGCTCACCGTGGCAAAAGAATTGATGTTAAATTCACTCAAAGCATCTGATGGTATATGTAAACATACGCAAAGCAGAAATGGATGGCAATGACAGCACAGGTAAATATTCTTATTGTCGAAGATAGTCCGACACAAACAAAACTCCTTCGCCTTATACTCGAAGAAAATAATTACATCGTTGATTCTGCACCTAACGGCATCAAAGCATTAGAATGCATTCGTAACAAGAAGCCCGATCTCATCATCACCGACATTGTGATGCCGGAGATGGATGGGTTTGCACTGTGTAAAACATTAAAAAGTGATCCTGACTTGAGACTTATTCCGGTTATGCTGCTCACGTCGCTTTCCAATCCTCAAGATGTAATCAAAGGTCTTCAGGCAGGAGCCGATAACTTCCTGACGAAACCCTACGAGAATGCTTTTCTTATTTCATGTATTCATTATATATTCGCTAATCAGGAGCTGCGAAAAAACCGGCTTTCAGGTTCAGAGATTGAAATTATGTTTGCAGGCCAGAAATACGTCATCAACTCTGACAGAATGCAAATAATAGATCTTCTGCTTTCCACCTACGAAAATGCCGTTCAGAAGAATAGTGAACTTCATAAAGCTCATAACGACCTCATTGCAGTGTACCTTCAGCTTGAGCAAAAGAATATTGAACTCGAAAAGTTGAATCATAATTTACAACATGCCCTCACCGAAGTAAAAACTTTGAGCGGATTGCTTCCGATCTGTGCGCACTGTAAAAAAATCCGGGACGATCATGGGTACTGGAATCAAATCGAAACATACATGGCCAAAAGAACGGATGTTGAATTCACTCATGGTATCTGTCCGAGTTGTGCTGCCAAGTTTTTTCCCGAGGCTGCAGAAAAGTTATAGTGCATCGTTCTATCATTTTCAGAATATGCATCGACGCATATGTTATTGTATAAAGAATAATTTCTGACGGTACATCTACCGTACGCATTGCAAAAATGGATCGTGATGGCGATGACAGCACAGGTACATATTCTTATCGTCGAAGATAGTCCGACGCAAACAAAACTCCTTCGTCTTATACTCGAAGAAAATAATTACTTCGTCGATTCTGCATCGAACGGTGCTAAAGCATTGGAATGCATTCGTCGCAAGAAGCCCAACCTTGTTATCACAGACATTGTCATGCCGGAAATGGATGGGTTTACACTCTGCAAGGCAATAAAAAGTGATCCCGACTTGAGATTTATTCCGGTCATGCTGCTTACATCGCTTTCCGATCCTGAAGATGTGATCAAAGGTCTTCAAGCAGGAGCCGATAACTTCCTCACGAAACCCTACGAAGATACTTTCCTTATTTCATGTATTCAAAATATATTCGCTAATCAGGAACTGCGAAAAGACCTATCTTCTGGTTCAGAGATTGAAATTATGTTTGCAGGTCAGAAATATTTCATCAACTCCGACAGGATGCAAATTATTGACCTACTGCTTTCAACCTACGAAAATGCCGTTCAGAAAAACAATGAGCTTCATAAAGCTCACAACGACCTCATGGAGGCACACCGTCAACTTGAGCACAAGAACATTGAACTCGAAAAAGTAAACCAGGAAAAAACCCATTTTCTCAGTGTTGCCGCCCACGATCTTCGCAATCCCCTTACAATTATTTACACCACCGCTGATCTTATCACAGAAGAACTAAAAGAAAAGACAAGCGAGGAAACGATAGAATTCCTTGAGATGATCAAGCAATCCAGCAAATTTATGCGAGACCTTTTAGAGGAATTGTTGGATGTCAGTGTTATTGATTCAGGAAAACTCTCGATTTATCTTGAGCCGGTAGATATCATGGAACTCATTCGGAATAACGTGTCATTAAATCGTGTCATAGCAGGACGGAAACAAATCACTGTTGAGTTTAATCCTATGAAGGACTTGCCGATTTTTCAACTGGATCGCAAAAAAATCGAGCAAGTATTTAACAATCTTATTTCAAATGCAATCAAGTACTCATACCCACAATCACGAGTCACAATTGATGCAAAGTGCGAGAATGGAAACCTTGTGATTTCTGTCCACGATACAGGCCAGGGAATCCCACCGGCTGAAATGGATAAGCTCTTTAAGCCATTTCCAAGACTCAGCGTAAAAACTACTTCAGGCGAATCCAGCACTGGTCTGGGACTCGTCATTGTTCGTAAAATCATCGAAGCGCATAATGGAAAAGTCTGGGCTGAAAGCCAGCTTCAAGTAGGTACGACTTTCAACATCTCCATTCCAATGCCATAATCAATAGAAAAATTAATTATTGAGTTGTAATCTAAAATTCAAACTCATACCGATCCTCGTTACATGTGCTTTCCTTTGTATCTCACAATAAGGAAGCACGCTTTTATCTTTAGACGAACTCGCCATGGTGAATCTTAAAAATATTCATGAAATGACAGAAATTCGTTAAGAAAAGAATAACAGGGAAGACTACTTTTCTTGTATTATCGCGAATTTCGTTAAATGAAACAGTCCTTTGTTCTTCACTCAGTATCTCCTTATCCGCTTCTTTTTGGCACAAGAATAATTCCTTATCAAAGGCCTCTATTGTAATCTCTTCAAAGTTCTCATTTGACGGCACGTTAATTTTTGAAATAGTAGCCCTAATTCATTAAAAACACCTTTTTAAAGAATCTTTGGCATTATTACCGTATTGGCATACGGATTGTTGGTTCTGGAGTAGATTCGGTTTCGTCAGAACAAACAAATGGAGGATTTTATGGAACATACAGAGTTGGTAATTGCAGAAACTTCTTGCGAAACAGTTGAACCACAAGACCATTTGTGCAAAGCAGAAACAACTGAAACCGGATACAACCAGGTACAAGACCCAAAGGAAGCAGACCGTCAGTTGCTGCGGAAAACAATTGAGAATCTTCCTCAATTTGATGTCCAAATTGGGCAACAGCATCCGCTGAAAATTTTACTTGCAGAAGATAGCCTTGTCAATCTGAAGATCACTCTGTGGTTTCTCAAGAAGCTTGGCTACCACGCAGACGTAGCATTCAATGGTATCGAAGCAATAGACGCACTCAGACGTCAATCGTACGACGTAATTTTGATGGACGCTGAAATGCCGGAAATGGATGGTCGGGAGGCAACAATGGCAATAAGGAAAAATTTTCCTGCCGATCATCAACCACGCATCATAGCGATGACAGCCCACACTTCCCAAGGCGATTTAGAAAGCTTTCTGTCAATTGGTATGGATGATTATGTCACCAAGCCGCTCGAACTTGAGGAAATGGTTCGCGCATTATTGGCATCCCGTCCTCTTTCGCGGACAACCGTGGAAGTTCCCGCAGAAAGTAATAATGAGCAAAGAATATTCAGCAAGGTTGCATAAATAATAATTTATGTATATCCAAGGGATCATCTACTACTTTGTGTGATCAACTTTGAGGTGAGTCTCTGAAAGAGACCTTAGTTTCCCCGTGTGACGATTCGCCATACTATTGCGCGGATAGCATTCCGTAAGAACGAAAAGCGCGTCTTATTACCTTTGATTCATTCTTTCGGTTTGTACCGGCGGAAAAACTTTTCTTCCGATTCAACGCTGCCAATCAGAATAATTTCTCCGTCGGCAGGAAGGAGCGTCTCAACAAACGGATTGATCTTCATCGATCCATGAGCACTGATTCCGATAATGCTGCAGCCGCATTCTTCCTGAATGGATGCATCGTTGATCGTCTTGCCCATTAATGCTCTGGGTGTTTTCACACGGAATACATCGACACCCTCTGCGATCATGAGAATATTTCCTCGCTTCGATAAGTTGAAAATATTATTTGCACCCAGCGATGCATGAGAGACCACAAAATCACAGCCCGCGGTATGTAATGTATGTACGCTCCGATCCAATGTTGCACGGCTGATGATTTGAATATCTTTCCTGAGATACCGGCAGTAGGTGGTTAAATAAATATTGATCGGATCACTGTGACTGGTAATTGCAACTGCAGGCGCATCAAAAAAACCTGCTTGTTTTAACACCTGAACGTCCGTTGCATCTCCTTGGATATACTGTTTATCGTTGAGAACAACTTCCTTTGATTTCTCAATAATCCGAAAATCAAGTTCCCGCTCTTTCATCGAACGTCCTAATGCACTCCCGACGCTTCCTCCGCCAATAATGATTATGGGCGCACTATTAATATTGTAGATGCAGAATAACTCGTTGTATCTGTCAATATGATTTTGTGTCCCGGCAAGCACAAGAATACTTTTTTTAGTAATGGTCATGGTTTCTTGGGGCAGAACGAAAACTCCGCCTTCCCAGACGCCGATGATCGACGCATCAACAATGTGAGTTGCATGTGCTTGCTGAAGAGTTTTACCGACCAAGGGCGTGCCAGCGGCTGCCGCTTCCGCGATCACCAAATCATCAACCTGTCCAATAACGTGCGCCATAGCATCACCGGCAATTATTCTTCGCGCAAGTGATTGACCCATCATTTCATCGAGAGCCAAAACATGCGTGCAGCCGGCCTGCTCTAAAATTTTCACCGCCGGTTCTCCACTCGCCATGGAAATAACCGGAATAGTATTGGATACCTGTCGAATCGTGAAGACGATCGATGTATTGGTAGTATCGGAGCCGGTTGCTACAATAAATGCTGCTTTTTCAATACGCATTTCCTTGAACGTGCTTGGATCGTCAAGCTCACCCGCAACGGTTTTGATTCCTTGATCCCGCAATTGCATCGCCTCTTCAATATCGGACACCAGTACGGCATAGTTTTGATTATACCGCTCAAGCCGTTCAATGAGAGCGCTTGTCAAAGCACCATATTCCACCAGTACAACATGTCCGCGTGTGTTTTCCGGCAATTCGCGTGGAACACGTGCTGATGATTGAAAGAGTTGAATAATGGTAAACGGCAGCAACACAAGTAGAAAGAAAATACCTGTGCTGATGACGAGAACGGTAAAAAGCCTTCCAAAATCGGTTAAGAAAGTAATATCACCTAATCCTACTGTGCACATGGTTGAAACGATCCAATACAATCCCGATATGTAACTGTATCTCCGCCCTTCTAAATTCATCAGATATTGAAATGCGATCGAATATAAAACAAGAATAATGATAAACGCGATAAACAGCCGCAGGAGCAGCATGGCGTTACGCCTGCTCGTCATGCGCTGCAACATGTGCAATGGTCGTTGCGGGGTAAATTTTAATCGCCCACCGTGGGATGTCATTTTTGACTCTTAAAAAGTTGTTTGACAGTTACGGCATAATCTACAAGTTCTCTAAGAGAGATTCAACAATGGAGGATGAAAAGAATATTTGAGTTCACGTACATTCTTCAGTATGTTTCATGCAGATTATCATTCTACGGAGATAGAGATGGCTCGAAAAGTTCGCTATGGTATCATCGGTTTCGGTGCATTTGCTGAGCGCACTATTGCACCTGCAATTCAAGCATCGTCAAACTCGGAATTAGTTGCGCTTCAGAAGCGCTCGCTTATTGCCGCAAAGGAACAAGCACAAATATTCCATATCCCGCATGTATTTGATTCAGTTGAAGCGTTAGTGAGACATCCGGATGTAGATGCGGTGTTCATCGTTTCTGCAAATTCGCAGCACGCTCCGGCGACAATAACCGCAGCTCAATGTGGCAAGCATGTTTTAGTAGAAAAGCCGATGGCGATAAATTCGACAGAAGTGGAAACAATGATTGAGATATGCAAGAAAAACAATGTAAAACTCATGGTCGGGCACATGGTGCGTTTCTCACCACTCGTTCTCCGGATGAAAGAATTGATTCAATCGGGGCTCATCGGCAGGGTCACGTTCATAAAATCGGAGTTTATTTATGACGGACGTATTTCCCATCGACAGTGGCTTGTCGATAGGAATATTGCAGGTGGAGGGCCAATTTTTGATATTGGCGTTCATTGTCTTGATACGACTCGCTTTTTGCTCGATGATGAAGTCGTTTCAGTGAAGAGTCAGCTTGATCCGGCTCCTTCTTCGGTCATGACTGAATCTACAGCGCAACTTGCACTCAAGTTCTCTCGCGGAACAACAGCCGGCATATTCTGTTCTTACGCAGCACCGATACGGCGCACCTATATCGAGATCATCGGAGAAAAAGGAATTCTCTCTGCGAAAAATTTTTCATGGAGCAACAATAGACTTTCATTGAAAACTGTGCTCGGCGAAAATGATAAAATAATTGAAGAGCACGAAGAAAGCATTGTTGTTCCAAATCTGTACGAAAAAGAAGTAACGCTTTTTTCCGAATCGATTCTTCATAACACTGAATCGCCGATACCCGGTGAAGAAGGATTAAAGAACCAGCGCGTATTAGACCAGGCAATGAAAGTGTAGATGAGTGGGATCGAGGCCTGGTTTTGAATTGATGAATTTTTCTCCTCTCCTATTCTTCTTCTATCTGCCGCCTTATTTTGCTTGTTCTTCCTTCAACGACATGTAGCATCTCCCGTACTGCTTGCTCTAACCCTACGAACAATGCCCGCACAATGACGGCGTGACCGATGCTCATTTCATCAATTTCATGAATGGCGGCAATAGCCGCAGTATTCTCATAATCCAATCCGTGACCGGCATTGACGCCGAGGTTAAGCGATTGGCCAAGTTTCGCCGCTTCCTGAATTCGTTGGAATTGTTCTTGCACTTCGCTTTCAGTCTTTGCTTCGGCATATTCGCCGGTATGAATTTCAATCATATCAGTCCCAATATCTGCTGATGCACGCACTTGCACATCTGTTGGATCAATAAACAAACTCACGGGAATGTTGTTTCGTCTGAATTGTTTTACAACTTCACCAAGATATTTCTTCTGCGCAACCACATCTAATCCGCCTTCAGTTGTAAGTTCCAGACGCCGTTCCGGCACAAGCGTTACAAGATCGGGCTTCGTTTTAATGGCAATACCTATAATTTCCTCGGTGGCTGCCATCTCAAGATCGAGTTTTTTCCTAATTGTATCACGAAGTCTCCTCACGTCATCATCCTTCATATGCCTCCGGTCTTCACGCAAATGGCATACGATACCAACGGCGCCGGCTTCCTCGCAAAGAAGCGCTGCTTTTACGGGGTCCGGGTCGCTTCCCCCGCGTGCATTGCGCAATGTTGCAATATGGTCGATGTTGATTGCTAATCTCATATTTTCCTCTTCCTCTCTTCTTATAGAGCTTCATTATAATATACTCATTTTCGTAAAAGAATTGAATATCAGCCGATCTCAGCCTATCTTGTGACAAGATTTCTGTAACTTTGAACTCTATTTTACCGTAATATTTGCAGGAAACAATTTTTATAAACACTATGGTGCATCCATGAAAAACTTGATCATATTTCTCATTGCCATCGGATTGGTTTTACCATTTTTTTCCGCCAACGCACAATCAAAGCGGAAAAAAGCGAACAGCGAAAACATAGGTGATCGCATTGGAAGAGAAGCGGATGATGTTGGAAATGAAATTGATAAAATTGGGAACAATATCGATAAGTTAGTCAACAACATGGTCAACCGAGGAATTTCGCCTTTCAATGATGAACAAATGATAGAAGACGACACTCTTGAATCCACATCTCATATATCACCAAACATCACCGAGAGCGAAATTGACAGCAACTCGCAAACATTTTCCGGCGACAAGGTGATCGAACAAGCTGAAACAATTCACAACAATGTTGTTGTGAAAGGCGGTGATCTGACTATCTATGGCACTGTCGATGGCGATGTCCTGGTGGTAGGCGGCGATTTACAGATGAAACGCACGGGTAAAATTACAGGCGGTGCGCGTGTTATCAACGGAAGCATAAGAAAAGAAGACGGCGCGATCATCGAAGGGTTTGAAGATTTTACCAGCAAAGAACAACCGAGCTTTCGTCCATCGCGCAGAAATTTTTCACGAACCGTGCGTACATTTGATGTGCCATGGTCAGACGAACAAACGAATTTGGATAATTTTATTTTCCGGTACAACCGAGTAGAAGGTGTTTTCTTAGGTCTTGGCTCCGAAAAAAAATATAATTGGGATGGAGAACGAAATTGGAATATGTACGGCTCCGTGGGATGGGGATTTAGGTCGCACACATGGCGCGGCAATCTTGGATTGGTACGGCAGTTTGCACTCCTCACAAATGAAGGAAACGGCATAATCGAGCTGGGTGCCGAAGGATACAGTTTTACCGATACGAAAGATAAATGGGTTATTTCATTACACGAAAATACTGCAGCGGCATTATTTATTCATGAAGATTTCCGCGATTACTTTCAGCGGAACGGCTACACAGTACACGCGGCATATTATTCCAAACACGATTATCTGAAGAACGAACTGAAGTTTGCGTATTTGGTGGATACATACGATTCACTGACCAATAAAGTTGATTGGGCATTATTCGGCGGCGGTAAAAAATTTCGCATGAATCCCCTTATCGTTCCCGGCAAAATGAGAAGTATGATCGTGAGCGGCGGCGTCAGCACAATTTCCAAAACAAGCTATGGGTCCGAAGGATGGAGCTTGAATGCTTCTGCCGAATTTGCGAAGAAGAATTGGGGCAGTGAATTTGAGTTCGATCAGTACATCCTTGACTTGCGCCGCTATCAACCGCTTGGCAAGTACGATAATTTTAACATTCGCCTGCGTGCAGGCTCCCTCGTCGGTGATATTCTGGAACAAAAAGCGTTTGATTTAGGCGGTTTGGGTACCATGAATGCCTTTCCATTCAAGTCCGAAACCGGGAATCGTATGCTTCTCATCAATGCAGAGTTCATAGTGAACGGCAGTTTTCTTGAAGACGTGGACTTCTGGCCTATGTGGATATTCCATAACGTGAATATTATGCTTTTGTCGGATGCCGGTTTCACACGGCAAGCATTACCCACGGCTTCAGTATTTGAAGGAGTTGAGACAGTCAAGTTCAACGATTTCAAACATGACGTTGGCGTTGCATTCACAAACCGGAGTGGTTCATTCCGCATAGGTGTTGTATGGCGCACCGATCATCCCGCACCGGCACAGTTTATTCTAAGATTTAACAGGCCGTTCTGAAAATGATTTAACAGATGGATGTGAAACCCGGCAACAATCCGTTGCCGGTCATCCATTGCCCGCCATAATACCATCCTCAATAGTTGCATAAGTTTAATAATAGAATATTTCGCATTCCCGATAAATCGGGACGAGGCAGTCTCTTGGCACGTTCGCCCGCTTGCTATTTTTGATGGAAGCCAAAATATCTATCGTTTCTCAACGCCGGATTGACTGGACAGGTAAATGTTTAGGAAGTAATTAAATATTTAATTTTCAATTTTTTTACTTCAGCAAGAGCAATGGCTATTCTGTTTTACTTTCTCAAAACATTCCCGTCCTTCTTTGAAGGATAGATACGCAAGTCCGAGAGTTCCAACAATGTCCATAAAAGCAAACTGTGTTAATTCATAGACACCGCTTGATACAAGCAGCACGACGGACATATAAATACAGACCTTTGTGCATTCTGTATCTGCAAGTATTGCATCGGATTTCAGCTGTCGGCCAACTCTTGTTTTGTAATGCACCAAAGCCAACATCACCGCAATAGAAATTATTGAAATCACCACACCCCAGAGAGTTGTCTCAGGTTTTCGGCCTATCCAGAGATTGTATATGCTTGTTGTTATGAGTCCGATGACCAAAACATAGAATGCAAATCCAGTAACGGTTAAAGCAGTTCGCTCAAATTTATCGCGGCTGCTGTCCGGCTGTCGCTGAATACGCAGAACCATGTGCGCTATACCAAGTCCTGAAAGAACTTCTATAAAACTATCAGCGCCAAAACCGAACAATGCCAGGCTTTCATCTTTATACCCGAAGTACATAGAAATAAGTCCTTCGGCTATGTTGTAAAGAATTGTGAAGACTGCAAGTCCAAAAGCAATTTTGAATAATCGCTCACTATCAGAGTGCTGCAAAGCAGTGCTAGTTTCCATAGTAGTTTAACACATATTGTATGAAATCAGTTCTTGAGGATGTCTCTAACGGTATGATTTTTTTGGCGACTGATGTCCACAGATTGCAATAAAATATTGCCACGACCTTTGGCAACGCCATCCCTTCGGGACAGGTCGTGGTTTTAATATCTCCCATAAATCTGGGCTTCAGCCCAAACCGATTCAAAATGTGGCTAAAGCCGATGCTTCTTTATTTTATTTGTCCACGACGTAAACGTCGTGGCTATAAATCAACTTACTTTACGGAACATTAGTTAGTGCAATACATAACTCTCAGTCTAAGGTACTTGGTGGGTTGATTTGTCTGCTTTTTGAATTTTGACTTTGTTCCCTTCTTCCATCACATAACTGTAAAGAATTTTGTAACTGTCGTAATCAAAGCGGTGTGGAGAAGATTTCTGTGGTGTCGTGGATTTCTTTCCGATATTATCATTGCCAGTATTGCTTGCAATTAAACACCAGTTGTCGATCACAAATATTTCGTGCAGTTTTTTATCTTTCGAAACTTCCTCTATAGTTACTGCTCCATCAAACGGCCACGCGATAATGCGGCGTGCTTCAAACGCCGCTTCCACACGTGTATTGTACGCTGTAACATCTTCTTCGCCCATGCATGCACCGTCACATCGTCCAAGGTGATATGAGAAGCAATACCCGCTGGAATTTTCCAATCGCAATAGTTTTGGACACAACCTGTGCGTTTTGGCAACCGTATCGAGAAATTCCTTTGCCTGTGTTTTGTGTTTAAAGATGCCGATGATAGGTGAGCCCGGTTTGATGTCAAGATAATCGATCGCTTCCAATTTGACCGTTGCGTACCCTTGTTCATTATCTACACGTCTTGCAATAATAATGCGCCGCGGTTGTCGTGAGCGCACATTGTACATCGGCCGTAATTCTTTGATGAGTCGAGATTCCAGTAAAAGCGCGCCAAGCTCACCGGCTGTTTCACGAACTTCGATGCGGCAAATGCGCTTTATCAACCAGCGCTCGTCTCGCGCAGCAAAGTGCGAGCGAACACGTGCACGGATTGACCTACTTTTACCAACGTACAGGAGAATGTCTTCGACACCATAGAAAAGATAGACACCAGGAGTGTTGGGAAGAGAAGCGATGCTCTTTTTATCAAATGTGGATTTCAGAAAAATCTTTCATTTAATGTAACTACTCAGCGAATTAGAAAAACAAATTAAATATCGGCAGCGTGTGTTGAACTCCTAACGGAGTTCTGTTCCCTTTATTAGCTTTCATTACAAATATGCGACTCCTACGGAGTCGTTCCCACAAATCTGAAATCCATAAAACCTACAGGGATTGCACGTTTATCATTCTCCGAGACAAATATAATTATATGACTTCTATGGAGTCTTTCATTCAAATCTGAAACACGTAAATCCCATAGGGATTGTACGTTTTTAATTCTTCTAAACAAAATAATGCAGAACTCCAAGGGAGTTCTGCACGTTCGGATTAGTAAATTCAGATTGACTATAAGATATGCTATCTCAGCAGTACATATCCGCCGTAGCTTTAGCGAAGGAGGAGCATCTTCTTCGTCTCGACGAACAGCTTCGAGGGATCGTCTTTCGATGTAGCTTCGAGTCGATAGAAATACAATCCCGAAGAGACATTCGCATTCCAAACAATGGATTGATATCCTGCTTGCTGCTCAGTATTGACCAGTTCTTTCACGACCTGACCAAGTATATTAAATATCTGTATCCTAACCTGACTCCTTAGTGGAAGTCCGTATTTGATGGTTGTTGTTGGATTGAACGGATTAGGATAGTTTTGCTCCAAACGAAACGCTGTCGACACATCGCGATCGGGCATTCGCACAGAAGTGATGTTCGAGATTGGAATTTTCCAGACACCGCGCGAAGTCCCCGCAAACAAAAAATCGCGCTTCGCCGCGAGAGATGTTATCTCACCTGCATTAAGAAAGCTTTTTGCCAACACATTGTTCTTTGTTTCGGCGAAATGATTGATCGACTTTCCCAATTCGCCTGGCATCAACGTCCATGTTATGCCAACATCAGTCGAGACCCAGATGCCTTCTTCAGTACTAACAAAGACGTCGTGGTCGATTACAGTAATCGACCAAGCACTCGAGAATCTAAGAGGCTCATTAGAGAGAAAAGAAGTTTTGGTCCAACTTGCCCCGCTGTCGGTGGAACGAAAAAGTCCGTCTAGAATTCCGGCAAAGATCACTGAGTCACTGGCACCTAGAGCCCAAACAGTATCGCTTGTAAGTCCGGAAGATGATCGAATCCAGCTTACACCATTGTTGTTCGTGTAAAAAACTCCTCCACCACTTGTGCCTGCGAAAATGTTTCTTTCCTGAATAGCGATACCACGAACCTCGAACGTAGGTAAATTCGTAGTCACATCTGCCCATGTTTTGCCAATGTCGGATGATAGAAATACCCCACCATTTGTCGCCGCGAAAATATTGGTTGAACCTGTATCATTGGCTGGTGGAGAGACTGCAAATCCGAATATGCCACCATGAGGTAATGAACCGATCCTTTCCCAAATTGCGCCATTATTGGACGACGCATATATTCTACCGCCACCTGTCCCTGCATAGACATCACTGCCGAGAGTTGCAAGGCACATTATCTGCAAAGTCAAACCAGAATCGGATTCGCACCAACTCGAACCATTATCGGTCGAACGGTAAACTCCGCTTAATCGGGCGCCCGCAAGGAGATTCGACCCGGAGATCGCAAGGCATAATATATCATCACCGTGGCTCTGATCATTTTCGACAATATCCGGCCAGCTTACTCCGTTGTCCGTCGAGAGGAATAGGGAGTCAGCCTTGCTTCCAGCAAAGTAATTCATGCCATTTGGTTTGCTCAAGTCGTGGCAAAACGCGTAAACGTTGATCGCCTGACCCATCTGAGTCCAAGTTGTGTCATTTCCAGTCAATCGAAATACACCACCCGTGGTGCCTGCAAAAAAACTCGTGTCTGACACGCCAAGTACATTAACATCCATACAGGTTAGACCCGTATTGCGCTGCACCCATTGATTGCCTCCATCGGTTGATAGAAAAACCCCATCCCCAGCCGTTCCCGCAAATAGTTTTGTATTCGAGACGGCAAGGGACATAACCGCTGTGTTTATTGACAATCCACTGCTTACAGAGTTCCAAGTTCCACCGTCGTTGGTTGATAGAAATACTCCGCTTCTTGTGCCTGCAAAAAGATTTGCACCAGAAGCGACAAGAGAAATAACATACTGGTTTGTTAAGCCGTTGTTGAGGGCAGACCAGCTTGCACCTTTATCAGTGGAACGATATACGTAGCTATTAAGATCTGCAGCGAAGAATTTTGTGCCGCCTGTGTCACTATGCGTAGTGACGAAAGCACTGACACCACCCGGGCTCATTTTGGATGAAGTCCAGCTTAAACCATGGTCGGTGGAGATATAAACTCCATTGTCCTTGCCGGCGAAAACAATCGAGTCACTCACAAATAGAGATCGAATGCCTCCACCATAGAGTCCGTCGGTTTGAGTCCACTGAGCGAGCAATAGGTGCGAACTGGCGAAGACGAAAGCGATTGCCAGCAAAATCCGTGCACTGTTCTTCATAGGTCACATTCCTTTCTTGAATTTTCAAAGACAATTGCAACTAACTTTTGTAAAAACGTAGTCCTGCACATTTATCTTTTTTGTTTTTCTAACAGCTCGTTGGAAGATATAAAACAGTAAAGCCTCTGCCAGCTTTCGCCAACAGAGGCTTCTAAGTTTTCTTCAGGCATGTAACCAGCACATAGGAGTCCCCTGCTTGGTCAGCTGGGGTCAATGTGTGAATGAGTAAACTTAGAATTTTATGGAGGTAATGTCAATGTCTGACCGGCAAAAGTGGTAGCTATCATTTATGGTTAGTCCCGCAAACGGGACTGACCGCACTAAACTGAGACACTGCCCATTAATTCGGTTCATCTAAAATGTTAATTTTGCAATTAGTTTTGGTGCCGACTTCTTTGTATTTTAGTCAAGAAAATAATTTTGACTCAAAAAGTTATTACGCTGAGCAAGATGATTACAACCGTTTCCATTACATCGCTCAATCAACCGGAATTGACGCCGTATCGCACATTGCGTCAATCGGTCGAGCAGTTTCGCAAAGGCATGTTTATTGCGGAAGGAACAATCGTTGTTCAAAGACTTTTGGAGAGCGCTCATACAATTGTTTCTGTTCTTATAACACCGGAATGGTTAGAAGATTACCGCGAACGACTCGCCGCACGTCCTGAACACATCACCGTCTTTGTTGGACAGAAAGAATTGCTGAACACGATTGTGGGATACAATTTGCATCAAAGTATTATGGCACTTGGAAAAATTCCAGCACAAGAAATGCTTGACTCAGTGTTACAACAATCGTCATCGCCGCGGTTATTTGTTGCGATGGACGGATTAGCCAATGCCGAAAACATCGGTGTCCTTGTACGAAATTGCACAGCATTTGGCGTGCAAGCTATTCTTGTCGGCGAGACATCCAGCAGTCCATACTTGCGACGCTCGGTGAGAAATTCTATGGGGACAATATTCAAAATGCCGGTTGTGCATTGCACGAATCTCGTGGAAACGCTCACGACGCTTCAACGCTCTCACCAATTTAAAATCTTTGCGGCACATCCGCACACAGAAGAACACAGCATTCAGCGCACAGATTTCTCCGGCAATTGCTGTCTCGTCTTTGGAAGTGAAGGTAATGGAGTTTCGCCGCAGGTTCTTTCCATATGCGATATGCCGGTAGCGATTCCCATGCAGTCCGGCGTGGATTCGCTTAATGTAGCAAGTGCAAGCGCGGTGTTTCTCTATGAAGTAACGCGCCAACGGAATAAATTGTAGGGACGTGATTCATCACGTCCAAGTCACGCCAATCGCTGTAATTGATCGGAGAGATAGCTTACGTCTGACTAAACCTTTGGCGTAACTGGCGGTAATTTATGTGCTTTCACATCTGATTGGAAGTTGCACGCACGGTGGGTGCCATCACAAAATGGTTTGTCTTTGCTCTGGCCGCATCGGCACAACGAGATCGTTGCACGCCCTGCAAGATCAAATTTATTGCCGTCTATATCGAACAATTCAAATTCACCTTCCACGCGGATACTGCCGTTGTTTTTCACCGTAATCTTTGCTGCCATGGCTTTTCTCCTACTTTAGTTGAAAGTTTACAGAGAGCTGGGTTTTTTCCCACGCCAATTTCATCACACCGGATTTTTCTGCAGTGCGCTCTAAGGTCATTGTGAATTTTTCCACGGGCTGTTTCAATAGTACTTTCTTCAGCGGAATGCGAGCGAAATCGAGTTTTTCATTGTACACCGTTCCCCATTGCCCCGTCTGCTTATTGATGATAAGTTTCCACTGGTTGGAAGATGGGAGTGTGTAGAGCGTGTACGATCCGCGCGGTATCGTAACACCGGACACAACAATATCTGTCTGCGTGACAAAACTTGTTGCTGCGTTTGCTCCCGTGCGCCAGACAACACCGTACGGAACCACACTACCCATAATTTTTCTGCCGCGCATCGACGGGCGGCTGTAATTCACTGATAATCGTTTATTGTTTATGACAAGGACTGATGAATCCGGTGGACTTGGCATCAGCGAATCTTTACTGATATGGAATGGGACAGAAAGCGACGTATTTTCCCATTCAATCTTAAGTGTACCGCTGCCCGTGCCGTTTTTTTCCAACTTGAATGTACACTCTTCGACCGGTGTTTTCAGTTTTGCAACTTTTAAATCGATGCGTGCAAGATCAAGCTGAGGCATGTACGTAGTACCCCACTGCCCTGTCTGTTTGTTGATAATAAGTTTCCAGCGCTCTTCAGCTGGAAGCGTGTAGAGGGAATAGGTGCCGCGCGGCACGACCGCTCCATCCACTTCAAGGTCGGCGTCTGTCGTCAGCACTGTAGCCGCACCGGCGCCGGTGCGCCACACTTTGTAGTACGGAACAAATGCTCCGAATATTTTCCGCCCAAGCATTGATGGTTTGCCATAGTTCACTGCAATTATTTTTCCATTGAAGTTCATTTTTACTGAATCGCGCGGACTGACAATTGGTTTTTGAGCAAATACTTGAGTCAAAAAGCAAACGACAAGCAAGAAGCAGTATTTTCTAAATTTCAATTTCATGGTTCTCCGTTCTCACAACACTAATTCTTTTTAGATAATTCCTGTTCGGCTGATATATAGGTCTCGTATGTCCCTCGATCAAAACATACGATAATAACACGTTTAAGATTCGTGTTGGTTTCAAGTTCCTGGATAATTTCGCGCAGAGCAAGACGCGAGGCGCGTTCAACTGGAAATCGATACACACCCGTGCTGATGGATGGAAATGCGATGGTGCCGATATGGTGTTTCCGTGCAAGTGCAAAACAATTTCTGTAACAGCTTGCCAGCAGTTTGTCTTCATGATGATCGCCCCCTTGCCAGATTGGACCAACCGTGTGAATGACAAATTTTACGGAAAGATTGTATCCCTTTGTAATTTTTGCGCCGCCGGTTTCGCATCCGCCCAGTGTGCGGCATTCTTCTAAAAGATTCGGTCCAGCCGCGTGATGAATTGCGCCATCAACTCCGCCGCCGCCAAGCAAGGAGTTGTTTGCCGCATTCACGATGGCATCCACCACTTGTGTGGTAATGTCACCTTGTACAATAGATAAACGAGAAGGCATGGTTTACTTCATTATTTTTTAACCGCAAAGTAACGCAAAGATTGCCAAGAAATAATAAATATTTTTGTAACATCATTCACTCAACGAATTCACGGCTCAATCGGACGCGCAACCATTATTCCCGCGTCTTTTTTAATCTTCGCAAGATATTCCCAGAGCGGCAATTCAGTGATTTGCACTTTCGAACCGGGAACGGGTGCGTGAAGGAGATGCAGTTTCCCTTTTTGCCAGATGGCAATGCCTGTATGCGTGCAATCCAATCCGTCAATTGTTGTAGTGATGCCGATGATGTCGCCGTCCTTGATCTGTGATGCTATTCTTTTAACATACGCTTTCGGAATGTGATACATCATCCGTACATTCATTTCATTTTCAATTTTCCGGATTCCTTTAATGTTCTCTGGAGAGTTTTTTAATTGAAGATATGAATCCGGATGGGTTGACATGAAATTTATTTTCTTCTTGAAAGTCACACCGCCAAGCTTCTTCGTCACATCTTTCAAGACCGACTTTATTCCGTTATCAAAGAAATAATCCGATGTATAATGCAGGCGGCTCGCATAGCCGTCGATGATGCCGCCTCGGTAACGAACAAATTGAAGTTCCTTTTTATAATCGTCAAAAGTCAACTTATTCTTCTTGATACAACGCGCGAGTACAAGCGAGTTTTCATAGAACGTGACGCAATCGAGTGTTTGCAGATTGATAACGAGCTGTTCCTTGCCCGGTGGATCTATGGTGTTGGCGGCATAATCTGTACCGATGAAGGATTTTGCAATTTCAATGACAACCTCGTTTATCGGTTTCTCACGCAATTTCATCGAACCAGCGAGATTGAATTTATTTTTGCAGATTAATTCGTTCGGATCAACAGGAATTTCAGCACTTGTTTTCTTCTGTGGTTGAAGGAAAAAGGGGACTAAGATAAGAACAGAAATTAATTGTAGAGCTCTGCGGCAATTCATAATAAATCAAGTTTTCATTGATCAGGTATCAAAAAGCGGTATCGTTTATTCAGAATTTAACATCAATCTGCAATTGGCAATTCGCAATCCAAAATTTAAAATGGTGTTGTTTCCGGCGTTTCTTCAGGCAAGTATGTTTCAGGACGAAAGACAGTTCTGCTTTCGAACCGCGCGTACTGCTTGATAAATTGCAATTTTACGGTATCTGTCGGTCCGTTACGCTGTTTGCCGATGATGATTTCCGCGAGACCTTCTGTTGGTTCGTTATCTTGTTCTGTTATACCAAACATTTCAGGTCGGTGAACAAAAACAACAACGTCGGCATCTTGTTCGATTGCACCTGATTCTCGCAAGTCGGATAATGCCGGCCGTTTGTCATTGCGCGATTCAACAGAACGATTCAACTGCGACAGTGCAATAACCGGAATATTTAATTCTTTCGCGAGCGCTTTGAGCGATCGGGAAATAGCGGAGATTTCTTGTTCCCGGCTTTGCGCATTCCGCGGTCCTTGCATCAACTGGAGGTAATCTACAAGGATCATGCCGATGTTATGCTCTACTTTCAACCGCCGTGCTTTTGCTCTTAATTCCAGTACGGCAAGTCCTGGTGTGTCATCGATAAACATTTTTGCTTTATAGAGCCGGCCGACACTGGTGCTTAACTTTTTCCATTCATCTTCGGGCAAGCGGCCTGTGCGAACCTTGTGTGCATCCACGCGCGCTTCTGCACACATCAATCGCATCACTAACTGTTGCGTGGACATTTCAAGACTAAACATGCCGATGGGAATATCATGCAGAACTGTCGCATTACGCGCAACCGAAAGCGCAAGCGCTGTTTTCCCTTGCGATGGACGGCCTGCAATAATAATAAGATCCGACGGCTGGAATCCGCCTGTGAGGGAATCAAGATCAGCAAAACCCGACGGCACACCGGTAACGCCGCTGTGTTTGCCGTGAATACTTTGCAGCATATCCATCGTTTTGTGTACGGCAGTGTTCATCGAGACAAAACTTTTTTTCATCCGCTGCTCGGAGATATCGAAAATTTTCTGTTCTGCCTGATCAAGCAAACCGAGCGCGTCTTCGGTTTCGCTGTACGCACGATTGATGACTTCCGATGACGAATGAATCAATTGCCGCATCAACGCCCGTTCCAGTACGATGTGTGCATGGTATTCTATGTTTGCAGCGCTCGAAACTTTTGTCGTAAGCTCGGTGAGATAATACTCGCCGCCGATTTTTTCCAAATCGCCGCGCCGGCGGAGTTCTTCCGTGAGCGTTATGAGATCGACCGGTTCGCTTCGTTCAAACAGCGCCATCATTGCTCGATAAATGCTTTGATGTGCGGGTTTATAAAAAGCAGTGTCATCCAGAGTTTCAATCGCTTTTGCGATGGCGTCTTTTTCCAACAGCATCGCTCCGATGACGGCTTCTTCAACATCCACCGCCTGCGGCGGTACACGCCCTTCCGTTGACACCGACTGCGGTGTGTTGAAGTCAATTATTTTTCGCGGGTCTGACATTTCAAAAGGCTCCAATAAAATTGTTTTCCCAAACACAATCTGACAACGCAAAGATCCCTATCTCATCATAATCTGGATTTACATTTTTTGATTGTTCTTTTAATACAGATTGAGCTTTTTTCTTTGTTCTAAAGAACTGTGGTGCTTCGAAAAGACCTCGATAAGTCTTCAATAAAACCCATCCAGAAATTTTATCTTTTCTTTTCGCTTGCCCGCTTGTGCCAACTGTAGACATCTTTATACTCCATGAAATTACAAATTTCTGAAAGTCCACTCGTTTTAAATGTTGGACGATTGATTTGTCTTAGAAAAAGTGATCGTCTGAGTTCATTTGAGACGATATTAAATTGTAACTTAAGATGTGGTTCATACAAATAAAGATCGTTGAAACGAAGCAATCCTGAGTAAACCGGAGTAGAATGTTCAACTTCGAATAATGCCGTCAACTCACTTGATCCTCTTTTCAACCAGACAACATCTATTTCCTTAACTGTGTTGGCAATTCGATCGTATCTGCTTGGAATGTCATTCTTCAATCCAAATTGAGATGTAAGACTCCAATCCAATTTGCTTCTATCGACAGTAGGTATCCAGACATCGAAACCACGGGTAATGCCAATTCCACCAAGTAGAGTTTGTATTTGTGAATGATTGAAATTAGGAATATTCTTAATACTCGATTTATCTATTAAGCTGTCAAGAATCTGCCAACCAAGGAATGCCTCAACATTGAATCTTCCAGCATTTGCAATATATAGCTCTGTTTGATTCTCTTTCAGGAATACTTGTGCTTTTATTTGTCCGTCAGATGCTGGTGATACACTCGACCAAACATCTTCGAATTCACCATATGGAATGAAAAGAGGTTCAGTCTGATTGTCCCAGAGAAAAGCTATCACAGAATTACTTGCCTGCAATTGTCTTAAGTCTTCGACACGAAGACCGTAAAATGCCTGTTTCTTTGAATGAACCTTTGAATACCGAATGTAAAGTTTGCATACACCATTCCCAATATCAAATAGAGAAAGACTGCTTTGGAGTTTTGTTGGTTTCCCAAATTTCTCCGAAAGTCTTTTAAGAAAATTTTCCTTAACGATGTTTGGCATATATAAGTACTTTACCGAAGTATTTGTTCTATCTAATCATCGGTGCAATGAGCATGCCGATGAGATACGTTGTAATTGCTTCGCCTAATCCGACAAGCGTCATCTCGGTGCCGCTCTTAAGCCACGAACGTCCGGTGACGAGCACCTTCGATGCACCGACTGCGAAGTGCGCTGCTGTACTGATAATAAACGAAATAACGAGCGCTTCCATTCCCGACCAAAATATAAAAGGAATCACAGGAATAATAGCACCGGCTGCTGTGCTGATCGTTGCACTGATTGCTGATTTCCACTGGTTCGGAAACGATTTTTCAGAAAGTCCCAATTCTTCATGTGCCAGAGTTGCAAGAAATTGTTCCGGCTGCTCGGCAAGTTTTGCTGCCATTTTTTTGGCTTCTTCCGGTGAAAATCCTTTGAGCTGGTAGAAGAGCTCCATCTCTTCCTGTTCTTCTTCCGGATGTTCCTCGATCTCGCGTTTTTCGCGTCCTAGTTCCGCTTCGTACACCTCACGTTCGGATTTCGTTGCAAGATATGCACCGCTGCCCATCGATAATGCGGATGCAACTGCCGCTGCGAGTCCGCTCAATAATATAAAATTACTATTCGCTGCTGTTGCACCTGCCACTCCACTGACAACGCCAAATGCCGCGCCGAGCCCGTCGTTCACTCCGTAAATTGCCTGACCAATCCATCCGCCCGCAGTGACGTGCCATTTTTCTTTTCCAAGGATACGCTCGAGCCGGCTTTGCGGATGGCGCGTGACGCGCGAACTTGACATCTCTTGCAATATCAGACTGTGCGCATTCTCTTCCCGCTGGGCTTCGAGCAATGCCTCGCGGTCAGTTTCATTTTCTGCCGCTTGAATCATCGCTTCATACAGCGTATCCGCCTGACTCTCGCCCACTTCAAGCATTTGAGCGGCGGCTTCAGGAGAACTTTTCAGCAGCATTCTCTTCCGCAGCAGTTCTATCGGATTTTCCTTGAACGAGCCCATCTCAATGCCAAGTTCCTTCAAGCGCGCAGCCCAGCGTGCAGCATGGCGGTCTTCCGCTTCTGCCATACGGGTGAAAATAGATTTTCTTTCCGGGTTCTTATCCTGTTCGGCAAGGGCACGGTAATTCGTGGCGCTCAACATTTCATCACGCCATGCTTTTTTTAAATTGCTGATATATTCTTTGTTCTTGTTCATACCCATTAAGAATAAAATCCAAAATACAATTAATCAAATATCAAACAAATCTCAAAAAGAAAAACTTCAAATTTGAGTATTGGGATTTGGTGTTTGTTCGGAATTTGTTTTTTGAATTTTGTGATTTGCTGTTATTTGCCTACTTTCATCTCATCGTACAATTTTCGAAACTGCTGCATATCTTCCCAACAAGGTCTCTTCCAGTTCGGATTACGAAGCAAAGCCGCTGGATGATACGTTACCATAAGTGGAATGCCGCGATAATCATGCACTTTGCCGCGTAAAAGCGTCAACGAAGAATTCGTTTTCAGCAGCGATTGGCCGGCAATGCGTCCGGCGCAGAGAATTATCTTCGGTTTGAGAATTTCTAATTGTTTCCAAAGGTACGGCTCACAGCAATCGATTTCATCCGTTTGCGGATCACGATTGTTCGGCGGGCGGCATTTGAGTATGTTGCAAATAAAAACTTCTTCCCGTTTAAATTGAACTGCTTCGAGAATTTTGTTCAACAATTGTCCGGCGCGTCCGACAAACGGCTCGCCCTTTTCATCTTCATCGGCGCCCGGCGCTTCGCCAACCACGACCACGTCTGCCTTCGGATTGCCGACGCCGAACACGAATTTGATTCTTGTTTTTCCAAGGCCGCATTTCATGCACGTGTTTATTGCGTTATTTAATTCTTCTAGACTCTTAGTTTCTGTCCACGATTCATTGGGAAATGCTGGCAAGATTGGTTCTCCGGTTTTATGATGACTTGTTGTCTGCTGAACCGCGTTCCCGAAGAGATCGATCTCGGGAAGAGCAGGTGCAGTGTTTGCCGATGTAGGCATCTGTGTTGATTCGGCAGAAATTTGTTCATTTTTCGCTACAAAAATCGTTTCGCCATACAATTCCTGCTGCTGTTTCAAGAATCGTTCAGTATCGGTGAGAATATTTTTGAGTTCTTCGTTGAGAGACATGTGAAATGATTAAATCCAGAGACGACGAATGCTCTAGATGTTACCTAAATAAGCGTTTTGACTTTATCGAGTATCTTGTTCGCAACATCAAACTTTGAAAGCTTGGGAAGCCTTTCCACCTTACCACGATGGTCAATCATAGTAACCGTGTTTACATCAGAGCCGAATACGCGATTTTGTTCACTCAAAGAATTAAGCACGATGAGATCGAGATTTTTCTTCTGCAATTTGTCTTTTGCACCGGTAAGTTCATCTTTTGTTTCCAGAGCAAATCCAATAAGGACCATTTTCCGCTTCTTTGTACCAAGCGTCGCGAGGATATCAGGTGTCGCTTTCAGTGTTAGTTCCATTGTCTCGCTGTTGAGTTGTTTTTTTATCTTATGCGTTGCCGGATGGGCTGGTGTAAAATCCGCGACTGCTGCTGACATAATCACGACATCTGTTTTATTTGTATGTGCAAGAACAGCAGTTAACATTTCCTCGGCCGATTCAACATCGATTCGTTTCACGTTGCGCGGCGTTTCACGAATCACTGGCCCGGCGATAAGCGTGACATCAGCACCGCGCTGGGCGGCAGCATTCGCGATGGCAAATCCCATTTTTCCTGAAGAACGATTTCCCACAAAACGAACAGGGTCTATTGCTTCAAATGTCGGTCCGGCAGTGATCAGGATCCGTTTCTTTTTCAAATCCTGATTTGAATGAACTAGAACTTTTTTAATCGTCTCAACAAGAATTTTAATTTCAGGCAAACGCCCTGGTCCGCTCAAGCCGCTGGCAAGTTCGCCTTTTGCCGGTGGAATGACGAAGTAGCCGCGTTCTTTCAATGTTGACAGATTCTTCTGTGTGACCATATTAAGATACATTTCTGCATCCATTGTTGGTGCAAGAATAATCGGTCGAGCGGTTGCAAGAGAGACAACAGTCAGCAGATTATCTGAAATACCGTACGTGAGCTTCGCGATGGTGTTAGCAGATGCCGGTGCAATAACAAGAACATCCGCCCAATTGGCAAGATCTATATGCTGGGTACTAATGTCGGAATCCGACGATTGGTTGCTTGACCATAAATCGGTGAAGACCGGATTTTTTGAAAGTGCCGAGAACGTGAGCGGTGTAACGAAGCGCGTTCCCGCTTCTGTCATCATCACTTTCACATCTGCACCCGACTTTATCAGCTCACGAATAAGATAACCAACTTTGTAAGCTGCAATTCCTCCTGTGACACCAACCAAGACATGCTTGCCGCGCATTGCGTTTCTCGTTACTCTTCTGCCGGTGTATCTTTAGACGTGTCTTTCGCGAAGAAATCGACATGTTCCTTATAATGATATGGGATCTTCTTCTCGCGCACTTCGTTGATCGCAACTTCTGTCGGTTTAGGACTTTTTTCAAACTCTAAACTAATTTTGAGCTGATCCGGGTTGACAGTTGCGACTTCCATGTCGTCCTCTGGTTCCGGGGTTGCATTCAACGCTTTCAGCGTTTCGAGCTGCTGCGTCAACTCAATTTTCATATCATCGTGAATTTGCCGCGCACGTTTAGATGCCACGATGATGGCTTCGTAAATGTTACCGGTTTGTTGTAAAAATTCGTGCATTGCAATTGGTTTGACTGACACTGTTCTACCTCCATTAACTATGAATGTGATTGAATATTATTCTTGATGCTCGTTTGAACGATTTTATCCACCTCATCGATGGTTTTTTGCAAATCATCGTTCACGACTTGAAAATCAAATTGCTGCCCATGCTCCAATTCCAACGGTACACGTTCCAGCCGGCGTTTCAGTGTTTCCGGATTCTCTGTATTCCGGCTTTCCAATCGATTCTTCAATACCTCAAAGCTTGGAGGTTTGATGAATATCAGAATGGACTCGTTTGGAAAATGCTTCTGAATCGACAATGCACCTTTTACATCTATATCAAACACCATGATGCGATCTTGCTGCAGCGCTCTGTTGATTTCACTCTTTAATGTTCCATAATAATTGCCGTAAATTTCTTCCCACTCTGCTAAATCGCCACGACGGAGATACTCTTCAAATTTTTCTTTCGTTAAAAAAAAATGATCTTTGCCTTCTCCTTCGCTGCTGCGTTTCGGGCGCGTTGTCGCCGAGACGGAGAACAACATGTCGGGATGCTTTGCCAAAATCGCTTTGGCAATTGTTGTTTTACCGCAGCCGCTTGGAGCGGCAATCATAATTAATTTTCCGCTCATTATTCTATGTTCTGCAGCTGTTCCCGAATTTTTTCTAGTTCTTCCTTTAATCCGACGATCAGATGCGCAATTGTCGCATCGCTGGATTTAGAGCCGATGGTATTTGCCTCACGGTTCATCTCCTGCACAAGAAAGTTTAACTTTCGGCCAGCGGCTTCATTCTTGTTGAGTGCTTCCAGAAAATATTTATTATGACTGCGGTAACGGACGCATTCTTCTGTAATGTCCAATTTATCCACCAGCAGTGCAATTTCCAATTCCAACCTGTTTTGATCGATAACATATTTATCTGCTACTAATTCAGCAATGCGCTTATGCAAATTTATACGCTCTTCGGGAATTCGTTCCTTCGAAAGTTTCTCTACTTCATTCAAGGTTTCATCCATCCAGCGGATTCGTTTTTCGAGATCAGCAGCCAGCTCGCATCCTTCCTGCGCGCGCATGGCGTTAAGACTTTCAAGCGCCTGACGAACGGATTCCTGTACAAGTTCCCATTCAGTCTCATCCGTTTCTTCTTCATCGACAGGCTCGAGCACATCAGAAAACGTCAGCAAGTGTTCAAGTTTTACCTGTTCACGCAGCTTCACAGACTTGCGGATTTCATTTAAAAGTTTGTAGTACGATTTTGCCGCGGCTTTATTCACTTTTAATGGAACGACATCATTTGAATCATGCTCGACTTTTACGATGATATTCAAATTGCCCCGGTTCAAAAACGTGCGGACAATATCCTTCATTTCTTTTTCCCGCTGGGAAAAGTTACGCGGCAAACGCAGTGTCAGATCAAGATAGCGGCTGTTTACGCTGCGAACCTCTGTTCTGACAGTAATGCCGTCTTTGTTGACTTCTGCGCGGCCAAAACCGGTCATGCTTGCTACCACTCAAAACTCCTTTGATTAGTTGATTCCAATCAAATGTACGGAAATTTCGAGGGTACGGCAAGTCTTACTTTTGCACATCATTTGCACCCCGCTATCCACGAGTTATCCACATCGGGATTGCAATTCCTTTCATTTTTACGGACTTTGATTATGAATTGTGGATAACAGATAAACACGAATGATTACAAATTATTACACACTGTTTCACATAGCAGCTGAGCTGGAGCACGAGTTTGCCGGACAAACCGTCAACGAAATTTTTACTCAACATCGGGGTGAAATGGTGATCTCATGTAAAGAGACACAAGCCGTTATCATTACCGGATGCGAGCCTGCGAATAATTTTCTTTATGCACGGAAAACTTTTGCACGCGCACGGCGGAACTCCACCAATCTTTTTACTGATGTCCAAGGTACTGTCATCCAAAAGGTTTTCCTACATCCAACAGATCGACAACTGCATATTCGTTTGAATGAGAAACACGAATTTATCGTGCAATTGTTCGGATCGAAAGCGAATGTCTTGTTGCTTGATGCACATGGAATAATCGTAGAAACATTCTTAAAGAAATCCGATGCAAAAGTTACAGGAATTGATTCTCTTCAGACAAAATCCGGCGCCATAACCTCGGAAATATTTCTTTCTACATATTCTGATCAACCACTAACGACTGCACTCAAGCGTGCGTTTCCACAATTTGGTCCAGTGCTTGTAAAAGAATTGTTGACACGCGCCAGTCTGGATGGTGCACAAACGGCAAACACTTTTCTGGAAAATGAAATTGCCCGGCTGTTGGAATCTGCAAAGAGAATGAAAGAAGAACTTCTTGCTCCCCCATCACCGCGAGTGTACTTCGACGAGGCATCGCCAGTGAGGTTCTCGATTATTCCTCTGCATCACCTAGATAATTTTACGTTTCAGAGTTTTAGTTCCGTATCAGAAGCAATTCAAACATATCGCGCCAATGTACATCACGAAAAAAGCGTTCTTCAAGAAAAAGAAGATATTGTCCGGGTGCTGGAACGAGAGCGTGAACACGCAGAGCGTACACTTCATAAAATCGCGGAGGAAGCAGAGAAGCCAAATCGTGCTGAACAGTACGAGTTGTTCGGCAAACTTCTCATCGCACAGTTATATCTTCTCAAGAAAGGTGAAACAACAGCGGTGGTGGAAGATATTATTAGCGGTTCCAATGCACTTGTAGAAATTCCGCTTGACCAGCATCTCACTCCGTCAAAAAACGCAGAACGATATTTTGAGAAAGCTGATAAATCCCGGCATGCAACTGAAGAACAGCATCATCGCATTGCGGAATTGACTCAGCGGCAGGAATCTCTCTCTCTGCTTTTGGATCGGATGGAAGAGATATCTTCAGCCGACGATTTAAAACACTTCGCAGAAGAAAATCGGAGCGCACTTTCACAATTCGGACTGAAGGCAGAAAAATCAGGACCGATGAAAAAAGAAGAACAGCTGCCATTCCGGGTATTTACAATTGCCGGCGGCTTTCAGGTGTGGGCAGGAAAAAGCGGCGAGAACAACGATCTCCTCTCAACACGCCATACAGCAAAAAACGATCTCTGGTTCCATGCGCGCGGTGTCGGCGGTTCGCATGTGGTTTTGAAAATCGGAACAGGCAAAGGTGAGGTGAGCAAACAGGCAATTGAGCAAGCTGCAGGAATTGCAGCATATTACAGTAAGATGAAAAAATCAAAACTTGTACCTGTGACAATGTGCGAAGGTAAGTACGTGAGAAAACCCAAAGGTGTACCGGCAGGAACTGTAATGGTGGAGCGCGAGAAAACAATTTTTGCGGAACCTGCATTGCCTCCCTCGCAATAATTCCCTTGCGTCGAAATTTGAAATAATTATTTTATGAGAAAGAGTTATGCTGAGAATTAGACAAATATTGGAATCAGAGATACCTCTATTACAGAATTTTCCCCCTGAAGATTGGAATTTAGATCTTCCCAGATTATTCTCTTTTCATTTTGGTCATTCTTATTTTTACCCGTCGATAGCTGAAGTGGATGATAAGATTGTCGGCTGCGGTATCGGCATCATCCATGGTTCTATCAGCTGGTTGGGAACTATCATTGTCTTGCCGGAATATCGAAGACAGGGAATAGGACAAAAAACCACAAGCCATCTCATAGACTATTGCCGAAGTAAAGGATGTACAAGCCAATTATTAACAGCAAGTGCGATGGGTGAACCGATCTATCGAAAGCTTGGTTTTGAGATAGGTTCGATGTATGTGTTTTATAAAAGAGAATCGATCGTTCCCACTCAGCATATTTCACATGTAAGAGAAATGCGACAGGAAGATTTTCTCACGGTGAAGCAATTAGACAGAGAAGTTACTGGCGAAGACCGATATCAATTCATTGAACGGTTTTTTTCAACGGGTTGGATATATACAGCAGACACCTCTGCTGGTAGTACAGGCGGTATTGCAGGATTTTATCTTCCTGATTTCGGTGGAGGATTAATTATTGCACGTACTGCCGATGCCGGATTAGGATTAATGAAGCTGCGATTGAATCGCGGCAAGAAGACCGCAGTTGTTCCGGAAGCAAATAGGATTGCTCAAGAGTTGTTATCGTCAGTAGGATTCCAAGAATTTCGCAGATCTCCGCGTATGATCCTGGGAAGCGAAGTATATTGGCAGCCCACAATGATGTATAATAGAGCAACAGGTTACTGCGGCTGAGAGATGGAGTTTATCGTGTCGATGGATTCCATCAGAAAAAATATTGTTTGCAGGATGTATGGTTAAGGAGTTGATTTCAGGGAACCTCGGGAACTTAGCAGACGCTGATCTTAGTGAATGGCCAAAGACTATTACTCGTGTGATTGCTGACTACTCATTTGCGAGCATTGTGATTCCCGGGCATGGAGCATGTGGTGGTCAGGAACTATTGACACACACTCAGGACTTATTGTCGAAGATGAAATAGGAACTCCTGTAAAGATTAATCGGTTGATAGGTATACGCATTGAGGATAATTCAAAAGAGGTGAACGACAAATGAAAATCAAAGTAATACTCTTCGGTGCCACAGGTATGGTTGGGGAGGGCGTTCTTCTTGAAACTATCAAGCATAAAAACATAGAATCAGTTTTAGTTGTCGGCAGAAGGCCGTGCATGGTAACGCATGACAAATTGAAGGAATTGATCCATCAAGATTTCTTTGACTACTCTCCTCTTGAAGAGAAGCTCAAAGGGTACAACGCATGCTTTTTCTGCCTCGGAGTTTCTTCTGTGGGAATGAAAGAACGAGAATACACGCGAATTACATTCGATCTTACGATGCAAGCAGCAACGACCTTATCACGACTTAATCCCGAGATGACGTTTTGTTATGTGTCGGGAACTGGAACCGACAGTACTGAACATGGCAAAATGATGTGGGCTCGAGTGAAAGGAAAAACGGAAAATGATCTCAAAAAGCTGCCGTTCAAATCAGTGTTCTTATTCAGGCCGGGACTTATGAAGCCGACCAAAGGACAGAAGAATGTAAAACCAATCTTTAAAGCGGCGGGAACCCTGTTTCCGTTATTGAAAATCCTCTCCCCAAAGAATGTTTGTACGTTGGAAGATGTCGGCCTTGCAATGATTCATGCAGCAGAGGTTGGCTACCATAAAAATATTCTGGAGAATATAGATATCACGCTCCTTGCAAAACAAGAATGAGTAAAAACATATTGTTCAGAGCGCAACACTCATCGTTATTCTCAATTGATAAAGTTTAAAAGTATTTCTTGACAAATGCTGGTGCCTGCATTATATTACTAAGAGAAAGTTTTGTTCTCAAAAATACTCTAACTCTTATCAAGAACGGCTGAGGGAAAAGGCCCTGTGACGCCGTAGCAACCGGTTTCGAACTCTCGGAATGGCAGGTGCTAATTCCTGCTCCGCAATGAACGGAGAAAGATGAGTGGAAGAAGGATACTGTGAATCTGTCACCTCTTCTGTTCATCAGGAGAGGTTTTTTTATATTCAACCATCAACGAAAAGGTGCTGTATGCGTCTTCAAACTATTGCAATTCATGCCGGTGTTGACAAAGACAATTCATACAACAGTGTCATCACACCAATTTATCAAACTTCGACATTCCGTTTTGAGAATGTTGGTACGACGAAAGGGTATGATTACACGCGAACGTCGAACCCAACGCGGAAGGCTCTTGAAGAAAACATTGCAGCGCTGGAGGGCGGTCTCAGTGCCAAAGCTGTTGCAACGGGAATGGCCGCAACGACGACCGCGCTCCATTTTCTCCGTGCCGGAGACCATGTCATCTGTACCAACGATTGTTATGGCGGAACAGAACGATTGCTGAGAACGTACAGCGAGATGTTTGGATTTCAACTTTCGTACGTCAACATGACAAATCTCGATGCAGTGCGTTCCGCCATTCGCAAAAACACAAAAGGATTTTGGATTGAGACACCGAGTAATCCTCTGCTCAACGTCGTGGATATTCGTGCGCTTGCCGCACTTGCACATGAATGTAACGCACTCGCTTTCGTCGATAACACATTTCTTACTCCCTACTTCCAAAGCCCATTTGAACTCGGTGCCGATGTTATTATTCATTCAACGACAAAGTATTTAAACGGGCACAGTGATGTTGTCGGTGGAGCCGTTGTTGTTAACCGCCCGGAGCTTGTTGACCGATTGCAATATATTGTCAACACACTCGGTGTGGGACAATCCCCTTTTGACAGCTGGCTCGTACTTCGCGGAATCAAGACTCTTATTCCACGGATGAAAGCACACGAAGAAAATGCACGCGCCGTCGCTGACTTCTTAAAACAGCATCCAGGTGTGAGTCGAGTGTACTATCCTGGATTATCTTCGCATCCGGGACACGAGCTTGCGAAACGTCAGCAGCGCGGATTCGGCGGAATGGTTTCATTTGAAGTAAAAAACGGGATTGAAAAGGTGAATAATGTTCTTCGCTCAACAAAAATTTTCGCTCTTGCTGAATCACTGGGCGGCATTGAATCTCTTATCTGCCATCCGGCAACAATGACGCACGCCTCGATGAATCCGGAACTCCGTGAGAAAGCCGGTATTAACGAGCGTGTGATTCGCCTCTCGGTCGGGATTGAAGATAAAGCCGATTTAATTGAAGACCTCGACCACGCACTCATGTAGTAACTATCAGCCTTGCGATTACTTACCTCTCCGATCGCTGTAAGCGGTCGGAGAGGTGTTTAATACTTTGCAAGATGTAAGATCTATCGTTATTTCTTCTTTCCGCTTTTCCAGAAATTCGGAAATTCTTTGTAATAATGTGCAACTGTTTTTATACCGCCAAAGAAGTTGTCGAGATTGATGAATTCATTTGGCGCGTGAGCATTTTCATCAGGCAGACCAAAACCGAGAAGTACCGAATCAATGCCAAGGAGTTTCTTAAAATCTACAACGATGGGGATTGATCCCCCTTCACGCTGGTAAAGAGGTTTCTTCCCAAATCCTTTCTCCAATGCAATAACAGCTGCTTGCACACCCGGGCTATCCACAGGAGTGATCGCCGGTTCGCCACCATGCAGGTTGCGTACTTTGAGTGAAACGGTTTTCGGCGCAATCGCCTTTAAGTGTTTCTCAAACAATTTCGCAATTTTTTCCGACGACTGATCTGGTACCAACCGCATAGAAATTTTTGCAAACGCCTTTGCCGGAAGAACAGTCTTTGCACCCTCCCCTGTATAGCCGCCCCAGATACCGTTGCATTCAAGTGTCGGCCTCGCCCAGAGCCGCTCAAGTGTTGTAAATCCTTTTTCACCGTAAAGTTGTTTCACACCGAGTGACGTAGCATACTTCTTGTCGTTCCATGGCAGTTTTTTAAACGCCACACGTTCAGCTTTGGTCAAAGAACGTACATCATCATACATTCCTTTTACAGTAATGCGGCCGTTCTTATCGTGCAGGGATGCAATCATTTCTGTTAATGCCTGAATGGGATTGTGCACCGATCCTCCGAATGAGCCGGAGTGTAAATCGCCACTCGGTCCTGTGAGTTCTACTTCCATATATGCTAAGCCGCGCAAGGCATAGGTAACCGACGGAACACCTTTTGCGAACATGCCGGAATCAGAAATTACGATCACATCGGCTTTGAGCAATTCTTTGTGCTCGCTGACAAACTGAGCAAGGTTCTCACTACCAATTTCTTCTTCTCCTTCAAAAATAATTTTAATATTCACCGGCAGTGCATCACCATTTTTTAAAAATGCTTCAACAGCTTTGAGATGGATGAATATTTGCCCTTTGTCATCTGAAGCGCCGCGTGCGTACAAATTTTCTCCACGAATTGTTGCCTCAAACGGTGGCGACTTCCACAAGTCCACGGGGTCTTCCGGCTGTACATCATAATGCCCGTAAACGAGAATCGTTGGCTTGCCCGCCACGCTAAGCCAATCCGCATACACTACCGGATGCCCCTTCGTCTCTAAAATTTGCACGTTCTGCAAACCGATGTTCGTCATGTGATTCTTAAGCCACTCGGCAGTACGGCGCATCTCTGGTTTGCGTTCTGTTTGTGAGCTGACACTTGGAATTGCAAGGAGTTCTTTCAATTCGCCAAGATAGCGCTCGTGATTGGATTCGATGTACGATAAAATCTTTTCCATAGATTTTTCCTTTTGATAAATAAAGAAATTTGTCTATGAAAATATAGGCATTGGAGCAAGGAAAGGCAAGAAGACAAAAGTTCTCTTGTTGCAGGAAAGACGAAATTCTTCTATCTTTTCCCATCTCTTATATACTACCAATTCAAACAATGAAAATGATAGGTATATATGAAACAGAAGGCATTCCTACTAGTTGTTCTCTCTTTTTCCATTGCACACGCGCATCTATCTCACATCGAAACAAATATACTCAACCCACTTGCATACAATCGAAATGGGAACGAATCCTGGGCTGCCGGAGAATGGTCAAATAATTCGGTCCATCCTTTGGATAAATTGTTAGCTCTCAGCAGATTTTTTTATGATCCTGAAGCTAAAAGACACCTTGAGCATGGTACTTCACAGATTACGAGTTTACGTTTGAATAATACAAATTCACTGACGGAATGAACGTCGCGCAAAAAGCATTGCGGGAATGCGGAACGAGCACACATTAATAAAATACGAGATAGATTAGTATATTAAGAATGATATGATGTATTGTAAGCAACTGAATTCTTCAAAGAATCAGAAAGGTTTCAATATGAAAATCATGAAGCTCACAATCTTCATCAATCTTACACTCGCTGCAAATCTTTTATCCAATCCTCCGGATGGAAGAACGAAGTCGGCGCCGTACCAGAATCCTGCTCTTCCCATCGAAGTTCGTGTCAACGACTTGGTATCTCGAATGACACTTGACGAAAAAATCAGTCAGATGATGAATGCCGCCGATTCGATTAGCAGGTTAGGCATTCCGGATTATAACTGGTGGAGCGAAGGCCTTCACGGTGTTGCTATCTCAGGCATTGCGACAGTTTTTCCACAATCAATCGGGCTCGCTGCTACATGGGACGACAGCTTAGTCAACCGTGTCGGTGATGTTATATCGACAGAGTTCAGGGCAAAATTCAATGATTATCAGAAGAAAGGAGATCATGGCATTTTCAAAGGATTAACTGTCTGGTCTCCCAATGTGAATATATTTCGCGATCCGCGGTGGGGAAGAGGACAGGAAACATATGGTGAAGATCCGTACCTCACTTCCCGTATGGGTGTTGCATTTGTAAAAGGTATGCAAGGCAGTGATCCAAAATATTTAAAAGTCGTCTCCACGCCAAAACATTATGCTGTCCACAGCGGGCCTGAATCAGAACGCCATCATTTCGATGCCGTGACGGATTATCGCGACTTCGCTGAAACGTACACGCCTGCCTTCAAAGCATGCATTACTGAGGGGGGTGCGTTCTCCGTTATGGGTGCATATCAACGTTATCTCGCCACTCCGTGTTGTGCGAGTGAGTTGTTGTTGAAAAAAGTGTTGCGTGAGAAATGGAATTTCAAAGGATATGTTGTCTCGGATTGCGGTGCTATTTATGATATTTATGGGAATCATAAATTTGTCAGCACACCGGAAGAGGCTTCCGCTCTGGCTGTCCTGGCGGGTTGCGATCTCGAATGCGGTGATACTTATAAGTATTTAAAAAACGCAGTACAGAAAGGTTTGTTGAAAGAGACGGACATCGATATTTCTGTCAAACGGCTTTTTACTGCGCGTTACAAGCTTGGCATGTTCGATCCTCCTGAAACGGTTCGATATGCGCAGATACCAATTTCTGAAAACGATACGCCGGAACATCGTGAACTCGCATTGAAGGCAGCGCGCGAATCAATTGTGCTTCTAAAAAATGAGAATAATTTTCTGCCATTAAAGAAAGACACAAAAACGATTGCCGTCATCGGCCCGAATGCAAATGTGATCGAAGTGTTGTACGGCAATTACAACGGAGTTTCATCGAAGCCGGTGACACTGCTGGATGGAATAAAGAACCGTGCACCTGCATCAACAAAAATTATATACGAACCCGGTTCCAACATTGCTGACCAGTCTCCCATTCTAACGGCAATTCCAGAAGATGTTTTCCTTACCGGACACGAAAACGAAAAAGGTTTAATAGCTGAATATTTTGATAATATGAATTTGGAAGGTGCTCCTTTTCTCACACGGATTGATAAGCTGGTTGACTTTGATTTTATCACTCAGCCGCCACTGCCGGATGAAAATATGAAATTTTCCGTCCGATGGACGGGCTGGCTTGTTCCATCTGTCACGGACACGTATTTCATCGGTTTTCTCGGAGATGACGGTTATCGAGTCTATCTTGATGATACACTCCTTTATGCAAACTGGACAGACCATGCTCCTACATTGAGTAAAGTCAAGATGGATTTATCCAGAGATAAAAAATACAAAATCAGGATTGAGTATTATCAAAACGTAGGTGGTGCAGTTGCCAAATTTCAATGGGCAAAAAATAATGAGAATTATACACAAAAGATTGACGATGCTGTGAAACAAGCAGACGTGATTATTTATGCCGGCGGAATTTCACCCATGCTTGAAGGAGAAGAAATGCCGATTGATATAGAAGGATTCCATCGTGGTGACCGCACGTCGCTTGACATACCTGCGGTGCAGGATAATATTTTAAAGAGAATTAAATTATCCGGAAAACCAATTGTCCTCGTATTGTTGAATGGCAGTCCGTTATCCGTACAATGGGCAGATAAAAATGCCGATGCAATTCTTGAAACATGGTATCCGGGTGAAGAAGGTGGAAATGCCATAGCAGACGTCATTTTTGGTAACTATAATCCGGCAGGACGCCTTCCTCTTACGTTCTATGCATCGGTCCTTGATCTTCCTCCGTTTGAAGATTACAATATGAAAGGTAGAACATATCGCTACTTCAACGGTACTCCTCTCTATGAGTTTGGTTACGGCTTGAGTTATACAACCTTCATGTATTCAAATATAAAGGCGCCGTCAACTATCAGAACAAATGAGAATGTACACATATCGGTTGAAGTTGAAAACACGGGAAAGATGGACGGCGATGAGGTTATTGAATTGTATACAAAGATACTCGATGCCAAGGTGCCTGTACCCATTCACACACTTCAGGGTTTCAAGCGTATTTTCCTTACGAAGGGGGAGAAGAAAATTGTTGAATTCAATTTGAAGCCCGAACAGTTTTCTATAATAAACGATAAGAATCAACGGGTAGTCGAACCGGGAAGTATTCAGCTCTCCATTGGGGGCTGCCAACCTTCGCAAAAGGCTTTGAGCTCAAGTGATGTACTCAGAACCAAGCTGGAAGTAACAGGAGTAGTAAATGTAATCGAATAAAATGTGTCTTTTTCTTTCGTATGGATATCGTCACACGTTAAATATTTTTAGGTAGTCGATTTCATCATGTATGAGAATGCCGTAAGAGAAATGAGTTCGATGAAGGCAGTTGGAAGGTATGAGATTAACCTTATGAAAATAACTCACCGACTGTATAGTCTCATTTTTCTATTTATGACAGCAATTTTCATCTCATCTGCAGACCTTAGGGCATTTGATACAGATGATTCCGTCAAAGCAGAGCATTCATTATTTATCCAAGGAAAAATCATGAAAGATACTTTACAGCTCCCCTATCTCAAGAAAATCGGACAGCGCGGCAAGATTACTATTTGGGTCGTTGATGGAACCTATGTACGAACGCATCTCGACGAAGAGTTCACAAACTACGGCGAGCATTATGGCTTCAAGTGCATTCCAAAAGATGAATTTTGGCTCGATAAAGAAGCCGCAGAAGACGAGCAGCAATTCTTTATCGATCACCTGCTCGTTGAATATCGTTTGGTTGAGAAAGGTGTGCCCTATGATGACGCATTGGTAAAAGCAGATAAAGCAGAGATGGCAGAACGCAAAAAAGCTGGTGATGTGGAAAAGATCACCAAAGGAGGGAATCTCCCCGATCCTACAAAAGCACATGTAAAACTTTGGAAGAAACTCGAATCGGGTGTAAGCGTCTGGATTATCGATGGCAGACTCGTGCGCAGTGTCTTTGATATTGACTTTACAGAAGGTGGACATGATCACGTGTACGAATTTGTACCGCAGAACGAAGTTTGGATTGACAATGACCTTGAAGAAGCAGAACGTCCGTATGTCCTTCTTCATGAACTACATGAACGAAACCTCATGGCAAAGGGTTGGACGTACACTAAAGCACATGAAGATTCAAGCAAACTCGAATACTATTGCCGGCATCATCCTGCTGAATTGCATGCGATGCTGGCACAAGAAGGTTGGGAATGAACAAAACGAGCCGATCTTTTGCTCACCTCCCTTTCAATCCTAATAATTTATCGTACGTCTTTTTGTTCTTGAGAATATTGATTGCGGTCTGCAATTGCTTATCGGTGGCAAACATTGATTCAAATCGGGCTTTATCGCCTTTCATCCGTGCAAGGATTTCTGTTTTGAGCGCATCGCGGATATCCTCTTGATAACGATGAATCTGCTCACCTTTTCCAGATTTCAACTCTTTCTCCAATTTGCTGATACCGTCCAAAAAGGATTGATCGTACCGTGCATTCGTTGCAAGGGTACGCAGCTCTTTTAGTTTCATTTCTCCTTCATCTTGATACTCGAATCCTTTATCTTTAATGAACACTTCAAAGTCTTCAATCATTGCATCGGTGACTTCAAAAGTGTCTGGAATCGCTTTCTTCTCCGCAGCAAAATGATTGGCATACTTAAAGAACATAGACTTACGATTGAGTTCTTCAAGATACATGTTGCGCACAGTATCCGATACAATTGTATCCGGCAGAATACCTCCGCTCTCCCACACGCGCCTGTTATGCGCCGTGCGGAATTCACGTCTCAGACTGTCGGGCTTGGTTGTTACATTGCCGTCACCATCACGATGCCAATAATCAACTTCCTGGATGCACCTCCCGCTCGGTGTATAGTAACGTGCGGTTGTGATCTTGAGTGATGCATTTTCTGATAACCGGGAGATTGTCTGCACCAATCCTTTTCCAAACGTGCGTGTACCTACCAAAACACCTCGGTCGAGGTCCTGAATGGCACCTCCGACAATTTCGCTTGCGCTGGCACTAAACCGATTCACCAGCACTGCCGTCGGAATATCCTTCAGCATCTGTGTCTCTGAAGAGTAATATCTCCGTTCTGAATCGCTTTTACGTCCGTGCGTAGTAACTACAAGACTGCTTTCAGGAACGAACTTAGAAACCACTTCAACAGCGCTTTCGAGTAATCCACCAGGATTGTCGCGAAGATCAAGCACAATTCCCTTTAATTCTCCCTTTGCCCGCAAATCCTTGATAGTGTTGCGTAAATCTTCTCCTGCTGTCCGTGAAAATCTTTCGAGCCGAACATAACCGATGCCATCCACAACATATCCTGCATAAGCAATATTGTGCACGGAAATTTCTTCACGCATCAATACAAAGTCAATGGGTTTCTTTTCGCCTTCTCGTTCTATCTTCATTTTCAATTCTGTTCCAGGAGCGCCGCGTACAAACTGGCGAATAGCTTCCAGCGAAATCCCTTTTGTTGGTTTTCCTTCCACTTCAATAATTCTATCGCCAACTTCAACCCCTTGCTTTGCGGCAGAGAATCCTTCGAGTAAATTTATCACTGTCACATAACCATCACGCAGACCGATGGTAACACCAACGCCGCCGTATTTACCATTCGTAATGAGATCGATTTCATCGTTCTCTTTCTCACCAATGTACACTGTGTATGGATCCAGGGTTCTCAGCATTCCGTCGATGCCGGCGCGCATGAATTCTTCCGGATCGAGAGAATCAACATAATTGATAGTAATTTCTTTGTACACTTTGCTGTACGTGTCAATACCGCGGTAAATTTTCAAATAGTACTCGGCATCGCCGCCTTCTGAGACGAATCCGAAAAATGTCAGCGCCAAAAGAGGAACAAGAATAAAAACCGCACTATGCGTTTTGTTCCGTGAACTTAATCGTGTTCGATTCATACAACTTCGCTCCAAGATCATTTCTGTGTGGTGAGTGCTTTTGTCACATGCTGCCAGATAAGTTCATGCAGATCATCGATGGGCTGTAATCCATTTATGACGCAGTACCGGGATTCCGTCTTTGCAATTTGAAGGAATCCGTTTCTGGCGCGTTCGTAAAATTCAATGTTGTTCGATTCCATCCGATCCTTATTTGTTTTTGCTGAATGCATGCGTTTTTCAATTTCCCGTATGGGGATATCAAGAAAGAACGTCACATCGGGCGCTAATCCGCCAGTGGCATATCGGTTAATTGCATGGATCACTTCGAGTGGAATGCCTCTGCCAAAGCCTTGATATGCAGTCGTGGAATCATAATAGCGGTCGCAAATGACCACCATACCGGCCTCAAGCGCCGGACGCACAACCTCTTGAATCAACTGTGAGCGGCTTGCAGAGAAGAGAAATAACTCACTTGCTTCCGTCATACCATCGTTGTTTTTATCGAGCAGCATCTTGCGAATTTTTTCGCCTATGTCTGTGCCGCCCGGCTCGCGTAGAACGAGCACACGATGATCCTGCACTGTGAGACGATCGGCAAGCAGTTGTACTTGCGTTGACTTGCCTGAATAATCGAGACCTTCAAACGTGATGAGCATGGGAATGAATGCTGTGGCGAGTGGTTAAATAATTATCTGGTGATTTATTACTGATTGTGATGGTTAAGATTTGAGATTTGTATTTTGTACTGCTCTGTATTTCTTTTTTTATTCCTGCATACTGCTTTTAAAATACCTAAATTAGCTTTGTTAAGCAAACAAATGAATCATATTGGACAGTTCCAATAAGGTTTTGTCGCTTTCAATTCCATTGAAAAACAATGAAAATCTTTGACAATAAGTCAATATTTTTTAGATGATGACGAATTATTTTATTATAATACTATTCATATGTTTGACAAATATTTGTATTTACTCTATGGTATAGCGGTTTTAAATAAATTGTCATCTTATTAATGTATGCCAGGTGTTTCTATGCTCCATTGGTTCTTGTTAGCCGGCAATGAGACTGAGAAATTGAAAACGAAATTCATCAGTTATTATTCCGACCATAATTCTCCTAAGGGTATCGCATTATGGAAGTGGAAAAAAACATGTTGGATATGCGCGCCGGCAGACTTCAAGCAAGATATTCTTGCTGCATTTGTAAAATATGGAATAATTGAATTCTCTTCTGCGCCCTCTCCATCAGACATAGAATTTTTGTACGGCGACGATCAATCTCTTAACTCTCTGTCATAGACATTAAACTCATCAGAGGACTAATCACAACTTCACCTTTCTTGCTCCTCTCAACTTTTTTCACTACAATAATTTAGAAAATGAAGCGGTGACAGATAGTTCAGGATGCCTCAAGCACACAAGAAACATACTCCACCTCCTTCTCCGATTTCAACTCCCAAAGCATTGAGTGCACTCGAGCAAAGGCGATTTGAATCGCGTAAAGAGGATTCCACACTCATCCAGCAAGCGCTTGCTGGCGAGCAGAATGCATTTCGTAAACTCCGGCTCAAATACTATTCGCCAATCTTCAAACTCATCAACCGAATGATACGCAGCCGCGAGGAAGTAGAAGATCTGACGCAGGAAGCGTTCATAAAAGCATTTACTTCGCTCGCCAGTTTCAATGAAGAATACTCCTTCTCAACTTGGCTTTATAAAATAGCAACGAACAACGCAATTGACCACGTCCGGAAACGAAAACTTCAGACGTTTTCCATCAACAAACCTATTGAATCAGAAGAAAGCGATTATTCGTTTGAGCTGCCGGACACAGATCCGGAGCCGGATCAAGAACTTATTGCCACCCAACGGAAGAAGATGTTAGACGATGCAATGGATTCGCTGCCGGCAAAGTATAGACAGGTAATTCTTATGCGCCACGTAGACGAAAAAGAATACCAAGAAATTGCCAAAACATTGAAACTTCCGCTTGGAACAGTAAAGGCACACATCTTTCGCGCCCGCGAACTCCTCTATAAACAACTCCGCGACAAAATGCGTCATTATTGAGATTCCGTGCAACTTCTTCCGCGGTAACTACGTAATATCAAGAGGTATAGGGGTATCTCATGAAAAACTCTATGAAATTTCTGTTGTTTCTTCTCGTTGGCGCTGTTTGCACTATCGCGGCGTTTGCTCGTACTCTTGAAAACAAACATCGTGAATTCAGCCCCACGAAAGAGAAAGAGCTGCGGGTTATTCTTGATGTTTCGTTCGGAAGTATTTCTATTCAACGAGGCGAACACGATAAAATTGCATCCGTTGATTACAGTGAAGAAGAAGATGCCAAACAAAAATTATACATTTCTTACGATATCTCTAACGAAACCGGCACGTTGTATATCAAACTAAAGGAATCCACACACTTCTGGGGCGACGATGACGACCGGAACGGTCATAATCGCCATCTCGATATTAAATTGGGCAGTACCGTTCCGATTTCTTTTGAATTAGAACTTGGAGCAGGAAATGGCGATATCGACTTAACCGACTTGCAGGTGAAAGACGTAAAAATATCGACAGGCGCCAGTAGTGTGACAATGAAATGCAGCAAGCCAAATCCGATTTCCGCAGACGATATCTCCATTGAATCGGGTGTGAGTAAATTCACGGCAACAAATCTTAGCAATTTGAATTTCCGCAATCTGAAATTTAGCGGCGGTGTAGGTTCCTATAAACTTGATTTCGACGGTAAACTGAGACAAAGCGCCGAAGTGCAGATTGAAGTTGGGCTCGGCTCTATCAATGTCTATGTCCCCACTACTATTGCCGCCAAGTTAGTGTATGATGACAACTGGCTTTCGAGTTTCAAGCTTGATGATGATTTTGAAAAAACGCGAAGCGGTGTGTATGAAACGAGCGATTTTCAAGACGCATCCAAACGATTGACTATTCGAATGGAATCTGGTTTAGGCAGTGTGCGAGTGCAAAGAAAATAGATGCTGTCAATTGTCTTTTGAACCGGTTCTCTGGCAGGAAGTTTCTCCCCATTCCACTTTTTAAACCTTACGCTTGGCATTTATTCTTGTCATCTTTTTCACTCTTCTCATCGAAACGAGTGCATCATCTTTTGAATTTCGAGTGAAATGCATGGAACTTTATTTTTGAACCATAGGGTGGATAAACTGTCAATGGAGTGTCGCATATAAGTTCCTACCCTACTCCGAAGTGGAAGAATTGTCCCCACGAACGCGGATGGCTGACTTCACGTGTGCGAATAAGATTGAGGAGCGCTTGCCGGTACGCATCGCCGGGAGCGAGACCGTTGGCAAGATGTGTGAAGAAATATTCACTGAAAAATTTTGCCGATTTCCTATCTGCTGACCATGCATTTAAAAAAACATCAGGTGTTCCATTCAAACGAAGCAAGAGCGCATGGTCGGCAGAGAGTCCAATGCCTTGACCATATTGATTTGAGAGTGCTATCACAGGAATTGCTTCAAGTTCGCCGAGCTTTTCAAACGGAACGGCCGTAGATTGCTCCACCATCAAGCCACTTGAGAGAATAAAATTGCCAAGCGGAAATTCTGCGCTTTGCTGGCTGAATTCAGTTGAAATTTGCAAGATGTCGGCTTTAATGGATTTCAAATTATCCCACGATGTTTCTAATCCCACCATCACTCTTGCACCTTTGAAAAAGCTGCGGATGTCACGCAATTCGTAATCCACCGACCAGTTTTTACCTGTCGGATTACCGAATGCTACAATATCCTGCAAGCGAACCGAGGAAGTAGCACGATAGCGCAACGAAGCAAGTGACGGCACATAATCTACGCTCGTTAATTCAATAACATATTTTACATTTCCTTTTGTATCCTGCCGTTCTATCGCATGAAATGGAAAACCATCCATCTCACTATTAACAACAATGATAAGATTCTTTTCGAAGAGATCGTCCACCGGACGAAGGAGAATATCATACATCTGAGTAGATAGTCTTGCGAAGCGTGTCATGGAAGGCATGCTCGCTTCTCCAGCTTCACCGGAATACACATTTGGATCTTGAAGAAGCTGCCGGTATTCCGTCATCATCTGTAAAAGATCGTCGTGGCGAATGACCGAGGTACGGACAATGAGCTGTGACCGCGTGACAGCAAAGATATAGAGTAGATCATCTGTAGACAGAAATTCAATTGCCAGCGTGCCGCGCGGGATGCTCGCCTGCAATATCCTCGCATCTATAGGACTCGGCAGAACCAGCGTTTCGTAGTTTGCATGCTCGTCAATAACTTGCCGCGATTCTTTTCTGAGAGTTTGTTTTGCCGAACCAAGTTCAGCATGCAGTGCATTCAAATCATTACTGTCTGACGAATGTTTTGTGCTGGCAAGCCGTGCAGTATATTCAGCTTCAAGCATTCTTGCCTTATGAAGTTGCTCATGCACATTCCTTGTTCGTACTTTCACCTGTGTAGAGCGCAGTGAAATAGTAAGATTCTGAAATGTGCCTGCAAGTTGTTTCGTCCGTGCGTACTCAACAATCTTCAACGCTTCGTTTTGGCGCTGTAATTTAATAAGTAAGGCGCCTAAACATCCATACCAATCCTGATGCGATGGCAGCATGCCAAGAGCATTCTGGTACGGCATATGCAATTCTTCATTGGAATATTCCGCCAGTGCATTTTGATCAAGCGTCACTGCCTTCAAGAAATAATCGAGGGCTTTCACGAATTCTCCTGCGCGTTCATATTCTTTTCCAAGCTGAATGTACAGAAATCCTTCGCCGGCGATGTGACCGCATTCCAGAAATTTCTTTGCAAGTTGTTCGTACGACCGTCTCAGTTTCTCCCCATTCTGTGCGCGCTGATCCGGCGGCAGAGTGTTGAAATCACAGCGAACTAAGAAGAGAGAGAGGTAATTTTCTGCTATACGATCACCCTGTGAACGCGCAAGTTCCAACGCCTCACGATAATAACGTTTTGCTTCTGACAGGTTACTGCTCTGTTCATAAAGATGTCCAAGTTGGAAAAGGAGAACCGTTTGAACATCTTTACCAGCGCGCGCGCGGCGAAGTACATTAATAGCATCTCGGAAATCGCGGAGCGCACTGTTGATACTGTTTTGCGCAGTATGAAGAAGGCCGAGTTCCGCCTGCAGCCGGGCAATAAGCAATGGATTGCTTGTTTGACTGATTGATGAGACCGCTTGTGTAAGCGAGTTTGCCGCTTCCTCGTTTCGCTGCTGCATTCGGTAAATACATCCGATGCCACCCAGTGCAGCGGCAAGATGCTGACGATCGCCGCTTGCCTGTGAGAGCGTTAGTACACTTTTATACGCATTCAGTGCTTCATTCAGATCATCGCTTGTTTTCAAGATCGAAGCAAGTTTTAGTTCTGACTCGGCTCTGGCGTTCCTGTCATCAAACGCAGTCGCAGAGGCAACGGCGACACGATAATGGGCAATAGCTCGATCATTCATATGCATTGCAGCATAGAGGTCACCTTCGAGAAGTGCAAGTCGAACTTCACCGTGCACATCCCCTTCCTTGCGCATGAGCGCTGCGGCTTGTTCCGCTGCAGAAAATGCGGCACGGAATTCTCCTAAATTCAAATCGGTTTGGATAAGGAATGTAAGGGCTTCTATGAGTTGGTCATTCTTCTTGAGATCACGAAACGATCGAATGGCATCCTCTAACATCGGCTTTGCTTGTTTGAATGATTGTTCACTGATAAGCGCTACCGATTTTTCATACATTTCAGTAGGGTCGGTCGATGGGCGATCGCCGACATCACATGCAAGCAAAAGGAAGATGGCGAGAAGAAGAACAGGCGATATGCGTTTCACGATGGTTGAAATTCCCGACTCATGATGGAAGAAAGCACTAAATCAACTGGAACACGAGAAGAATATAACAAACTCCTACTTATGCTTCAACAAAAAGAATCATCGCTTGCCATTGTCATTTTTCACTACGCTGACTATATCATCTGCATTGTTGGATAAAATGCCATCAACGCGGCATGTTAGCATTCGCTGCGCGCCTTGTACTGAATTGAGTGTATAGACATATACCGCGATGCCATGCGTATGAGCGTCATTTAACATGTGGCGGTTTAATTCACGCGTGGCGCATTTAAATACTTTTGCCCCAACGCGTTCAGCAAGTTTCGATGGCGAGCGGCCAAAGTCATGCAAAAAATCAAAGAGCACGCCCGTCACTGCTGAAGATTTCATTCGCTTTATATTTGATAAAAGTTGATGATTAAAAGAGGAAAACATCACGCGGTCATCCATCCCGCATTGATGAACCACATCAAGCACTTTTTTTTCCAACAATCCGGATGGTTCCCTATACAGCAAATCTGATTTGATTTCTACATCTACCCAAAGCCGGCTTCCTACGTGCTGAAATACTTCTGCAAGTGTCGGAATTCGTTGTTCGGCAAACATCGGATGGAACCACGAGCCGGCATCAAGCTTGCGAATTTCTTCCAATGAATAGTTGCGTACAGGACCGTTGCCCGTGGACGTGCGTTGAAGCGTCCGGTCATGCAGAACGATAACTTCTTCCTCCTTTGTCAGGCGGACATCTAATTCAATCATATCAATACCGGGGACACCGGCAGCTTGTTCAAAAGAAGCGAGAGTGTTTTCCGGTGCCTTTGCCGAAATACCGCGGTGCGCAATAACATACGGTGGCGCACCCGGCAATGGTTTGGGCTGAAATGGTCTCATCTGGTTCTGTTTTTATACAGCGCATCGAGGATCAGTTTGTGTACATAGCCGATCTCGTCCATACCATTAATCGGAACAAGCCGGTCGGTTTCGCGATAATATTCGATGAGCGGTTTCGTCTGTTGCTGATAGACTTCAAGGCGCCTGCGAACTGGTTCCGGTTTATCATCATCCCGCTGATAGAGTTCACCACCGCATGACGGGCACTTTTTGAGATCGGCGCCGATGCGGGCAATTGTATAAATGCGGCCGCAGCCACGGCAAAGCCGCCGTTGATCAAGGCGGTTTATTATTTCTTCATTGTTCACTTCAAGACTGATTACAGAGTCAAGTTTAATTCCGATTTTTTCGAAAAGCACATCAAGGGCGCGTGCTTGCAGAAGCGTTCGAGGAAAACCATCCAGGATGAAGTTATCTCTCGCTTCATCAGACGTAAGCGTTTCTTCTATTAATCCGATGACAACATCGTCGGGAACAAGATTGCCGGCATCCATAAAAGATTTCGCTTTTACTCCAAGAGCAGTTTTGTTCTTCACCGCTTCACGCAGTAAATCACCGGTAGAGATATGTGCTGAGTGAAATTCTTCAACAAGTAATTTGGCTTGGGTACCTTTGCCCACGCCCGGAGGTCCAAAGAGAATGATCTTCATGAGTTCGTTCTTTATTCTTTTTTAATTTATGATAGGTACATGAATGTGCAATAAATATACGTGAAAATGTTTAGATTAAGAAAATTACAAAGAATGTACAGTTGCATTTGTTCTTAGAAAACAGCACCGAAGGTGAGCATCAATGTTGTCAATCCCGATTGACGTTCGATGCTTGGTGTGAGAATTATTAATGGCCCGTGCACGACACGCGTTCCTATTGATACACTTCCGCGAAGTGTGAATTTCCATCCGGAATCCGCCATTAACATGGATGCCCCAAGGGATGGTTGGAAAAAAAGAACCTTCCAATATCCAATCCTGCGCTGGATAGTCGCTCCCGCTGTGATTGCATTAATTTTCATATTATTGATGATCGATTGAAGGTGATATGTCAGTGCACCTGAATCGGGAACAGCATTGGTGGTCGTTGTCGTCATCGTGTAACCGCTATAGGCAAGGGATAGCCCAATGGTTGGTGCACCTTGGACATCTTCCTGCTTGATAGGATAAAAAGTAATGCTCGGCGAGAGAATTCCGTTTTGAAGCCTGTCACCATTTGTTTTCGAATATGTCAGATTCGCATTAATAAATCCGCGAAATGAGAACCCAGCATAGAGATTCAATCCATTTTCTTCACGATTTGTGCTCAAACCAATTCCACCGCCGTAACCGCTACGACCACGGAGAAGAAATTCACTTTGAGAAAAAGACCATTGAACTAGACCAAGTATGAGAAACAATGGAATGGAAAATCGTTTCATCTATAACAAACCTTCTGGGGTTTTTGGTTTATTCTTTGATTCAATCACAGCAAGCTGTCCACATGCAGCGTTGATATCCTGACCGGAGCTGCCGCGCACCATCACGGTAATATCGGATTTGCGCAGTGCATCGGCAAATGCTTCAATACGCTGAGCTGGTGCCGGCTTGAGCGAAGCTCCCATACCGGAAGGATGCATAAACGAAATGGAATGGAATGGAATAAGATTGACTTTACAGGGAATTCTCCTGCTCAATTTCACAAACAACTTGATATCTGCTGCCGTATCATTGAAACCGTCAAAAAGGATATATTCAAAAGTAGGGCGGCGGCGTGTTTTATGATAATAGTACTCCAGCGCTTTCATCAATTCATCTACAGAGAATTTCTTTGTAATCGGCATAAGCTTCGTACGCTTGTCGTTATCCAGCGAGTGAAGTGAGAGCGCAAGTTTTACAGGACGTTCTTCATCTGCAAGCTGGCGAATCTTATCGGCATAACCGGCAGTGGAAATGGTTATGTGCCGCGCACCAATATTCAATCCACGGTCATCGTTTATGATGTCAATGGACTTCATCACGTTATCATAATTGAGCATCGGTTCGCCCATGCCCATATAGACAAGATTAGTAATTCGTTTCTGAGTGGTGCGCTGAACCTGAATCACCTGATCGACAATCTCCCCCGCTGTGAGATTTCGTGTAAAACCCATCGCTCCGGTTGCACAGAACTTGCAGTCTAGCGGGCATCCAACTTGCGTGGAAACGCAGAGCGTGAGCCGCTTCTCTTCCTCTGACGATTTTTTTGTTGCGGGTATTAAAACACTTTCGATCGCTAAATCATCATTCAACTTGAAGAGATATTTTGTTGTGCTATCAGTAGAGATGCTTTGAACTCGCAATTGAAGATTAGAGATATATGAGATTTGAGATAGAACCGTACGAAACTCTTTTGAGATGTCGGTCATTTCATCGAAACTCTGGGCTGCTTTAGCATACAGCCAGCTGTACAACTGTACTGCGCGATATTTCTTTTCACCAAGTTCTTCGACAAACGCTTGAAGCTCGATAAGGTTAAGACCTTTGAGATTTTTCTTTGTCATAGTAAAGTAAAGTTACGGAAAGATGTTAGGGAGAGCAAGGGAATAACTGTATCATGGAGAATAAATTGCGAGAATCATTGGGATCTGCGACTGTGTTCGACATATCAAGGAACTTGCAAAATGAGATATGCGTCAAAAAGGATAAAACGCTTCCTAACTTTACATTAACATTTGATTGATGACTTTACCAACTTCGCATTGGTACTTTTCTCATTTCATCGACATACGTATTGTATGTTCCTTTGTATTATCAATTTATTCCCACGAAGGACTCGCACAAAACTTATCCCTAACACATAATAATCTTCATGATACATTGAAGAATGAATTGATAAAAAATAGCACTCAGAAGCACTATCCTCCTTGGTCTTCACCATTGGATCCATGCAATGATACTTTTCTGAGTAGCATCAATACTTTTATGTCTCCACAAAAAAATGTTCCACTAACGGAGCTTCTACTATTATATCCCGATTTACGAAAAGAGATACTCAAAGAATATATGCGTTCTCAGCTGCGTAATATTGATTCCGTCATGGTATTTCATAGGACACACAGGTATAATTTCACTCCCTCATCTTTTCTTGAAAATGAACTGAAACGAAATATCAATCGATATCGAGTACCATTCGATCCAATTAGACCAACTCTTCTGCAAACGTCATTATCATATAAGTTTGAACCCCTCAGATTGTTATTTTGGCTGCTGAATACAATTCGACTACATATAGAGTAGTTCAGATAGAAGAATTCTGTTCTGGATTGTTCAAGAATGGATGTATAAAAGGTATTGATATCGATTAATGTATGGTTAAAGTATACGAATCTAGATCAAGGTGGAATCTCCACTTATAAAAAAACATCCTGCACTCGGATTTTGAATGCAGGATATTGATATAATAAATCCCGCCTTCATTCCATTGGAGCTGCTGCAGGCAAGCTTTCATCGACCTATGCATCCCGATAAAGTCGGGATTCTCCCACAAAACAAAAAGTCCCGTTATAAATTTCTTTATAACGGGACTCTAAAATAAATCTGGCATCGACCTACTCTCCCATGCAGTTACCCACATAGTACCATCGGCTCAGGGGGGCTTAACTTCTCTGTTCGGAATGGGAAGAGGTGTAACACCCTCGACATAGATACCAGAAAAACTCAATTGGGAAAAATGCATAAAGCTAAACTCTGTTACGTCATTCTAATGATGACCTTTATCTTCGAGATGATGTTATCGATGGATCAACAAAAATTAAGATTAAGCCTATCGACCTATTAGTACCGCTCGACTAAACATATTACTATGATTCTATCTACGGCCTATCAACCAAGTCATCTCCTTGGGGTCTTATGACGCCGAAGCGTCAGGGAAACCTCATCTTTGGGCGGGTTTCGCACTTAGATGCTTTCAGTGCTTATCCCATCCGGACATGGCTACTGAGCAATGCCACTGGCGTGACAACTCATTCACCGTCGGTCCGTTCACTCTGGTCCTCTCGTACTAGGAGCGACACCCATCAAGTTTCCTACGCCCGCACAGGATAGGGACCGAACTGTCTCACGACGTTCTGAACCCAGTTCACGTACCGCTTTAATTGGCGAACAGCCAAACCCTTGGGACCTTCTCCAGCCCCAGGATGCGATGAACCGACATCGAGGTGCCAAACCTTGCCGTCGATATGAACTCTTGGGCAAGATCAGCCTGTTATCCCCGGCGTACCTTTTATCCTTTGAGCGTTGGCTCTTCCACTCGAAGCCAACGGATCACTAAATCCTGCTTTCGCATCTGCTCGACTTGTAGGTCTCGCAGTTAAGCTCCCTTATGCTTTTACACTCGACGCATGATTACCAACCATGCTGAGGGAACCTTTGAGAGCCTCCGTTACAATTTAGGAGGCGACCGCCCCAGTCAAACTACCCGCCTAACACTGTTCCCTCGCCAGATTCATGGCGATAGGTTAGAATTCAATCAGAACAAGGGTGGTATTTCACTGACGACTCCACCGAAGCTAGCGCCCCGGCTTCACAGTCTCCCACCTATGCTACACATGCTTTGACCGAACCCAATGCTAGGGTGCAGTAAAGGTGCACGGGGTCTTTCCGTCCATGTGCGGGTAACCGGCGTCTTCACCGGTACCACAATTTCACCGAGCCCGTGGTTGAGACAGTGACCAAATCGTTACACCATTCGTGCAGGTCGGAACTTACCCGACAAGGAATTTCGCTACCTTAGGACCGTTATAGTTACGGCCGCCGTTTACCGGGGCTTCGGTCGCCCGGCACCGGGCAGGTGTCAGTCTATATACGTCGCCTTCACGGCTTAGCATAGACATGTGTTTTTGTTAAACAGTCGCTTGGCCCATTTCACTGCGGCTCCTTTCTGCAAGTGTTGTACACACCCACATACTAGAAGCGCCCCTTATCCCGAAGTTACGGGGCTAATTTGCCGAGTTCCTTAACCACGGCTCACTCGAGCACCTTAGAATATTCTTCCTATCTACCTGTGTCGGTTTGCGGTACGGGCACCAAATAATCTCCCATACGAGGTTTTTCTTGGCAGCATGATTACGTGGAGTTGTGGCCCATACGGGCACCCTGTTCACCTCTCAGCGATAACTGGGAAACGGATTTGCCAATCTCCCACGCCTACAGGCTTAAACCAGCTATTCCAACAGCTGGCCCCACTTCACTTCTGCGTCACCCCTTATAGTCAAACGATTACTTAGTGGTTCAAGAATATTCAACTTGATTGCCATCGTCTACGCCTTTCGGCCTCGACTTAGGACCCGACTAACCCTGAGACGATTAACGTTGCTCAGGAAACCTTAGATTTTCGGTGGAAATGTTTTTCGCATTTCTTATCGTTACTTATGCCTACATCTGCGTTTCCATCAACTCCAGCATTCCTCAAGGAACACCTTCGCTGTCGATGGAATGCTCCCCTACCACGTACATTGCTGTACATCCGCAGCTTCGGTATCAGGTTTGAGTCCCGAGAATTATCGGCGCCAAGTCGCTTGACTAGTGAGCTATTACGCACTCTTTAAATGAATGGCTGCTTCTGAGCCAACATCCTAGTTGTCTGAGCAACTTAACATCCTTTCTCTGTTAACCTGTATTTAGGGACCTTAGCTGGCGGTCTGGGTTATTCCCCTCTCGGCGTCGGCGCTTATCCGTCGTCGCCTGACTCCTGTAGAACATATTAACGCAATTCGGAGTTTGTCTGGGTTTGGTATCGTTGTGACGACCCTAGCCCAATCAGTGCTCTACCTGCGTAATATTATGATACAAGGCTAGCCCTAAAGCTATTTCGGGGAGTACGAGCTATCTCCGAGTTTGATTGGTCTTTCGCTCCTACCCTCAGTTCATCCGAGCGGTTTTCAACCCACATCAGTTCGGACCTCCATGGCGTTTTACCGCCACTTCATCCTGACCAAGGGTAGATTGCTTTCGCTACGGCTACATGTCTTAGACATTTAACCTTGCAACGTACCAGCAACTCGTAGGCTCATTAAGCAAAAGGCACGCTGTCACTCCTCTCCACTGCAAGCAGCAGAGATTTGCTCCAACCGTTTGTAAGCATATGGTTTCAGGTACTATTTCACTCCCTTCTTAAGGGTGCTTTTCACCTTTCCCTCACGGTACTTGTTCACTATCGGTCACCAAAGAGTATTTAGTCTTACCAGATGGTTCTGGCAGATTCCCACAGACTTCCACTTGCTCCGTGGTACTTGGGATACTTTCGAGAGTCAATTTGTTTTCACTTACGGGACTATCACCCGCTATGGTGCAGCTTTCCAGAAGCTTCAGTTAACAAATTGATTTTTGACTCTCCGGATTATCACTGATTCATCCTGAAAGTCCCACAACACCTCTCACACAAGGGTCAGCGCCTTGAACGTGTGAGAAGGTTTAGACTATTTCCATTTCGCTCGCCGCTACTAAGGAAATCACTATTGTTTTCTCTTCCTGAGGTTACTGAGATGTTTCACTTCTCCTCGTTTGCTCACCGTTGACTATGAATTCATCAACGAGTACTGCGACATGACTCGCAGTGGGTTGCCCCATTCGGAAATCGTCGGGTCAGAGGCTGCTTCCGCCTTGCCGACGCTTATCGCAGGTAACCGCGTCCTTCATCGCCTTTTGGTGCCTAGGCATCCACCATATGCTCTTAGTAACTTAACCAAAAATCTTTGTTGATACACAGATACATCGTCTCTTACTACGAGACAAAGGTGCATCATTAGAATTTCGGACAGAAAAACTTGAAAATTATATTTAGGTTATGCATTTGGAATAATCGTTCACTCGTTTGTCCCAATAAATTTCATCGAGACTACTAGTCGTTACTAAATTATTCACACTTCCCAATTGTCAAAGAACAAATCAATTTGCAATTGGCAATCGCCAATTGTCAACTTTTTATTTTTGTGGAGCTGGTCGGGATCGAACCGGCGACCTCCTGGTTGCAAACCAGGCGCTCTCCCAAACTGAGCTACAGCCCCAAACAATTTTCAAATTGCCAATCGACAATTTTCAATTTATTTGGGCTTCTCTATCACACGCCTTTGGTGGGCCCAAGTGGAGTTGAACCACTGACCTCACGCTTATCAGGCGTGCGCTCTAACCACCTGAGCTACGGGCCCAGTGATAAAAAAAATAAAAAGTGTGCACGCTTCTTGCCAACTTAATTGGGCAGAATTGTAATGAGATTTTCGTTCCGATTGCTCGGACGAGATCTCCTTAGAAAGGAGGTGATCCAGCCGCACCTTCCGATACGGCTACCTTGTTACGACTTAGCCCCAGTCACTGATTTTACCTTAGACGCTTCCCTCCTTGCGGTTGGGTGAACGGCTTCGGGTACTCCCAGCTTCCATGGCTTGACGGGCGGTGTGTACAAGGCCCGGGAACGTATTCACCGCGGCGTGCTGATCCGCGATTACTAGCAATTCCAGCTTCATGAGGGCGAGTTGCAGCCCTCAATCCGAACTGAGACCACTTTTATGGGATTGGCTCAACCTTGCGATTTTGCAGCCCATTGTAGTGGCCATTGTAGCACGTGTGTGGCCCTGGGTGTAAGGGCCATGAGGACTTGACGTCATCCCCACCTTCCTCACTACTTGCGTAGGCAGTCCACTTAGAGTGCCCAGCATTACCTGATGGCAACTAAGTGCAGGGGTTGCGCTCGTTGCAGGACTTAACCTAACACCTCACGGCACGAGCTGACGACAGCCATGCAGCACCTGTACTCCGTGTGTATTGCTACACTAGCCGGCTTTCACCGGTTTACAGAGCCTTTCAAACCCAGGTAAGGTTCTTCGCGTTGCATCGAATTAAACCACATGCTCCACTGCTTGTGCGGGCCCCCGTCAATTCCTTTGAGTTTCAACCTTGCGATCGTACTCCCCAGGTGGAATACTTAATGCGTTAGCTTAGACACCGACCCTTGCGAGCCGACATCGAGTATTCATCGTTTAGGGCGTGGACTACCAGGGTATCTAATCCTGTTTGATCCCCACGCTTTCGAGCATGAGCGTCAGTAGCAGACCAGTTGACTGCCTTCGCCATCGGTGTTCTTCTAGATATCTACGCATTTCACCGCTACACCTAGAATTCCATCAACCTCTTCTGCACTCAAGATTAGCAGTATCGATGGCAGTACTCGGGTTAAGCCCGAGAATTTCACCACCGACTTACCAACCCGCCTGCGCTCCCTTTACACCCAGTAAATCCGGACAACGCTAGCATCCTACGTATTACCGCGGCTGCTGGCACGTAGTTAGCCGATGCTTTTTCCTGAGGTACATTCAATCTCGCCTATAGCGAGAAATTATTCCCTCACAAAAGGAGTTTACGACCCGTAGGGCCTTCATCCTCCACGCGGCGTCGCTGCGTCACCCTTTCGGGCATTGCGCAATATTCCTCACTGCTGCCTCCCGTAGGAGTCTGGACCGTGTCTCAGTTCCAGTGTGGCTGATCGTCCTCTCAGACCAGCTACCCATCGTCGGCTTGGTGGGCCGTTACCTCACCAACTACCTAATGGGACGCAGGTTCATCTAAAGGCGCCTTACGGCTTTTGATCCCAATACAATGCTGCATTGGAATTTCATCGGGCATTAGCCTCGATTTCTCGAAGTTATTCCCGTCCTCTAGGCAGATTACCTACGTGTTACTCACCCTTGCGCCGGTTTACTCAAGATATTGCTACCTCTTTCTCCCAAGACTTGCATGTGTTAGGCACGCCGCCAGCGTTCGTCCTGAGCCAGGATCAAACTCTCCATTGTAGAATTTTTATATTCTCAACTTCAAGTCTGATGACCTGTTCTCTGAGTCGTTAGACTTTTCGAACAGGGTTGAAACCCAGTTAAATTGACATTTGTCGTGCACACTTTTTCAAAGAACAGCCTTACGATAAAAATGCCCATGAACGATGGGCATTATAAACTCTTTTTTATAAGGAACTTCCGCCGCTATTGTGCGGGACTTTAATATAGCATATCAATCTCGAAAAGTCAACATCTATTTCACATTACTTGAAAAAAAATTAACGCTGCTTTAATATATCTTGCCGAACTTGTTTTTCCAGGCGCATATGTTCTTCAGCTGAAATATGAAACCTCTCTCGCATGGCATCAAGCCGGTCCAAATCTTGAGGGGTAATAGATCCATTCTTCCAACAGTCAACAATCGCCTGCAAATAGATTTCAAGCCGAACCTCCTGCTCTAAACTCGCATGTACTTCATCGCTTATACCCATCGATTTGCGTAATGTGGACAATAAATTTTCTTCATCTTTACTCATCGATCCATTCGCCCATGCTTGTTTCAAAGTCTGTGCGTATGCCTGCAAATAAACAACCGGATTAACATGTTGGGCTTGTGCGTTTTTTTCTGTCTCTGCGCGCCGCTTCTCTTCTTCTTGTTGAGGAAGAACAATCTTCTCAGTTTTGTTAATCACTTCCTCTGGTCGATGTTGGCTCGCTGCCTCAACTTGTTGTTTAACATCCTGTGCTTGATTCTGAACAGGCGCTGTCGGTTCTTTGGCCTTGTCAACGGGTGTATTTATTGACGCATCTAGCGATGGCGCAGATTCACTTTTCTTTTTCTGCTCAAGGATCTTTTGCTTAAGCTCTGCAACTCTTTTTCGCTGTTCGTCTATATCTGCCATTGTCTAAATATCAAAATTACTATGTTTTTGTGTTGCAAGGATTCTATTTCAGAAATATGCCGTGCCTTTTCAAGATATCTAAATCACCACCGAATGTCAACGAAACCACAGACTCCAGTTTCCCTGAATCCAGGGATCATACGATCACGGCTTGTCTGGCAGTTCGCGGAATGCTTTTCCAAAGAGATCGTCTGCAACTGAAGGCGAATCAACAAAATCATGAAATTCCATTCCTTCGGACTGTTTTCGCCTGAGCAATAACACCGTCAATGAAATTGCTGCTCCAGCAAGCACACCAAGCATGATATATTTCTTCATTGCTTTTATCCCCTCATTTCGATCAGGTTAAATCCTTTAAAAACTTTTTATCGACTCAATAATAAAAAAATCGTTTCAAGAGATTCCACCGCTCAACCGACCATCGACATTGCAGAGTAAAAATCAAATGCACCGAAATGCTTTTTTCACTTCAGTGGGAAATACGATTATTCATGGATACCCAAAAAGGTACGTTCGAGTTTTACACCTCTTACGTTTTTATATACAAGAAGCTCAAGGTGAGGCAATAATAACTTTGCTAAAAAATATCAGCTTGCCCGCGCAATAAGCGGCAGGCAAGCTGGTTGAAAATGACGAATTTATGCTGCCGGCGGCGGAGTCGGCTGTGATGGTTCTTCCGCCATCTTTGCTTTCACATCCTGTACTTCATTACGAATTTCTTGTGCTTTCCTTTTTAAGCTGGCCATATGTTTGCGTAAACGCACACCTGCCGATTTGTTTTGCTTTATATAAAACTTTTCGAAATCTGCCTGGAATGTTGCTACGAGTTCCTGCAATTCTTTAAATCGATCCATCTTATTGCTCCTATGTTAGTTCTACCTGTATTAGTTTTTAGCTTTCAATTATCAGCGTTCGTTTATGAGCTAATAACCTTATGCTATTCGTTGTTCAGTATCCGCATACCTGAAAAAATCCACTTCACTTATAAATTTTTAGTTTGTAAGGTGCGGATTACATTCAAATTTCGCCAGTAAGATACGCATTTAGTTGGAGAAGTCAAAGCGACTGGCGATTTTTTTAATTATTCACTATATGGTTTGAGAAATCCACATACGATATCACCGAGTGACTGTTTTGAAAACTACGGAATCAATACGTTTGACTTTTTACGATTTTGGGGATAGATTATCCCAACATAATTACTCATAAAGGAAGTCCACAATGAAATTTGCCCGTTTGTTTATTTTTCTCAGTATTTCTTTCTCACTCTCTTTAGCTCAAGATTTAAAACCCATCCAACTTCCTCCGCCACAGACTGAAATCGGCAAACCTTTGATGCAAGTATTAAAACTTCGACAATCTTCGAGGACGTTTACCGCAAAGCCGTTGCCCCTGCAAGAACTTTCGAATCTTCTTTGGGCGGCATATGGAATAAATCGTCCCGAGAACGGAAAACGGACAGCTCCATCGGCAATGAACTGGCAGGAAATTGATATATATGTGATGATGCAAAGCGGGACGTATATGTACGATGCAAAATCCAATAGTTTATTACTCATTACAGAAAAGGATTTACGAGAACCTACCGGCAAACAATCGTTCGTAAAAGAAGCGCCCCCTCAATCTCGTATATATCGCAGATGAGAAGCGAATGACTCGTGCAAATGATGAAGATAGAATCCGCTGGAGTTCTGCAGATGCCGGATTCATTGCACAGAACGTGTATCTTTATTGTGCTTCGGAAGGATTGGCAGTTGTTGTGAGAGGAATGGTTGATCGTGAAACTCTTACGAAAGAATTGAAGCTTCGGCCCCAACAAAAGATTGTTCTCAGCCAGACAGTTGGATATCCAAAACAATGAATGGATGATTTTAGATTGCAGATTTTCGATGAGTTACTATGCCGAAGGGAAAGTTCTCAGTAAAAGAACAACCGCGACTCAACGATTCGAAGAGGGTTTCGGAAAGATTATCGAGATATGTTTCACTAAATATTCAGCTGAAATAGGTTTTACAAGATATAACGAAACTTTGTATTTGAGAAGTTCTTTCACAAGCACCATTTCAGAATGAGATGTGACGATAACAACCGGTAAATTTCGCGTGGCACGGTTGGAACGAATAGCTATTAATGTATCTTTTCCGTTCATCGTCGGCATTTCGTAATCGAGAAAAACAACATCGGGGTTCTCAGACGAAATTTTCTTTATCGCCTCTTCACCATTCGCTGCTTCAACAATCTCCGCGCCAAATTCCTTGCTCAGTATTTTACCAAGAAGCATTCTGCTCTCAAGACTATCGTCAACGATAAGTGCCTTCATCCCAATCCTATTTTTTATGAACAGAAACAATGAAATATAGCGACCTATAATCTTAATCGCAATCATTATCGATTCATCCGGCCACACTGTTTCACTCCTTCGCAAGCTTGACATCTCAAGCTCCTACATCTTCCATTTACCGTCTGCCGTTTACCCTCTACCATCTACCGTTTACCATTTACCGTTTACCATTCACCGTTTACCATTTACCGTTTTTATCATATTTGCGTATCATTTAGAGAAAGACATAGTTCGGTAATATATTCATGCATTGCGGTATTTATAACATCGTCTTTCTTGGCTGTATGCCAATTGTTAGATAGATATTAATAATTTTATAGGTTTTTCTTTCAACATAAGCTCAGTGTTTATTGAGGACAAGAATCTCCTTTCAGGCATTAAAATTGTTGCACAGAGTACAGCTCAGGGTTGACGGACAAGTGGTCGAAGGGAACATAGTTCCGAAACCTCTTACTGATGCCATTCAAGTTGTGGTTCAATAACTTCTATCTTAATATGAATAATAAGATAGAAGTTATGTACGAATGAACTTACCAAAGGTTATGAAAATTAACTTACAGGATGTTTGTTTCAGAGGAGGAAAAACGTAAATAATTTGACGCATAGTAAGAACACATATTTCCGGAGTATAATATTCATCGTTGTATTGATAGTCTGCACGGTGTCCTCAGCCCTTGCTCTCGATCCTCAAAAAACTATAAATCAGTACGGGCATAATGTTTGGCTAAAACAGAATGGCCTGCCGGCGAACGCTGTCAATGTTGGCCTGCAGGGACGAGATGGCTATCTCTGGCTTGGTACTTCGGCAGGTCTCTTCCGCTTCGATGGAGTCAATTTTACTCCGGTGAATACAAATCCGAAGGATAGTAAAGTAATTGAAACCATTTCAACGTTATGTTTTTCCAGAGATAGCAATCTCTGGGTCGGAACAACTTTCAGTAATCTTCGACGCATTAAGAACGAGAAAATTTTTCGTTACAGTGGAGCTGATGGACTTCTCTCGAGAGAAATACAAGTATTATTGGAAAGCAAGATTGGACACATCTGGGTTGGTACAACGTACGGCCTCTTTATGTATGCTGGAGGAAAATTCATATCTGTACCCATCAATCCGCGATATATCACCAGTCTTACAGAAGATTCACTTGGCAGAATTTGGGTGGGGACACATGAAGGAGTGCGTATCTTCGATGATGTTCGCATGACACAAGTCGGTACCATGACAATCGCAAATGGATTGCCCCACGATATAACTACCACTCTCTTTACTGATCGTGATTCAAATGTTTGGGTTGGAACAGTTAATGGGCTGGTCCGTTGGAAGAATGGTGCTTTGAAAACCTACAAATGGTCGGATGGTATACACAGTGATCACATCACTTCCGTTTGTGAAGACAGAGATAACAATCTGTGGTTCGGAACATACAAGGGAATCAATCGTTTGACGAAGGGAACATGGTCGAGCATGACATATTTATATGGACTCACAAACGACCACGTTCTTAATATCTTTGAAGATCACGAAGGCAGTATCTGGGTGTGCACATTAGAGGGACTCAACCAGTATACGGATGTGAATATCACTTCCTATACAACGAAAGAAGGTCTCGCGAGCGATTATATTTCGGGCATTGCCGAGACTCCTGACAGTACTCTTTACATTCTCAGTAATGCAGATGGAGTAATAATGCATATGAAGAATGGCCGTACTATCATAGATACTGCAAATGTGGGGCCGGCGTATGTGGCGCGTGATGGCAGTCTGTGGATCAGTCAAACCGGCTTGCTTCTCAACATAAAGAATAATCGGATCAAACGTTTTACTCCCCAAACAGGTTTGCCTAATAAGTGGTTTTCTGCTATCACGGAAGACAGTGTAAGTTTAATTCTCTATGTCGATGGTATAGGTCTTCAAAGATTTGTTGATGGACGGTTGAAGCCCTATCTCCTCAAGAACGGGGAACCGTATCATACTTTGGAATATGTCGCATGCCTTTATTCTCAACTTCATGGTCCTCTATGGATTGGTTCTACAAACGGTCTTGTGAAGATAGAGAATGGATCTTCTACAATGTTCAAACAAACAGAAGGGTTGGCCGGGCCCTGGGTTAATTGCATTCTCGATGATCAGCTGGGAAGCCTGTGGATCACTTCCCCGAGTGACGGACTTACACGATATAACAATGGTAAACTTACCCCCTTGAGCATCAAGGATGGTTTATTCACGTCCGAATTCTATTGCGTGCTTTGTGATAATGAGGGCGATCTCTGGTTGAGCAGTCCAAGTGGTATCATCTATCTGAAACGCGCAGATATTGATGACTATCAAGCAGGAAAGATCAAAACATTGCATTCACAAGTTTATGTCACTGCCGACGGAATGAAAACAGATGAATGCTTCGGCGGGTGGCAGCCTGTTGGATGGAAGACGCATGATGGATGTTTATGGTTTGCAACGAAGAAAGGGGCAGTCAAGATAGATCCAAAAATTTTTAAGCGGAATACTTTTCCCCCGCCGGTTATTATCGAACGGGTTATGGTAGATCAAGAGACGATGCCTGCAGATCAATTTACAATTTTTTCTCCCGGCAAAGAAAAATGGGAATTTCATTTCACGGCGTTAAGTCTTCTTGTTCCTCATAGAGTCCTCTTTAAGTATAAACTTGAAGGGTACGATCGTGAATGGGTAGAAGCAGGAACAAGGCGGGTTGCATATTATACGAACCTTCCTTCCGGTCAATATCGCTTTCGTGTGATCGCTTGTAACAATGACGGCGTGTGGAACAAAGTAGGAGCAAACTTTACATTTAACCTTCAGCCGCATTTTTATGAGGCGTATTGGTTCTATGGTCTCGTGCTGATTGTCCTGGGAGGAGCAATTTTTGGTGCGTACCGGGTGCGGGTGTGGCAGCTCTTAAAGAGAGAGAAAGAACTTCAACAGGGCATCCAGGAAGCGCTGGCCAGCGTTAAGACTTTAAGCGGGCTTCTTCCCATTTGTGCGAATTGTAAAAAAATACGAAACGATAAGGGGTATTGGGATCAAATAGAAGGATATATACAAAAACATTCAGAGGCGCAATTTACACATGGTATTTGTCCGGAATGCGCAAAAGAATTATACAGTGACGTCGTTTTTGAAAATAACAAAATAAATAAAAGCGCTTAATGTTTCTCATTATTTCTCCCCCCAAAAAAATTCTTCTGTAGGGGTTCAATATATTGAACCCCTACTCGCAGGTTTTGTAGGGACGTATAGCTATACGTCCCTACGAGAGACCTTGCTTCTCCCGCCAAAAAATACTACACTTTACCCCAGTGGTTCCCAATCCTACTCAGTTGGGAATTCGCTTCATCGCTGCCAAGCAATCACAGCTGTTGAGCATTTTGTTCAGGAGGAACGAACATGGATCAACCCGCACTTTCCGATAAAACGCAATTTCCCACGGAAGAAATAATCTTTTCGCATCTCGGAAAAACAAAAGACATTTGGATAACTTTTTTCGAATATCTTCAGATGGACCACCCTGACATAATTCCAGAGTGGCGGTATTACAACGACGGGAAAAGCTGGCTCATGAAGAATATGCTGAAGAAAAAGAATCTCTTCTGGTTATCTATTAGAGAAGGTACGTTCAGAACCACGTTTTACTTTACCGACAGAGCCGCAAAGGCAATTGTGGACAGTGCCATTCCCGCGGAAATGAAAAAGGAGTTCAAGGATGGAAAACATTATGGTAAAATCCGGGGATTGACGGTTGTATTTAAATTTAAAAAGGATATCGAGACTGCAAAAGCACTCTTAGAGATTAAATTGAGCGTGAAATAAAACAGCAAGAATCGGTTGGACGGCAGGAGAGCTATTTAAGAGAGGCGGATATATGTATCAGTACCTGGCGAAGGATGTTCAATGAATTATAGATTGGCTGTACAACAATTTTTTCAAAGCTTAATGATGCCACTACAAACAATAAACCAAACTAATTACAATACAATATCAACCCATCCGAAATTGGGCAGATATAATTAAGAGATATACACTATTCAAATAATTGTATGCCATATCACCTTTTAAACTATGAACCCCTATTATATCTTTAAAAAAGAACTAGAGGAATTAGAAACTTTTTACAAAACATCTGCTTTTTCTATCCAACAGATTCATGAAATATATAAACACGAAAAAAAGTTAAGAGGAATAGATATTGATCTAAAGCTTTTAGTCCCTGATAAACCTTCTTTCTTCAGGAAAAACAAACAATTCGTATTAAATCAACAATACTTTCTTAGAGAGCTAATATTAATTAGACTTATTTCTGCACTTGAAGTTTACCTTATTGACAATATTAAATTTATATCAGCTAATAATATTTTCATTTTTAAAACCAACGACATTATATCATTCACTACCGCTGAAATAATATCATATGATAGTATTACAGAAATCTTCGAAAAGTTAATAACAAGAGACTGCAGGAAGTTATCTAGTGATGGTTTTATTAAAATTATGACATACTATAACACAAAATTCAAACTAAATATATCGTCAATATTTCCTGGTGAAAAAACAATGAACGAATATCATGATAGGCGTCATTTGTTCGTTCATCGTCTTGGAAAAACAGACGAATATTATAGGCATAAATACAATGTAAAAAATGTAGGGTTATCTATTAATGAGTCTTATTTATTGAAAGCTTTTAAAGATATAAAATTATACGCTGAATCTATTGAAAAAGCGACAAAAACATTAATCGAAAATAAGCCCGATCCAAAAGGTTCAAAAAGTGAGACTTTAGTAGTTTTTAAGTTTAACTACAAAGAGGAATTACCTGAATTTCTAAATACAGAATTTCGCTTTTGGCATAACGATAAACTTGTATCAGCTAAAGACATTATAAAAAATATTTCTGTATTAGAGGATAATTATGTTGAAGTTGTTCTTTTTGGGTCGAGCCTAAAGGTTACGGCATTTTATAAAAATGCTAAAAGTTACGTGTCAGGTAAAAAGGGATATTCAGATTTTCAAACAATACAACAACTAGTCTATGGTACTCCGATACAATCAGAAAAAAGGAAACACAAAAAAAAGAGGCGGATTGCTGATGAGCAAACAATCGAGAAAGTTAAAAATTTACTGCCGGTACAACCTTGGAATAAGGGTGTGCATATAGAAGTCGCCGAAAAGCTAGGGATAAAAAAAAGTTTGGTACAAAGTGCAATATCAGAATTAATTAAAAGAGGTGTATTCAAACATCAAATCGATGGTAAAATAATTGAATAGAAATACAGGACACTGTACATGGCATCACAATTACCAAGTTATGAAGTAGATGTTCTCCCGAACAAAAAGATCGTGAGTGTCCCGAAGGGACGGCTTCGCCGCAACTAACCCCCAGCTTATTTTTTTTAAATCTTCCCTCAAATAAAATATTTCGATACTCTACAGCTTCACACTTTTTTAACCTCATTGAGTTCGTCACCACACTTTAAGATTTAAGAATGAAGATTTATGATTGAAGAATTAAGATTAAAGATGAGAGATTGTCCGGCATAAAAAACCTCGGGGAAAAAGAAAAATATTTTATCGCTCCCACGACAAACATCGTGTAGAGTCCTGCTCGCAGCAGGACGAAATGAAATCACACCAATCCTGTAAATGTCCGACAGAGTGTCGGACGCTACGTCGAATGTTACGAATGTTCACTCTGAGCTTTGCGAATTTACAAAACGTGAATTGATTTCTTGAATTGCGATAGAAAAGAATCAAACATCCTACAGCTTCACGCCTCTTAGCCTCAGCGAGTTCGTCACCGTCAAACAGCCTGCGGGTAAACTACTCGTAGCAGGACGAAATGAAATCGCGCCATTCCTGTAAATGTCCGACAGAGTGTCGGACGCTACATCGAATGCTACGAATGTTCACTGTGAACCTTGCGAATTTACAAAACGTGAATTGATTTCTTGAATTGTGATAGAAAAGAATCAAACATCCTACAGCTTCACTCCACATAACCTCACCGAGTTTGTCACCACACTTACGGAAATTTACACTATGATTCTGTAGAGTCCTGCTCGCAGCAGGACGAAATGAAATCGCGCCATTCCTGTAAATGTCCGACAGAGTGTCGGACGCTACATCATACCAAATATGAAGAAACCGTCAAAAACAGATCATTGGCCTGGAGGTGGCTGCCAGAGTTCAATACGATTACCTTCTGGATCCATCAACCAACCAAACTTTCCAAATTCTGATTCATCCACTTTGGAATCGACAGTGCATCCCTCAACCCGAAGAACTCGCAGAAGTTCGTCCAAGTTGTCGACACGATAGTTGATCATAAATGTCGATTGGCTGGGATCGAAATACTTCGTATCAGCTTTGAAGATATTCCATACAGTAGTACCGTTCCCCTCAGAATTCTTCTCGGAGCGCCACTTGAACGCAAATCCACCCCAAGCTTCAATTTCAATACCAAGATGCTGGCGATACCAAGCACGAAGTGAGTCCGGATTCTTTGCTTTGAAGAAAATTCCGCCGATGCCTGTGACTCGTTTCATAGTCATTCCTCCTTTGAGAATAGCGGCAGAATCAGAAATAATCTGCCCTGTACAAATATAGAAAAGGACACTGCTTAAGAATAATGATTTGATATAAGGTGATCGAAGTACCATTGCTATTATGTCCTTGTTGATTTGGATCCCAAGTTGTGAGGGAGATGTTCTCCCGAACAGCGAGGTCGTGAGTGCAACTCACTCCCAGCTTGATAGCGTGTGGCGACAGGAGTTGCCAGAATGTGTGAAAACAGTCATTCCGAACTTGTTTCGGAATCTCCCACCTTGAAATTCAATGGATTTCATAGATGCTGAAACAAGTTCAGCATGACAATCCTACACTTGCAATAAATTTCTATTTTTTCCTTGTATAAGTGATTTGGAAATTGGGTTGCGCTGCTGTTCCCATGTAAGATTCAAAGATATGTTTGTTCTTATCAATAATACGATAAATATATTTCACATCTTTATTCATATCTCCCGTCATCGGGTCATCCATTTTTCCCCAGAATGTAAGTGTCTTTCCCGCGTCATCCATCGTCCCTTCCATCGTGGAAATTGCTGTTCCCATATTGTCGATCCAGGTGCCGGTATATTTTTTCTTCATGTTGTCATACGCCGTATAGCCGGTACCGATGAAATGCTGCCCCATCATTTCTCCTTTAAATTCCTCTTTGAGATAACGTCCGCCGTACACCAACGAATACTGGGCAACTCCTTTTGAAATCGTAGGCGGGCTATTGGGGCCCTTATCCCAGGTTTTAGATTCGGCATTCCAGGAGCCGACGAATATCTCGAGTTTCTTATGCATATCCCCCGGAGTCATGGATGCTTTCCAATTTGCCATCATTTCTTCCCGGGACGGCATTTTTTTATCTCCACTCGAAGAGCCCTGGGAAAACGAGAAAGATGAGAGGAGCATCGTACACAGGATGATGAAAAGTCCGCGGCAAACCAAAGAGTGTTTCATATGTATCTCCTTATAATATAATATGATTTGAGTTGGTATAAAACCGAATGGTAAATGATTCCTGTTTTGTAATTTTACATAACAAGTGAAGGAACTTAAAAAGTTCCTTTCTGCCAGTTTTCACCATCGGTTGAGAATAAAATCCTGTCGCACCAGAAAAATTTAATCACCCTGCATCTTCATCCCTATTAACCTCAGCAAGTACGTCAATCCAGAAACAGAAATGCACAAGTAACTTTTAGGTTTTTTTTTCGTAAATACTCAAAGAACCTCCGGAGATCGATTATGGAAACCATCATACAACTTCTCAAAGAAAACATCCGTCAGCGGAAACAAAATATTACGGAATTCCTCAGGAACGCGGGAACTCAAACTGTTAGCATGCGTGTCGGGCCGAGCGGAGAGAAGGCAGCAGAAAAGCAGCTTCAGCAGCTCGATTCCTTTCTCAAAAAAGCCGACGATCAGACATTAGGACTTTGCGAAGTCTGTCATGACCTCGTCAACGAAAACCGGCTCGAAATGGATTATTCCTCCTGCGTCTGCCTTGAACATTTGAGCGGTGAGGAACGGACGCGTCTGGAAAACGATCTGGAACTTTCACAGAAAGTCCAGCAAGCACTTCTTCCCCACACCGTACCGGACATACGCGGTTTAGACGTTGCCGCATTTAGTCAGCCGGCACGCATTGTCGGAGGTGATTATTTCGATTTTCTCAGATTCAAAGACGGTTCACATGCTTTTGCTATTGCGGATGTCATGGGAAAAGGCATGCCGGCAAGCATGCTGATGGCAAACCTGCAGGCTTCACTCCGCATTCTCACTCCGGAAAGCGAATGCCCTGAGCAAGTTATCTCGCGGCTGAATGAATTGTTCGGCAGGAATATCCGATTGACAAAATTTGTGACCTTCTTCCTCGCACAGTTTGACGAAACTACGCGCACTCTGACGTACTGCAACGCCGGACATAATCCCCCGCTGCTGCACCGGCGGAATGGAAATATCGAACGGCTGCTTCCTACCGGTGCAGCTATTGGGTTAATTGAGCAATCGACATTTTCCCAAAACTCTCTCGTCCTTCTACCGGGCGATCGGCTCATGCTCTATACAGACGGCGTTGTGGAGTCCTTCAATGACAAGCAGGAAATGTACGGTGAAGAAACGCTGGAACAATTTCTTAAGAAAACTTCTCACATAAGCGGGTCACAGGTCATTGCCTCGCTCAGAGAGGCGCTGCACACATTTACGAAAACCAACGCTCCTGCCGATGATACGACAATCATCGTTATCACTGCACTGTAAGAGCTTCCTTGTCGATGAAGCTAATTCGTGATACGCTTTGTTAAAATGGGAATTGTAAATTATTTCATTTTTCGTCCCCCTCACATCGTTCCCAAACTCAGTTTGGGAACGTGCAAGATTGAAGCTCTGCTTCATAATAAATGTAGAATCTGAGTTTCCGTGACCAACGCTCCCAAGCGGAGCTTGGGAGCGAGAATAATGTTTATTGCATTCAGTTACACCAAAAAAGGATATTATACTGCATGACTGCAATTCCTTTTGATGTCAATAACGAAAAGCTTCGCGAGAAATTCTTTGATCAACTTTTCAACGAGTGTATTGCTTGTCTCGCTGAAAATACTCCGCCCCTCTGGGGCAAAATGACTCCGCAGAATATGGTTGAGCACCTCGTCTGGGCATTTGAATGCTCTACAGGTATCATCGAGCTTCCTTGTCGTACTCCGGAGATCCTGCTGGAGCGGGCAAAGAGATTCCTCCATGACAACAAGCAAACACCTCGTGAGTTTAAGAATCCCTTGCTCGGTGAGAATCCGCTCCCATTTCGATTCCCCACTTTCGCCGACGCGAAGAGTGCATTGCGCAAAGAGATCGCTCGCTTTGTCATTCATTTCCGGGAACAACCGGGTGCTATTCATGTTCACCCCGTATTTGGGCCGCTCAACGCGGAGGAATGGCAACGAGCTCAATTCAAACACTGCTATCACCACTTGCTGCAATTCGGTCTTATCATCCAATTGGAAACTGTTTTCTTATGAGCAGTTGAGTCCCCACCAAAAAGATGGCCAGCCGACTTATGTCTGGCGGGCGGGCAGGGACTCTACACCGAGCCACATTCCTACAGCTTCCTGGATGAGAAATTTTTATCGGACGACAACGAGAGATTTGTTTTGTGACTGATGTTGCAGGTTAGGGAGAATTTTGCTAATTAAAATAGACTCAGTCTCCAGAATTTGCAATTACTGTATTGATGTTTGGGAAGAGTCCTCCCTTCAATACAACAAAATCCGTTCTTCATAAAACTGTTGTCGGCACTTTTCAAGGATCATTAATAATGAATATTAAATTTGCCATTCCTTTTTCCTTCCTTTTATTATTCAACGACACTGTATTCTCGTTCAATCTGGGAAACACGGGTGATACAATACATACTCCTCTGAAAAAACCCTTACGAGTGTACAACGCGACACGTTTAACTACGGAAAAACCTGCGATAGACGGTGTGCTGGATGACGCCTGCTGGAAAACGGGAGAATGGGCCGGCGACTTTACGCAATGGGTACCTCGAGAAGGCGCAAAACCCTCGCAGCCTACACAAATAAAAATTCTCTACGATGACAAAAATATTTATGTTGCCATTCGAGCGTTTGACAGTGAACCTGATAAGATTATCCGCAAAGCCGGAAGACGTGATGAATTAAATGGTGATATCGTAGGTATTAATTTCGACAGTTATCATGATCATCGTACCGGATTTGAATTTGATGTTACTTCCGCCGGCCAAAAAATTGATCTTATGTTAACAAACCCATCGAATGCAGATTACAACTGGAACGCAGTGTGGTATGTGAAAACCGGTATGGAAGATTCTGCCTGGACAGCTGAATATGAAATTCCGTTAAGCCAATTGCGTTACAGCAGCGACAGCGAACAGGTCTGGGGAATGCATTGCTGGCGATGGATAGACCGTTTGCAGGAAGAAAGCGATTGGGAAGTTCAATCATCGACTGGTCCGGGCATGCTGTATCAGTTTGGTGAATTACATGGAATTAAGGAGCTGCCGCAATCGCGGCGCATCGAAATAATGCCTTACGCACTTGGAAAACTCAAGACGTTTAAAAGTGAACCGGGAAATCCATTTGCAGATAAAGGAAGATCGTTATTTCGAAATCTCGGGCTTGATGCGAAAATAGGGTTATCAAGCAATTTCACCGCCGATCTTACAATAAACCCGGATTTTGGTCAAGTGGAATCCGATCCATCTGTTATGAACTTAACGGCGTTTGAAACTTTTTACGAAGAAAAGCGGCCGTTCTTCCTTGAAGGAAAAAATATTTTTAGTTTCGATGTTGATGATGCAAGCATTTTTTACAGCCGCCGGATAGGACATTCGCCGAACTACACACCTACATTAGGATCAAATGAGTTCCTGGATTTTCCGGATAATACCACAATACTCAGTGCGGCAAAAGTAAGCGGAAAAACCTCAGACGGGCTCGCCGTCGGCATTTTACAAAGCTTAACGGCCAATGAACAGGCAAAAATAAACTCATCCGGTGAAGACAGGAATGTAGGCGTTGAACCACTGACAAATTATTTAATTGCACGTGTCCAGAAAGATTTTAGTGAAGGAAACACGATGCTCGGTGGAATATTGACTTCTACTAATCGCTTCATAAAAGATTCTCATCTCGAATTCATGAATCATAATGCTTACACCGGCGGTATTGATTTGCTTCATTATTGGAACGATAAAGAATTCTTTATCGATGCGAAGCTTGTGGGCAGTACAATTAATGGAAGTACCGAAAGTATACGGATACTGCAAAATTCATCAGCCCGGTATTACCAGCGTCCGGATGTTGATCATTTCAATTTCGATAGCACACGCACAGAGCTTTCAGGGTACGGCGGAAGAATCAGAATAGGAAAAGGAAGCATAGGTCTGTGGCGTTACTCAACCGGAATCCATTGGCGGTCACCTGGTCTTGATTTAAATGATATGGGTTATATGCAAACAACCGATATTGTTGAACAGGAAAACGCCATATCATATTTCGTTAATCAACCTGTATCGATTTTCAGAACGTACTCTATCGGCCTGGAACAATTCAACAACTGGGATTATGGAATGAATCATTTATACTCTGGCGGCAAATTAAGCATCTATCTTGAATTCCTTAACAACTGGGCAATTTCAACATCGGCAAATTTTACAGGACAGGCTTTAGATACACATATCCTGCGCGGCGGCAGCGCCATGCTGGTACCTGCAATTTGGTCTCATAGTTTTTATGTCAGGACAGATCCGTCGGAAAAAATATTTTTTGATTTCACCACCAACGCTTCCCTGTCAAACAATAAAAGTTCACAATATATTTTGATACAACCTGGAATATCTGTAATGCCAATTAACACACTGAAAATAACAATGAGTGTAAACTATTCAGACAATCTCAATAATTTGCAATATATCGACACAAAATCTGTCAATGGTGATAAAAAGTATATCCTTGGAAAAATCAAACAGCAAACTATAGGTGCGACTTTCAGAATTGATTACAACATTACTACAGAGTTATCAATTCAATATTACGGAAGCCCGTTCGCTACTGTGGGGAAATACTCTGATTTTAAATCCGTTACAAATCCAAAGGCAGCTGAATACAACGACAGGTATTCGATTCTCAATCCAGTATTCAATGGCAACAATTACGAAATTTCAGAAAACAACATTGCACAAGTTAATTACTCTTTTGGCAATCCCGATTTCAATTTTTCCCAGTTGCGGTCCAATCTGGTATTGAGATGGGAATACCGTCCCGGCTCACAAATATACTTCGTATGGTCGCAGGATAGAACAAATTATATTATGCCAGGGAATACTTCAGTATATAATGCTGTGGGTGACTTAGGCAATGTATATCCCAATAATATTTTTCTCATAAAAATCAATTATTGGTTTTCAATTTAAAGAAGTATAAGCAATGCTGTACTGTTTTTTGGAAAAGAAGATAGGGACTCTTCCAAACTTTCAGGCGGGCGAAAGAAATCGACGCTCACGAAACTCAAAGCCATTGCTCCGGTAGAGTCCCCGCCACACAACTGGCGGGCAAGCTGCTCAGCCGGAGGCATAAAACAAAATCACACGAAGTGTGATACAATATTGTTGTGACAGTCTAATAAATGTCCGACTGCGAGTCGGACGCTACGGCAATGCCTTCATCTGCCTATACCAGCAAATGTCAAACAATCCAACCTTGACTTTGACACTTAGAAATTTAATATTACCAACGGTGTTAATTTGCTTATAATACCACATAACGACGACGCTGCATGCGTTGGGTGATTCGATATGAAGAAATTATTGGAACACAAAAACTAAGGATAAAAGTATGTCAAAGATTAATGTGCGTCAATTGGGAAGGTCAGGCATCATCGTCAGCCCAATGGGACTTGGTTGTTGGGCTATTGGCGGTCCATTCTGGTTGGATGAAACACCTCTTGGCTGGGGCGAAGTGGATGACGCGGAGTCAATCCGTGCAATTCATACCGCTCTGGATGCGGGCATAACTCTCTTCGATACCGCGAACGTCTATGGAGCCGGACACAGTGAACAGGTTTTGGCGCGTGCACTTGCCGGAAATCGTTCGCGTGTTGTCATTGCAACAAAGTTCAACTCTGTTTTCAACGAAACCACTCGTCAGGTAACAGGAAGCGATTCATCCCCCGCCGGTATCTGCACCGCATGCAACGAATCTTTGCGACGTCTGAACACAGACTACATCGATCTGTATCAGTTTCATGATAACGGCTTTCCAGCCGAGAAGGCAGAACCAGTACGTGAGACGCTCGAAGCACTGGTGATGGAGGGAAAAATCCGCGCATATGGTTGGAGCACTGACTTTCTCAAGAGTGCAGAAGTATTTGCGCAAGGGCCAAAATGTGCGGCCATTCAATTGCAGCTGAATGTTCTGGATGTAAACCCGGCGGTTATTGCTCTGTGTGAAAAATATAATTTAGCGGCTCTGAATCGCGGCCCGCTGGCAATGGGACTCTTAACCGATAAATATACGATAGAAACAAAACCTTCTATCGATGATGTGCGTGGAATAAAAAGTCCGGAGTGGATGAAATATTTTAAAGATGGAAAGCCAAACCCTGAATGGGTGAGAAAACGAAATACTATTCGCGAAATACTGACGAGTGAAGGACGCACGGTAGCACAGGGTGCTCTAGCTTGGCTTTGGGCATTCAGTGAAAAGACCCTCCCGATACCGGGTTTTCGAACAGTTGCACAAGTAAAAGAAAATGTCGGAGCTATGCAGTTCGGTCCGCTTACTAAGAAACAAATGAGCGAGATTGATATGCTGCTTGAGAGAACATAACAATCTAAAGAAATTCTAGATTCTCACTCCTCTTAACCTCAGCGAGTTCGTCACCACAGTTACGGAACTCAACGCTATTGCTTGGTAGAGTCCCCGCCTAGCAACTGGCGGGTAAACTGCTCGCAGCAGGACGAAATGAAATCACGCTAATCCTGTAAATGTCTGACAACGTGTCCGCCACAAGATGAATCACGGCGGATAAATCGGACGCTACGATTGCATTCCGCTCACAAAAGGCTTAATCCCATTATCATCCCTTTGCTCTATTACACTTTGTAAATTTCTTTGGTACCCTTTATGAGGAATAATAGCCATCGGACAATGATCCGGCATTATCCCGTCATTCCGGTCGTCTCTTCCAATCCGAATAAGAGTTGAAAGGTTCGCGGAATGGCATACGTTCACTAATCGCCATGAAAGGACGATCACTATGAAACAATCGAAGCTCATGTTCCTGCTTTGTGCTCTGGTCTTCGCTGGCATAGCAGTTTCCTCCCTCAACTGCATGTTCCCTAGTACTATGAGTGGAAGAGTCGGTGTGAATATCTACGATCAGCCTGTTTGGGGACCTGAAGGGTATGACTACGCTGAATACTATTACATTCCTGAAATAGACTCCTATTACTCTGTCTCCGAACATCAATATATCTATAGAGACGGATCAACATGGAGACACAGCGCAATGCTGCCTAATACGTACAGCGGATATGATCCATACCATTCATATAAAGTTGTCATCAATGGAAGTGCTCCGTATGAGAACCACGAGATCCATCAGGCCAAATATGGGACGTACAGAGGTAATAGGAATCAGCCGGTAATTCGAGACAGCAAAGATCCCAAATACTGGGAAATCAAAGATCATCCCCAGCACGATAACTGGGTAAAACAACAACAGCATTGACCCTCATTCGAGTGAGTGTGCAAGCATGGATCTATGAAGGTTCGGTCGGTCCATAGCAATAATTGAGATCGGCAGACTCTGCAAAGACACATTCCTGCAAAAGAATAGAAGAAAGCGGCAGATAAAAAAGAATCTGCTGCTTAGCACATTTCGGCCGCCTGAAGGTGATGTACTGTTGTCATGGTTTTCATCGAACTCCCGCTAGTGGAACTCCGATGGAGTTCTGAATTAATTTTTTACAGAATTATAAACGTATAATCCCTGCCTGCGACAGGCAGGCCTACGGGATTGGTAGGAAACATGGGTTTTCGGAAAAACTCCGAAGGAGTCTCAAGTTTGTAATTAAAGTCAAAATAAATGTGGAACTCCTCTGGAGTTCTAAATTCTTTTTATTACTAAAATCTATAAACATTTAATCCCTAACGGGATTATTTAGATGAATTGTATCATTGGATAGACTCCGAAGGAGTCTCACGCTTGTAACAAGAATCAAGGCAGGGAAGGAAAACTCCGCATGGAGTTCAACGTTCATGACCGAAACCATGTCTCTATGAAAAAGTGCGCTAGGTAGCTACCAAAATGATAGATATATCCAAAGTGACCGATTATTTATTCGTGGGCTCGAAAGTCGGGAAAGAACATGCCGATGAACTGAAGGTGCTCAATTTTAATCTGATTATTTCCATGATCGGACAAATGCCGCCCGACGAAATCTATACTCTTCCTCCCTTTAAAACCCTATGGATCAAAACGTACGATACATTTTTTACACCCATCACAATCAAGAAATTGCTGGCGGGGGTTGAGGCAGCCATGCCTATTATTCAAAACAAAGGAAAGGTTTTAGTTTTTTGCATGCAAGGCAAACGTCGAAGCGTTGCTATGGCCGCCGCCATTCTTATCAGTATGGGACATACCGGCGAACAGGCCATCGACTTATTGACCACTGCCCGCACGGTAGCTGATCCAAGAAGGTGGTATATCCATAGACAAATCAAAGCGTTTGAAAAATATTGGCGGAAAAAAGAATTGTCATGGAAAAAAAAATAAAAAATATCCACATCATTATTAATCCCGCCGCCGGAGAAGAAGAAGCTATCCTGCCTTTTATCAATGCTTCCATGAAAGAAGCCGGCATTACGTGGGAAGCATTCATTACCCACGAGGCAGGCGATGGGATTAAGTTTGCAAAGGCTGCCGTCAAAGAAGGAGTCGATGCTCTCGCTGTGTACGGCGGAGACGGCACACTCATGGAAGCAATCAGCGGCCTGATTGGATCGGAAATTCCTTTGATTATTCTGCCCGGTGGGTCCGCAAATGTCACCGCCACAGGACTTGGCATACCCAAAGATTTTAAAGAAGTCTGCACGCTCCTCGGCCACGGCCATTTAGAGATAAAAACCATTGATGTGGGACAGTTCGATACGCGTTATTTTCTTACAGCGATAAGCCTTGGTTTTGGAGCGGATTTGGTTAAGGGTGCGGATCGTAAGTCTAAAAATAAGTTTGGCATACTCGCCTATTTTCTATCGGCGGTCGCGGCATTAAAGATAACTAAAAAAGTCGTCTACCATCTGAAAATCGATGGACAAGAATATAAACTTAAAGGTTTCACCTGTATTATTGCGAATGTAGGGAATCTCGGGTTTACTAAAATCTCTTTGGATAAGCATATAGATATCAGCGATGGATTCCTGGATGTTGTTGTCTTGCGAAAAGTGAATTTTAGTCTGTTGAAGCATATAGTAGTCACTTTACTGAAACGGGAACGTCCGCACAATTTGAAATTAGTGAAACATTGGCATGGCAAAGAGATCGGTGTTTCCTCGACCCCCCAGCAAACCATTCAATGTGACGGCGAGGTAATAGAAAAAATGCCTCTGCATATCAAGATCATTCCGGGAGCGATTAAGGTTTTGGTTCCCAAAGAAAAGAGCAACGTCATTGAATAAACGTCTGTTGGTTTTTTATGCCTTAGTGGTAGTGAGCATTATTGGATTGATTATTTTTGTAGAGAATCATCCAATATCCCACTTTGACCTCCATATGACCCAAGAAATTCAGGAACAAAGGGCATGGGATATTACACTTCCGATGAAATTCGTCAGTGTTTTTGGCGATGCTGTCGTTGCGCCTGTTTCGATCGTCATTGCTTCATTTTTTTTCTTTCTCGCTTATCGCCGGCGGGAGGCGTACTTTACTCTCGCGGTCATTCTCCCCGATCTCTTCAATATGTTGATCAAGATATTCATCCATCGCCCCCGGCCAACATTAGAAAACGCTAAAATATTCTTAAGTTTCAACCAATCGAGTTTCCCCAGCGGGCATGTTGTTCATTATGTCGTATTTTTTGGTTTTCTCTTAACGGTGATGATCGTGGACAAAAATATTTCTTTATTTTGGAAAATTTTTATCGGCTTTCTTTCTGCCTTCCTCATCATCACCGTCTCAATCTCCCGGATTTATCTTGGCGCCCATTGGGCCACGGATGTGATAGGGGGATATTTATTCGGCTTTGTTTACCTCGGAATCATCCTTAAATATTATTTTAAATATTCCATGTTTAAACGTCCTTAAGGAACATAATTTTCGATATCTAGACAATATCCAGGGATTCAATACTCACAAAAATAATCTGACCAACGGACAGTTTCACTCTTCGTAGCCTCAGCGAGTTTGTCACTACACTTAGGGAGCTCAAAACCGTGGTTCTGTAGAGTCCCCGCCAAAAAGATGGCCAGCCCGACTTATGTCTGGCGGGCGGGCAGGCTGCTCGTAGCAGGACGAATGCAGAAAATAAAAGATTAGATCAATCTACAGCCTCACCCCTCGTAACCTCAGCGAGTTTGTCACTACACTTACGGAACTCAATGCCATTGCTCCGGCGGCAAACATTGGATTGAGCAAACCCATCGCCGCCAAAGGAATTCCGATACTATTATAGATAAATGCCCAGAACAGATTCTGCTTGATCGTGCGCATGGTCTGCCGGGAAAGACGAATCGCGCGAAGAACTCCTCTTAGATCGGATTTCATCAGCGTGATATCCGCCGTTTCCATTGCGATATCCGTGCCGGTACCTACGGCAATGCCTACATCCGCCTGCGCCAGTGACGGCGCATCGTTCATGCCGTCGCCGACCATTGCAACGATTTTCCCTTTCGATTGAAGTTCTTGTATCTTCGCAGCTTTTTCCTGCGGTAAAACTTCGGCAAATACTTTCTCGATACCGGCTTGTGCAGCAATCGCATGCGCTGTGCGGGAGTTGTCGCCCGTGAGCAGTACGAGTTCGAATCCCATTTCTTTCAATTCCGCCGCAGTTTGGTTCGATGCCGGACGAAGTGTATCTGCAACGGCGATAATGCCAGCGAGTTTTCCATCGGCTGCAACTAAAATTAACGTCTTGCCCTGCTCTGAGAATCGGAGGATTGCGCCTGATGCAAGCGCAGTATCTATCGATGCATCCTGCAGCATCTTCTCGCTGCCGACAGACGCTTTCCGTCCGTTCACAGTTCCCTTTACACCGAATCCGGTGTGAGACTGAAACGAATCTACTTCGTCCAAAATTAGAGAACGTTTTGCTGCTTCTCGTACAACAGCCTCACCCAGCGGGTGTTCAGACTTCTTTTCCAGCGAAGCCGCCAAACGAAGGACTGTCTCTTCATCGTTACCATTGTAGCTCTCAATATCTGTCACAGATGGCGTACCCGAAGTTATTGTGCCGGTTTTATCAAACACAATCGTATTTATTTTATGCGCCCGCTCGAGACTTTCTGCGTTTTTTATCAGCACACCGAGGGATGCTCCTCTGCCGGTACCAACCATAATCGCCGTTGGTGTCGCAAGTCCGAGTGCGCACGGACAAGCAATGACGAGAACAGCAATTGCATTCATCAGAGCGGCAGCAAAACCAGCGCTAAGTACGAAATACCAAATACCAAATGCCGCAAGAGCAATCACCATCACAACCGGCACAAAGATCGATGCAATTTTATCAGCAAGATGCTGGATGGGAGCTTTGGACCCTTGCGCTTCTTCGACTAGTTTCGCAATGTGCGCAACAACCGTATCCGCACCGACAGCAGAGGCGCGGAATTCAAAACTTCCATTTCGGTTTATCGTACCGCCGATAACTTTATCGCCGATAGTCTTTTCAACGGGAATGCTTTCTCCGCTTACCATAGACTCATCGACGGAGGAATTTCCCTTGAGGATTACGCCATCCACCGGAATACGCTCACCAGGGCGTACTATTATTATATCGCCGACAATGACATCAGCAATTGGAATTTCAATTTCTTTTTTGTCTTTAATGATCCGAGCGGTTTTTGGCTGAAGTCCCAATAATAATTTTATGGAATCGGACGCTTTATGTTTTGCACGAGCTTCGAGCATCCTCCCCATCAAAATGAGCGTAATAATAACGGCCGCAGAATCAAAATAAACATCATAGAGATTCGTGCCGACTGGAAACCATTGCGGAAAAAGGACGACAGCGGCGCTGTAAAAAAACGCCGCTCCTGTTCCAACCGCAACTAGTGTATTCATATCCGCTGCAAAATGCTGAGCTAATTTCCAAGCCGGTTTAAAAAAACGTTTACCCGATACAATCATTACTGGCGTCGTGAGAACAAGCAGCAATTTGTTGACCTCATCCATCGACAAAGGAATGTGGAACATAAACCAGGCGGTCATGCTCAACATATTGATCAGCATGATCGGAATGGCAAGTATGAGACTGAAGAGAAATTCGCGCTTGAGTTGGTGGTAGGATTTTTCCTGATGAGAAACTCCGGAAAATTGCCGCTGGTCAAAGCTATGAGAAATTTCGGGAGTTTTCTCAGGTATATCTAATTTGTATCCCGCGCCTTCAACTGCTTTTGCTAATACGTCGAGAGACGTCTTTGCCGGATCATAAGAAAGTGCCACTGCTTCCGTTGCAAGATTGACATTGGCGATTTCGACGCCGTCTACCTTCTTTAATGTTTTCTCAACCCGGGCTACACAGCTGGCGCACGTCATCCCTTCCACTGGCAATATCAGTGTTTCTATATGACGAAGAGGTTCAGTCACTGTATTGAAACAACTTTGTATCCGGCCTCTTCTACCTTGTCGGTGAGAACTTTGGCGACTTTTTCATCTTCATACCAAACGCGTGCTTTGCCGATCTGCACGTCTTCAACTTCCAATCCATCAATTGCATCGAGCGCTTGTTTTACGTGCATGACACAATGACCGCAGCTCATACCTTGTATTGTCAACTCGTGGGATTTCATTTACTTTTCCTTTCATATGTCAATGTTAGAGAGTCGGGAGAATATCTCACTCATTTATGAGATGCTCAATTCGACATAACGGCTCCGCCGTTAACGCTAACTATAGAACCGACAAGATGATTTGAGAGTTCCGACGCGAGGAAAAGAACAGATCCGGCAATCTCTTCTGCCGTTGCCACGTGACCGCGCGGAATGATTCTCCGTATTTCTTCGCCGATATTCGGATCGCGCAATTCTCTTGCTGTCATATCGGTCGCGACCCATCCCGGAGAAACACAATTCACGATAACATTATGAGGCGCTAATTCCACTGCAATAGATTTTGTGAAAGCAATCATTCCGCCTTTTGATGCTGCATAATGAGAATGGAACGCCTCGCCGCGCTGGCCTGCCGTGCTTGCAATGTTGATAATTTTCCCGCTTCCCTGTTTCTTCATCACAGGCACCACTTCGTTGGCGAATAAGAACATCCCCTTTAAATTGATGTCGAGCATTTCATCCCACTGCTGCTCGGTCATCTTGCCTATGGCGCCGTATTTCCAGATGCCGGCATTGTTCACTAGAATATCAATGCGTCCAAACTCACGCACAGTTTTCCGTACCGCATTGTGCACTTGTGTCTTACTACTGACGGACGTCTTCAGCACCAAGCATCTTCGTCCAAATTTCTTCACAGCTGTTTCTACTTGCTTAGCACTTTTCTTGTCGGCGATATATGTGAACGCAATATCTGCCCCGGCATCCGCACACACTTTGACAATTGCCGCACCGATGCCACGTGAACCGCCGCTCACAAGTACAACTTTTCGCATCAAGTCAATTTTCATGCAACCAAATTCCTTCGTATAATGTTTATGATTACAAAATATGGATAAAAGATAAGCGAACTTAATATCGTTTCCAATAGTACACTAAACATAAGAATATCCGAAAGCACTCTTTAAGATGAAGCTTCTCACTGCAAATATGAAAATGGCGGACGTGGTCCACAGCAATTATCTATTGATGCCTGTTATAGGCCGTTTTGGTATTCCATTTGGGTTTGGTGAAAAGACGGTTTATGAAGTGTGTAAAAAATGCCGTGTTGATATCGAATTCTTTCTCGCCATTATTAATGCTTTCAGTCATGAAGAATACTTCCCAGAAAGAAAACTTCAAACATTCAATGTTCTGATGATTATCAATTATCTCGAAAAGGCACATTCATACTATATAAAGACACAAGTACCTCTCATCGAGAAACTCATCAATGATCTCATCCGTCATCGTCCTGCGGACAAAAAGAATTTAGGCTTAATAAAAAAGTTTTTTATAGAATATAGACGGGAACTTCTGGTTCATCTAAAACGCGAAGAACGAGTCACCTTCCCTTACATCAAAAAGGTGTATAAGATGTATCAAGCACCGCGTGTCTCAAACAAGGAGAAACGAACTCTCACACAATATTCGATGCATGTGTACGAAGAAGAACACAGCGATGTAGACGAAAAATTATTCGATCTGAAAAACATCCTTATTAAGTACGTGCGCGGTGATTCTATGCAGGCATTATACCATGAAGTGATCTTTGAGTTGTTTCGTCTAGAAAAAGATATTCAAGATCATACTCGCATCGAAAATAAAATTCTTTTACCGCTGGTAGCAGATATGGAGGATGAATTGTTCTATCCAAAAGAACATTCGCGCAGAACGGCTGGAAGCAGTATGCTGCAAGCATCGTCTCAAATACCGATACAAGATTCCGGTTCTTCACCCTTCACTAAACACACATTTGAATTGTCGCCATTGAGCAGTAAACACGGTATTCAGAAATTGGAAGGACTTTCTTCCCGAGAGATTGAAGTGCTTCAACTTGTCGCTTGCGGATTTTTAAACAAAGAGATCGCCGATCAGCTTTCCATTTCTCTCCATACCGTCATCTCGCATAGAAAAAACATTACACGCAAGCTTCAAATTAAAACCGTCGCCGGTCTAACAATCTACGCCCTACTCAACGGCCTTATCTCGTCTAAGAACATCAATTAGTTTTACACTCTCTTTTAAAGTAGAATCCCAACAAATTTTGTTTTTTAGGCATGTTGAGAAGCCTGACACTGGCATCCCCATAAATGGGGATTGTTTAGCAGATGTAAGATGTATATTTTAAATTTATGAAATACTCCGCACATTTATTAAAGATTGGTTTGAGATCACTATGAAAATGAAAATACCGCTTCACACCATTCCCAAAGGCAGCCGCGTGTTGATCGTGGAAGTGCCGGAAGGAAAAGGAAAAAGCCAACTTATCCGGCTGGGAATTTTAAAAGGTGAATTTATCCGATGTCTCGAACGATTGCCGGGTGGAACGATGGTGATCGAAAAAAACCGGCGGGAAGTTGCCATTGGGATGACATTGGCAAAAACGATCTTTGTTGCATACGCAGCTCATGAAGGCATTGAAGGGACAGCGAAGAAGAACCATGCCTGAGCACATAGATCATCACAAACATCCTGCTGCCGTTCCTCTCGTTGCTGAAACGCCGCACCTGAAAGTTGCGCTGGTTGGAAATCCGAACGTTGGCAAATCTGTCATTTTCAATTTTCTTTCGGGACTGTATGTCGATGTCTCGAATTATCCCGGTACGACAGTTGAGTTTTCCAAAGGACAATTTGGCAAGTACGATATTTACGATACACCGGGTGTGTACGGAATTTCAGCATTCAGCGCGGAAGAAAATGTCACACGGGATGTTGTCCTTGAGGCAGACGCGGTTCTTAATGTTGTAGATTCTGTGCATATCGAGCGCGATCTCTTCCTCACGCAGCAACTGATTGACATGGGCAAGCGTGTGTCCGTCATTTTAAACTTTAACGATGAACTGGAAAGGCAAGGCATCGTCATTGACACAGCACAATTATCTTTATCGCTTGGTGTGCCTGTATTTCAGACATCCGCTGTGCGCAAAACCGGATTCGACAGGTTAGAAACTGCAATTGTTGAAGCACGTCGCGGCAGAATCGATCCGGCGCTTCATACAAAGCTGCACGCGATGCTGATAGAAGTCGGCTCGGAAGCAGAAGCCCTGCTTATCCTCGAAGGCGACGAATCCATCGCACACACGCATGGAGTACCTACAGGAAACGAGAGAGAAGATTTGTACATCGAGCGGCGCAATCGGGTCAATCTCATTGTAAGCTCTGTGTTTTCAGAAACAAAAACGCGCGCGCTTATTTCCACGCTGCTTGGCCGCTGGGCAGTGAATATCTGGACAGGTATTCCGATGCTGCTCGTGGCGCTCTACATTATTTATCTTTTTGTGGGAAAACTTGTCGCCGTCGATCTCGTCAACATCACAGAAAAACATCTTGGCAATGAAATTTGGGAGCCATGGATCCGCAGTGTTATATCGCATTTCATTCCACTGACCTCGTGGCTTGGCACATTACTCGTGGGTGAGTTCGGTGTCATTTCAATGACAGTGACATATCTTTTGTTCCTCCTTCTTCCTCTCGTTGTCGCGTTCTATCTTGCACTTTCGATTATGGAAGACAGTGGCTATCTACCGCGCTTAGCGACGCTGGTGGACAGAAGTCTCAATGCAATCGGTCTGAATGGAAGCGCAATCATTCCAATTATTCTCGGCTTCGGTTGTGTCACGATGGCTACCATCACGACGCGCTTGCTTGGCAGTGAACGGGAGAAAACTATTGCGACAACGATTCTGCAATTTGCAATTCCGTGCTCAGCTCAGATTGCAGTTGTTGCAGCGTTATTAGCAGGAGCTGGATTTGGTGCGATGATTATTTATTCCGTAACCATTCTAGCTGTGTTCGTTGCAATTGGTACCATTTTACATCATACGCTGCCGGGAGAATCAAGTCCACTGCTCATTGATCTTCCTCCGATGCGAATACCGAGACTTGATAATATCGTTCGGAAAACAACCTTTCGTTCATACGGATTTATGAAAGAAGCAACGCCATGGTTCTTTGCCGGCGCACTTGTCGTCGGCATTATGCAGGTAACCGGATTGCTCGTTGTCTGGCAAAACTTGCTAGCGCCGCTTGTGACCGGATGGCTTCAGCTTCCGCGCGAAGCAGCAACTGCTTTTGTCATGGGATTAGTCCGGCGCGATTTTGGCGCTGCAGGTTTATACGCTTTGGCCCTGACGCCGCATCAAGTGGTCGTTGCGCTCGTCACGATTACACTTTTCGTTCCTTGCGTTGCATCGTTGATGGTAATGCTGAAAGAGCGCGGCGTGAAAGAGGCACTCATTATTTGGTTCAGTACGTGGGTTGGTGCATTCGTCATTGGCGGGATTGTTTCACAAATACTCATATAGTGAAATCGCACACACCCATATTCAAATGACAAACAAATCATAACTATCGAAATCCAAATCATTTTCATAATTGAATTTGTGTGCCATTTGCAATTTGATATTTGAAATTTTAGAGTATGCCTACTACACGTGAACAACAACAAAAGCTCGAAGTTCGCAATTGTCCGCAATGCCGGATGGAAATCACTAATCCGTTCATTGCGCGTTGTCCGCGCTGTTTTGCATCTGTTCCGATGGAAGAGACTGGCTGCAGTTCGTGCGTCCATAGAAGGAGTTGCCCCGTTATTCCCTCTTCCACCGCGAAACAGCTGTACAATGCATAATAGCCGTTTCTATCAATTCTGATTTCTAGGCCGCTCTTTCGATCCATGAAAGAGAGATTTGCTTTCTCAAAAATATTTAGTATCATCTTGTTAATCCACTATGTCATTATCTCATAACAATCCAATGGAGTAACTATGGAAGACCAACAACCATTGCCGCCCGCACCATCGATAGGAGATGCACTTGTTAATGTCTTTGCCGCACCTGCCGAGGTATTTACGAATCTGCATACAACTGAATCGAAGCCATCGCTCTGGATTTTGCCCCTGATTGTTTCCATCGCAGCTGTCCTTGTCATGATGGTAGTCGGATTCTCAAATCAAAATTTAAAATCTCAACGGCTCGATGCAACGCGCACTACTTTGGAGCAACGCGTTACAGAAGGGAAAATGACACAAGAACAACTGGATCGCACGATGGAGGGGATGGAAAAAGGAGCAGGAATTGTTTTAGCTATCCAACTTGTTGCAGTGACCATCATATTTTCCCTCGTTTTTTTCCTGTCTGCATTGCTTCTGTGGTTGGGAAGCAAAACTATTTTGAAGTTGCCTGCAGGATATGAAAAGATCCTCGAACTGAGCGGCATTGCAACATGGATCGGCGTACTTGGTATTTTTATACAAATGCTGATGATGATTGGATTGAATTCTATTTTTGCACAACCCAATGCTGTTATTTTCTTTTACCAATCCTTTGATATTACAAACTCTACACATAAAGCATTGGCGATGGTAAATTTCTTCAGCATCTGGCAGACGATCGTTATTGGGATCGGTCTCCAAAAGTGGAGCGGCAAGGGTCTCGCATTGCCGATGATTATTTCATTTGCCGCCTGGCTGCTCATCATCGGGATGATGCTCTTGTTAGGGCTTGGCGGATAATAGCTCCTTCTTCGACCTCGTTCCCTTTTCAAGGTTTTCATCCAATACACCGGGATCTTGAAAAGGGTTCTTTTTTCCCCTCCAAACAATTTTTGCATTTCCATCAATGGATGTTTATCCAAACCATCTGATTGCTAAAATAATGAAAAGTGTAAAGTTGAATACAACAAGGAACGATGGGCCGGGGTCGAACCGGTACTTTTGAGGTAAGAATATTTTATGCCATGCATTCTATGCCCGTGTAAACGAGGGAATTCTTATTTCAATGCGGAATTCGTAATAAATATTCCTGAATGAGACTGATAAAAAAAACAGCGCACTTGGCGCTGAATTGTGAAAAATTGATACTAAAACCTTCTTTAAGATTTTTTAAAGGGGAGATACATAGTGATGGTTGTTCCCTTTCCCATCACGCTATTGATTTCAATCCTGCCTTGGTGATCATCTATCACTTTTTTAACAATGGACATGCCGAGACCCGTTCCATGCTTCTTGCCATATGTCATGAATGGTTCAAAAATACGTTTCTTCACTTCTTCCGGCATGCCGGTTCCCGTATCCGTGAAATCAATGCGCACATAGCCGTTCTCATCGATTGTTGTGACGATTAACGTACCGCCCTGCGGCATAGCATCCCGTGCATTGCTGGCGATGTTGTAAAACACGCGCACCATTTTATCTTGATCAATATTTACTATTCCTTTAAATTGCGCAAACTTCTTCAGCTTAATATTGTTCTTCTCCAAATCTTTCTCAATGAAATCCAACACGCCATTCATCACATCGAAGAATTCGAGTTCTTGGAAATTCGATGCACTGACACCGCGCGTGAAATCTAAAATTTCCTGCGTCATATTTACGAAGCGGTCCACTTGATGAATCATTTCATCGGCAAGTTTGTTCGCTTCTTCATTGCCGGATTTCTTCTTCATGACCTGTGCATACACGCGCAGTGTGCCCATCGGGTTCTTGATGTCATGAATAATAACGCTTGCCATCTTTCCGACTGCAGACAGGCGTTCATTTGCAACCATTTCCTGCGCCAAACGCGCATTCTCAATCGCGACGGACGCATGAGCAGAAAGCGCATCGATGAAAGAAACATCATCGTTATTAAAAGATCCTTGATCTTTATTCAAGAGTTGGAACACACCGATGATCTTTCTGTCCTTGTTTTTCATCGGCATGCAAAGCATATTACGTGTACGATATCCGCTTTGTTTATCTGTTTCAGGATTAAACCGAGGATCAGCATACGCATCGGGAATTAAAATTGTTTCTCCTGTTTCTGCAACATAACCTGAAAAACCTTTTCCAATCGGCATTCGAATTTCTGCCATATCACTGCCCTGCAGGATCTTTGACCATATCTCTTTTTTAATGTCATCGACAAGATAGAGCGTACCACGGTCTGCTTTGACACTCTTCGTAGCAGCGTTGAGAATCAATTCAAGCAATTCATCAAGATCAAGTGTAGAGTTTATGATCTTGCTTGCCTCCATAAGTCTTTGAAGCTTGTCGAAGCGAAGTTCAATCGCTTTACGCTGTTCTTCCAGCCGCCTCACGATATTATCGTCTGCTTTACGAATGCGGGCACTGAGCTCTCTGAGAAGATTGAATGCAACCCTATGATTCGCGAGCAGCAATAACTCAAACTCGGATTTCTCAAGCGAGAGAAGAATTGAATCTTCAATGCACGTTGCGCGTGCCGAACGCGATAGACCGTCGAGCGAGGCAAGTTCACCGACAATTTCTCCGCTTTTTAAAATATCCAGCGTTGTCTCTTCACCAAATGAGGTCACGCGGGAAATTCGGATCATTCCATTTTCAATAATAAAAACTTTATTGCCGGATGAATTCGCATCAAAGAGAATGGTCCCTCCCGGGTAATGCTCTTGTTTAAAATCATTCAGCAGGTGTGCTAGTTCATTGCTCGATAAGCCATGAAAAAGCACCGTAGATTGAAGATTGCGAATTCGTTCATCCTGTGTGGACATTCAAGTTGCCTTTGTACGTGGATTGCAATAATCGCATAGATAATAACAAGAATCGATCACTTAGTCAAGAAAGCACTCGATTTATCCGTTGCGGGCGGCAGGTCAATGTGATTGTATCACTTTTGTCATCTTCGCAAACGACCGTGCACGATGGCTGATGAGGTTCTTTTCTTTGGCTGTGAGTTCTGCGTATGTTTTGTCGAAACCGTCCGGGATAAAAATTGGATCGTATCCAAAACCATTTGTTCCCCGCGGTGCTTCACCGAGCGAGCCAGGGCAAATTCCCTCAGTCACTTCTTCCATTCCAGCACCGATAAGTGCAAGCACTGAACGAAATTGTGCACGCCGCCGGCGCGGCGCTACACCGCGCATTTCTTCCAGCAGCTTTCGGTTGTTCATCTCATCAGTTGCTTCTCCACCGGCATAACGAGCAGAGAACACTCCGGGGCGGCCTTGAAGGTAGAACACTTCCAGACCGGAGTCATCAGCGAGTGATAGTAGTTTTGTGCGAGCGTGTACAATCCGGGCTTTTTGGATCGCATTCGCTTCGAACGTATCGCCGTCTTCCCTTAAAACTATTTCATCTGAAATATCGTTCAGCGTGAGCACGTCAACATCGAGATTGCTGAGCAGTGTCTTTAATTCACGTGCTTTATGAATATTGCGTGTAGCGAGAATAAGTTGGGTCATTTGGAATGTGGAATTGGAAACGAGAAATTTGTTATACTCTGCGATTCACTATGTGAAGAGAAAGAAGCTTCTTCCTTTCTCTGTCTGTGCCTTCTACTTTCTACCATATTCCTTTTACATCTTCACCTTGTATTATTCCAGCAACGCTTCAATCGCTTGTTCAATACGATCAACACCAATAATCTCAATATCGCTATTTGGTTTAAAGGTTTTCAGATTATGCTGAGGAACAATGATCCGTTTGAATCCAAGTTTTGAAGCTTCATGCACGCGCTTTTCAATTTGTCCTATAGTTCGAATCTCTCCGCCCAAACCTATTTCGCCAACTGCTACTGACGATGAATCAACGGGAATATCACGCAAGCTCGATGTGATAGATACTGCAATTCCTAAATCTACAGCCGGTTCATCTATGCGAATACCACCTGCCACATTCACAAACACATCTTGCTGTCCAAGATTAAGGCCAACACGCTTCTCTAGAACTGCGAGTAAAAGGGCGAGACGCCGATAGTCAAAACCCGTACTCGTGCGCTGCGGCATACCATAGTTCGTCGGCGTCACTAACGCCTGCACTTCAACGAGAATCGGGCGTGAACCCTCAATGCTCGCTACGACGGTTGAACCAGATGTGCCATAGTGACGTTCAGAAAGAAATATTTCCGAGGGATTGAGAACTTCGCATAATCCGGTATCGTGCATCTCGAAGATACCAATCTCGTTTGTTGAGCCAAATCGATTCTTGAGCGCTCTCAGAATGCGATAGGCATAATGCGCTTCGCCCTCAAATTGCAGAACCGTATCAACCATATGTTCAATGACTTTCGGCCCGGCAATCATGCCGTCTTTTGTAACGTGCCCGACAACGAAGATAGGAATACCTCGAGTTTTAGCAACACGCAGCAGCAGAGCGGCGGATTCCCGCACTTGACTTACACTGCCCGGTGCGCTTTCCATGCCCGGTCGGTACATCGTTTGAATCGAATCCACAATTATTAAATCAGGAGTACCGGCATCAATCACATCAAGAATTAAATCAAGGTTGGTTTCCGCAAGAAGTAAAATATTTTTTGCTGAGCTCACATTGAGGCGTTCAGCGCGTAGCTTGATCTGCCGCACCGACTCTTCACCCGTTACGTACAGCACGAGCTGATCTTTTAGTGCGATCGCCATCTGCATCATGAGTGTGGATTTACCGATACCGGGATCACCGCCGAGTAAAATGAGTGAGCCAGGAACAAGTCCGCCGCCAAGCACGCGGTCAAATTCATTCAATGTGGTCTGAATGCGCGGAACATCTTCCTTCTCAATTTGATCAAAAGAAACCGGTTCGATCTTTGAGGCAATGCCCATCTTACGCGATGCTTTCACAGGTGTGGCGGCTTCTTCAACAAATGAATTCCACTCTGAACAGTTGGGACATTTACCAATCCATCGCGGCGAAACATATCCACATGACTGGCAAACATATTTTGTGAGGGTTTTTGACATGGCTGAATCTTATCGCGATGGCAATATACCAAGGCGTGTGCAGACAATCAAACTCATGTGGATAGAAAAGGAACTGATTGATCTGCAAAATTTTAGATGTAGTAAGATGAAAGCGGAAGTGAAAGAATTAAAAACACCCTGATGATAATTTATCAGGGTGTACCAACAATCACAATCATTACTAATTATGGTTATAATTTTGCCCAGCGCGCTTTCGCACGTTTCACATTCTTACTCATAGGATAGTTCTTCACAACTTTTTCGTACGCCTCTTTCGCTTTTGCTTTGTTGCCAAGTCGTTCATAGGTCTGTCCAATCATGAACTGAGCATCGGCTTTCTTTTCTGAATTCTTATACTTGAGAACATCCTGGAATAGGGGCAATGCCTCTTTATATTTTTTCTTCGCAAAATAGGATTCACCTAACCAATATTCAGCACGGTTTGTAAGTTCACTATTCGTACCGCTCGTGACAATAGCACTGAATCCTTTTGCAGCATCATCATATTTGTGTACGTTAAATGCTTTCATTGCAGCATCGTAGGTAGAACCCGAAACAGGAGCAGACTTTTCTGATACGGGTTTTTCTTCCGCCACTTGCGGCGTTCGAGAAGTATTCTTTGCCAATTCCTCTGCCTTATCTGCACGTAATTTTTCAGCCGTCGATTGGGCTTCCGCTTCACTCATGCGTGCATTCATTCCCCTATTTTCCTGCTCAAGTTTTCCAATCTTTTGTTTCAAACTTGTATTCTCTGTGCGTAAATCTTCAATTTGTTTTTCGTATTGTGAAAGTTGAGACCGCGATGCAATCGAAGGTTTCGGCGACTCAACCACTTTTTCAGTATCGGCACCAATAAAGTTCGTAAGAGCTTGATCCATCGGCTTAACTTCTGCAGGCTGTTCTTGCTCAACTGTACCGAGCGGTTTTACGGTGTCTTGCGGATTCTGTGTTTCATTCGTAGCTTCTTCGCTTCCTCCGCAGCCGATCAACAAAAATGCGATAAGAGTGAGAAGGATAAACCAAGTATTTCTCAAACCAGAATTACAAACACCAATTTTATTGAGACTCATAAAGCCTCCAAACAATGACGAAAGGATTAGTGGATTTTTTACAATAGCTTGACTTAAGTTATCGATACACTTTCTGAAAGTCAAGTGCTTTTCCCCAAATTGAATTTAGTATACACTCGATGTGCTCAATAATTCCAATAGGATGGTTCGTTGTTCAGCACTCTTCCCTGCCTCACTTCGTCGGCAATTTGATCCATCTTTTACTTCATTGTCCGTTGTGTACTTTTCCCCAAAATAGGCTTGCAAGCAGTAAAGGAGCTGGTAGGGTTTTCTTTTTCCATGCGGACATCCTGCAGCGTCTGCGAATTCGGACCTTCCCGAAATTGCCCTTCGAAAGTATACCGGGCCGTATATTACGACCCTGCATCCACTTTTTCGTTCCACTTCCTTTATCATCCATAGCGTTGTCAGGATTTGAATTACAACTCAGTATGACTTAACTTAATGTGCGGTTTACCCGGTGAAGATCAGTATCATCCATTCATGAAGAATATATTGTGCGTACCATCAATGAGTGGTAATCTCAGGAAGGAAAATTGACATGTTTATAGCAATTGATATTGGCAACACCAGTACTGTCATAGGAATATACAAGAAAGATACGCTCATTGCCGATTGTCGGCTGACGAGCACAGTGCAACAGACAAGGGATGAAATCTTCGCACAAGTTCATTCATTACTTCTTGAAGCTGGTATCAATAAAAGGGAGATCAAAGGTATCGGCATTTCGTCTGTTGTTCCCCGTCTGACCAATGTCTATGCCGCGATGGCGAAAAATTATTTCCGTCAAGAACCGATGATTGTAAGTGCAGAATTGAATCTCGGAATCACCATACATTACGATAACCCAAAGTCTCTCGGTGCCGATAGAATTTGCAATGCATTTGCCGGTTATTCTAACTATGGCGGACCGCTTATCATTATTGATTTCGGAACAGCTACCACGTACGATGTTATTGCATCAAACGGCGATTTTCTCGGCGGTGTTATTGCTCCAGGGATAGAAACATCGGCAATTTCTTTGCATAAGCGGACTGCAAAGTTGCCACAACTCGTCGGTACAAAACTGCATTTTCCTGAAACTGTCATCGGCACGAATACACTGAACAGTATGCAAGCCGGAATTCTCTTGGGTGCATTGGATGCAATGACGGGAATAGTGAACCGAATTCAAAAAAAACTCCGCGAACATCGGTCGAAGAAAGCAATCGTGATCGCAACAGGCGGGTTTTCAACATTGATTGCAGAACAGACACGCATCATTCAGCACATAGAACCAACACTTGTGCTGGACGGCATTCGATTGATATATGCTCGCGTGAAAAATAAGATGGGAAGCTAAATAAATTTCGTTCGAATACTCCCATGAGTATGAGACCCTGTGTTTGTGAAATATTGTACAACCACTCGGCAGGCTGAAGGGATTTTTCTAATGTGATACATCAGACGGATGTTGTCTTCGCTTCTATCTCCCGTTTCAATCGATCAAGTTCTTGAGCTTCGGCATGATGAGCGTACAACATTCGATACAATCCTAACAATCCCCGAATGGAGGTTTCCAGCAGCACGGCAGAACTCTGAATCTGCTGCAATAAATTGTGAACTTGCTCACGCTGTGGTGCTGGTAATTGTTTGCAGAGTTCTTCACCGCGTGTTTCAATATCTCCATTGATGTTCGCAAGAGCAGAGTTTAATGTTGGTGTGAGGGCATTGAGCACATCGCGCACTTTATCCGTAGCAAGATTATTTAATCCAATTTCACGCGCCCGTTCTTCTTCCATTGATTTCGCGATACGAAACTGATGCCGTTCATGTGTTGCAGTAATCACAATACCAAGATGCTGAAGATCGAGTTGTTCCTTCCGGACATAATCATAAGCGCCTAATTTCATCGCTTCAACAGCAATAACGTCCGAACCGGCTGCTGTCAACATAACCACTGGTGTTTCCCCGTTATGGTCTTGAATCCATTTCAGCAGATCAATGCCGTTCATCTCGGGCATGGAGTAATCTGTCAATACCATATCAAAATGATTGCTGCCTCCCGTGGCAATCAGTTCTTTTGCCTCGCGTCCATTCCGCGCAATTGTTACTTTATATTTAAATTCGTCTTGAAGTTGATTGGCAACAATGCTGGCAAAAAATTCATCGTCGTCGGCAAGAAGAATATTGAGTGTCTGTTGTTCCAATGATGTACGTAAGTTTTAGATTAGAAATAGTCGCCGATTATTGGCAATAAATTGTGTTTAATCTAAGGATTTCTCCATTGACAAACAAATATCGTCATCACAAAGTATTGACACAAAGTACTGACGGGGAATGCTGTTCAGATGTCCATCTAAGTTTAATGCAGGCCAAACATCTGAATTGATGCATTTGCTAAATCCACGATTGGCGTAAAATATAGCCCAAAGAGAAGCGTCGGAATAGCAAGTGCTAGTAGTATCAATGCTTCTATCCGAAGAATATGGAGATGTCCTGATTGATCATCCGGATCTCGGAGAAACATATAACGAAGCACGCGCGCGTAATAATACAGTGAGATGACACTATTAACAGCGCCAACAACTGCAAGCCAAACCCATCTTGCATCCAGAACTGCGACAAAAAGATAAAATTTTCCCACAAAGCCGGCAGTCGGCGGCAATCCGGTGAGCGAAACAAGGAAGAGAGCCATTGACACACCGATAATCGGGGAACGATAACCAAGTCCTTTGTAAGCGCTGATGTCTTCACTTCCCGTTTTATACGCAACGAGCATAACCACATAGAATGCACCGAGATTCATAAACAGGTACATAACGAAATAAATGAGGACAGCAGTAATGCCTTTATCGCTGAGAAGAACTACGCCCATCAGCATATAACCGGCATGTGCAATGCTGGAATACGCGAGCAGACGCTTCAGATTATCCTGCCAAACAGCAACAAGATTACCAAGCGTCATGGTAAGCACGGAAAGAATGACAAGTAACTTGTTCCATTCAAAATTATAGAGCGGCGTCCACACACCGGATGGCAACGCAAGAATTGCTGTATCGATGAAGATAATTTTGAAGAACCGCATCATCATTGCAAAACCAGCCGCCTTTGATGCAACGGAAAGAAAAGCTGTAATGGTAATAGGCGCACCTTCATAGACATCTGGAGTCCAGAAATGAAACGGCACTGCGGAAATCTTATAACCGAAACCGACAACAATAAAGATCGTTGCAAGAAGCAGCGCAAAATGATTTGGAGCATTCAACGTCAACGCGTGGTTGATTCCACTATAATTCATTGCGCCGGACAAGCCGAAGAGAATCGAGACACCATAAAGCATCACACCGGATGAGACCGCTCCGTAAATGATGTACTTCAATGACGCTTCGCTCGAATCCGATGCTTCCTTCGTATATCCCGCAAGAATGTAGGACGAGTAACTTGTCAATTCCATTGCCAAGACCATCATCAGCAAATTTGCTGCGCCTGCCATCAAGAACATTCCAAGTGTCATGGTTAAGAGCAATGCGTAATACTCCGCCATGCGCTTCATCGTTGTCTGTACTTCAATCGAGTAAGCCGAGAATAGAATAATGAATAACGCGCAGAGTGCCGTAAGTAATTTAAAAAACACGGCAAATGGATCCACCGCTATCATACCGGAGAAGATTTCTTCAGATGTACCCGACTGGTTGATAACAAAGAACATTGCTGTCATCACACCAATACATGAAATCCATCCAACAACCTTGGGATTTTTTCGGAAAATTAACCCAGCGAATATTGCGATGCAAAATGTAACCGCTAAGACCGTCTCCGGCAAGAAGTGTGTCAGATTTTGTAATACCTGTTGAACGAACATATTATTTTTTCTTCTTTATTTATCTGCGCCAGAGGCCTGCCCGCCGTTGCACTTTGGCAGGCGGGCGTATCCGTCTTTGACGGAAATTCTCAATTTGCAATTTACTATTTATGGAATCAGTGCAACAGCAGCGCCGCCTTTTGCTACGACTTCGACCAGATGATTCACTGATGACGTCATGACGTTCAGCATAAACGACGGATAGATGCCGAGCACAAGAATAATGATTGCCAGCGGCACGAGCATAAATATTTCCCGCCCGTCGACATCCGGCATTGCACTCCATTTCTCACTCGCTGTTCCGAGAAACACCCGCTGTAACGTCCACAGCATATACGCCGCAGTAAGAACAATACCCAGCGTTGATGCCATCGTGACGATGCGTAACTTATCCACTTGGAATGCACCAAGGAAAGAGAACGCTTCCGAAACAAATCCGCTTAAGCCGGGTAACCCAAGTGCTGCAAAAAATGCAACCGTCATAATGCCTGTATACTTCGGCATTGTTAATGCCAAACCGCCAAATGCATTGAGATCGCGTGTATGTGCGCGGTCGTAAATCACGCCGACAATAAGGAAGAGCATTGCTGTAATGGTACCATGATTAAACATCTGAAATACTGCGCCCATCATACCCTGCGTATTCAGAGCCGACATGCCAAGCAGAACAATTCCCATATGGCTCACGCTGGAATACGCAATAAGTTTTTTAAAATCTGTCTGAGCCATCGCACATAAAGCGCCATAGACAATGTTGATGAATGCAAGAATTGCCAGCCAAAAAGCATATTTTTGTGCCAGCTCTGGAAATATCGGGAAACTAATTCGGATGAGTCCATATGCGCCCATCTTTAAAAGAACGCCGGCAAGAATGACGCTGATTGCCGTTGGCGCTTCAACGTGGGCATCCGGAAGCCACGTATGAAACGGAAAGATTGGTACTTTGATTGCAAAACCTATGAAGAGCGCTAAATAAGCAAGTGAACGCATCCCCGTTCCGAAGCCGGCAAGCAGCGAGTTCGGCTCAAAGTTTGCTGGATTCATCATTGCCAGCAAATTGAATGTATGCAGTTTTTCGCCCGATGCCGGATCAATGATTGTTACGCTGAAGTAGAGCGCGATCATCGCCAGGAGCATCAACACGCTGCCTGCAAGTGTATACAGGAAGAATTTGATAGCGGCATATTCGCGCCGCGGTCCGCCCCAGACACCAATGAGAAAGTACATCGGGAGAAGCATGAGTTCCCAGAATACATAGAACAGGAAAAAATCGAGCGCGACAAATACGCCCATCATCCCTGTGTCGAGGAGCAACAGCATTGCCATATAACCTTTGAGGGCTTTGTCAATCTTCCACGATGCGAATACCGCAATGAAACTAATAAGCGCCGTGAGAATTACCATCGGCACACTTATGCCATCGACTCCAAGAAAGTATTCGATCTGTACACGCCCGAACCACGACACGCTTTTAATATCAATCCATTTTGCTTTCTCAACGAACTGCATCCCTTCCTGTGAATTGATGCCGCCGAGATTGTAGTTGAAGTTTACATAAATCATCACAGCAAGCACGACTTGCAGGAACGTGACACCAACCGCAGTCCACTTCATTGCGCTGCGTGCTTCCTTGGGAATCAGCAGGACAATACCCATGCCGATGATCGGCAGGAATGTGATCCAACTGAGCCATCCGATACCCAAAATTTGAAATGCCATTAGTCTCAACTCCTTAAGAGAACTTTTTCACGACTCGCGTCATCTAAACCATAAGAAAAACACCATGACACCAAAAAGTGCAAAGGCAAGATACGTCTGCACTTTTCCTGTTTGAAGTTTGCGTGCCAGCAAACCACAAAAACCTCCAAGGTATGCGACGAGATTCACTATACCATCAATGATTGTATTATCAAAGCCGCCGACGCCGACGTAAAATAAGAAGAAGGACAGCGCTGCAACACCCGAGCCAAGCAAGCCGCATTCGATTTTTGTAACGATACCTGCACCCTGTATAAACAGTCCTATAGCAACTTCCCATCCGATAAAGAGCGAAAGCAAAGCAAAAACAATAAGATAAAAAATTGAACCGGCTATTCCCTCTTCCCACGTATGCTTGACGCCATGCGTAATTCCAACCGTCCACTTTGCAACGCCATTAACAACACCATCAATTATGACATTATCGAACCATCGATAGGCATCCGCAATGACATCCGTTCCTTTAACAAACGTCATTTGATAGAGCTCGTCAAAATACCATTTGTTGAGGAAAAACTTATAGAGATACTTCAACACGGGCGCTGATGCAACTGCATCGGCATTAATTTTTTTCCAGTAATACGTTGCGAAGGCAATGAGAATTCCTATGCTTGCCATAGTGAGCGAGAGAAGCATTGCAAGACTATGCGAATGATGAAGTGCTTCTGTAAACGTTTCGGTGTTCGTGGGTGCAACAGCAGCTGGAACTACTGATTCTGGACGATTGACTGCTTGATAAAACCATCCAGACGATGCTCCAAAGGGATTCCAGCTATAGAATGCAAAGAACGATAACACTGCCAACACGATAAGCGGAAGTGTCATCACCCAAGGTGATTCACGAATTGCTTCGAAACGGAGATGGTCTTTGTGTTCTCCAAGAAATGTGAGAATAACAAGACGGAACATGTAGAACGCCGTCAATCCGGCGACAAAGAATCCGGTAATCGGAACAATCCAATGCCATCCGCCATGAAGATTTCCAAATGCTAATGTGCCGGCAAGAATTTCATCTTTACTTAAAAATCCAGACGTGAATGGTATGCCGGAAATCGCCAGCGTGTAGATGAGGAATGTCCAAAATGTAATCGGCATCTTTGCACGGAGACCGCCCATATTGCGAATATCCTGGGCATCGGTACTGTGATCATTCGCGTGGTGTAAGGCACTGTGCATTGCATAAATGACGGAACCGGAGCCGAGAAAAAGTCCGGCTTTGAACATCGCATGCGTCGTGAGATGGAAAAATCCGGCTGTGTACGCGCCAACACCAAGTCCCATGATCATATAGCCGAGTTGACTTACTGTAGAATACGCCAGAACTTTCTTAATATCGTTCTGCGCAATTGCGATTGTTGCGGATATAAATGCCGTCATCGCACCGATGTAGGCAATCACCATCAATGTCTCAGCCGTCATCATCGAAAATGTACGCGCCACCAAATAGACACCGGCAGCGACCATGGTCGCGGCATGAATCAGCGCGCTGACCGGAGTTGGGCCTTCCATCGCATCCGGGAGCCAGACATGCAATGGAAATTGCGCCGACTTGCCAACAGCTCCGCAGAATATAAGCAGACCCGCGGCAGTCAACCACGTTTCACTTCCAAACGGAATGTGTCCCGCCTTCATCGCTTCAAATATTGCATCAAACGTGAACGTGTGAAACGTGTTAAAAAGAATTAAGATGCCGATGAACATTCCGACATCGCCAATACGCGTGACAATGAATGCTTTCTTCCCGGCATCGGAAGCTGATTTCTTTTCAAACCAGTGACCGATGAGTAAATACGAACTCAGCCCCACTAATTCCCATGAGACATACATCAGTAAAAAATTATTTGTGAGAACAATACCGAACATCGAAAATGAAAATAAGCCAAGGTATGCAAAATAGCGGCCGTAACGTACATCGTCCTTCATATAGCCGATAGAGAACAAATGCACAAATGAACTGACGATACATACGACGACAAGCATAATCGCCGCAACGTTATCGATCATGAAGCCAAGATCAATTTGCATCGCGCCTAAACCCGGTACGTTTCCAAAATTCACCCACGTGAATGTAGCCTGTAAGGTTTGGTCGTGATAGAAGTTAAGTTTTGCGAAAAGAATCGTCAGCGAGAGCGCAAGTGCTGCAAACAGAATGGATGTGCCCAACCAATCACCGGAACGCGGCAAACGTTTGTGGAAAAAAATCAATATGACAAAATCCACTAACGGGACCAGCCAAACGATCAATGCGAGAGTAAGTAACGTTTCTTGAGACATATTCTGATTTACGATTTACGATTGCCGATTGTCTATCAGCATGCTAATCTTTCAATTGATTAATTTCGTCCACATTCACAGTGTTAAAGTTTTGATAGATGTTCAAAATGATTGCCAGCGCAATTGCTGCTTCTGCCGCGGCAAGAATGATGACAAAAATCGCCACTACATGCCCATCAAACGACGTGGTAACATAGCGCGAGAATGCCACGAAATTGATATTGGCAGCATTCAATACAAGTTCAACACCCATGAGAACCATAATGGCGTTACGGCGCGTCAAGATGGCAAATATGCCAAACGAGAATAACAGTCCGCTGAGGATAAGAAAATGTATCAATCCTGGGTGCTGTAGAAAATTTATCAGATCTTGCGTATTCATTTAAACCTTCTTCTCTCTCCGTGCAATCATTGCGGCACCGATCAGAGCAACAAGTAATATTACAGATGCAATTTCAAACGGTAACAGGTATTTTGTCAAGAGCAATTCACCAATATTTGCAGCGGTTGTTTCTACGAGCGGCAACTGCGGCTTCACTTTCCAGTCTGTTCTCCAAAAGACCCAAATCAGCGCTCCACCGATACAAGCGGCAATGAGTATTGCCGGCAATGTTTGGACCGTGCCTGTTTTTGCATCTACATTAATTTGATGACTTGTCAGCATCACACCAAACAGAATCAACACCATAATTCCGCCAACATATATAAGCAGTTGCGTGACAGCAATAAAGTCAGCGAGAAGGAATATATAAATGCCCGCTACACCGAATAATGCGAGCAACAGGGCAAAGGCAGCGCGGACAATATTCCGAGAGAACACAACAATGCACGCTGATCCCAGTGTGATTACAGCAAAGAAATAAAATAGTATTGTAGTGAGATCCATAAGAGTCAATGCAAAAGTAAAAAGTGTAAATTAAAAATGAAAAAATAAAAATCTAAAAGCATGAAGAAATCATATCTATTTATTCAGTCAAACAATATCTTAACTTTTATTCGGCTCCGCTGCCGGAGGTTCTGGTTTTATTGGTGGCGGCGTCACCGGTGCTGGTGAAGTTGAAGTCACTGATGATTCTTTTGCAGCCGCGGCGGCAGCTGCTTTCTTCGCTGCCTGCTCTTCATTAAACTCGTTCAATCGATCTTGTGCGGCGGTGATTTCTTCCGTCGTCATATTGCTGAAACTGTATATCAAATTATGCCTGTCATATTCCGAAAATTCGTATACATCGGTCATCACAATGCACTCTGTTGGACATGGCCACACGCACAGTCCGCAGTAGCAGCATTTCGCAATGTCGATATCGAAACGCGGAATGTAGAGACGCTTCTTCGTATTTTTTGACGTCAAACCCAAATCCATGTCCGGAGTTGATTTGATCGTCTCAATCGTAATACAGTCCACCGGGCATGCAATGGCACATTGATCGCAGCCAATGCAATCGTCGATATTGACAAACAGACGGTTGCGTGCCCGTTCCGGAATTTTCATTTTGACAGTCGGATACTGCACAGTTGCCGAGCGAGTGAAGAGATGCTTGATGGTAATCTTCATTCCTACGAGAACTGTATAGAGAGAATGAAAAATACTATAAAAATATGTTCCGAGTACCAACATTGAATTTAATAATTTCCGATTGTCGATTTTCGATTGTTCATTAAAGAGTTTAGATTACTAAAATCAAACCGACAGCAAGAAGACAGACAAAGAGCCATGGTGTTAAAACTTTCCATGAGACATACATCAGTTGATCAACACGCAACCGCGGAAGCGTCCACCGTAGCCAAATTTGCATCAGCATAAACATATACGCTTTCGTGACAAACCAGAAGACACCCCACACAGGTCCCGACATAAATGCACCAAATGGACTCGACCATCCGCCGAGAAAGAGCGACACGACGACAGCTGAGACGGTGAATAAGTTTGCATACTCTGAAAGATAAAACATTGCAAACCGCATACCGCTATATTCCGTATTGAATCCCTGCACCAACTCCGATTCAGCTTCCGGTAAATCAAACGGCGTGCGGTTGACTTCCGCAATGGAAGCAACGAACATAATAAGGAATGTGACAAATGTGAACGGCATGAGCATTAATTTTTGTGTCCATGGCAGCGGGCCGCCGAACACAATCCAGTTGCCGATACCGCCATCTTGAAACTTCGTCACATCCTGCAGATTCAGTGATCCGGTAATCATCACAACAATGATGACGGCAAGCGCTGTCGGAATTTCGTAACTGATCATTTGTGCTGCCGAGCGAATTCCGCCGAAAAGCGACCATTTATTATTCGATGCCCAGCCGGCCATCAAAATTCCAATGACGACGAGAGAGCCGGCTGCAACTAAAAAGAATGCACCAAGATTGATATTGGAACCAATATAGATACTGCTGAATGGAAGTACAGCATAAGCGACATACGTTCCGGTGAACGCAATAAACGGTGCCGCGCGAAATAACAGCTTGTCCGCTTTCGTCGGAATAATATCTTCCTTCTGCAGAAGCTTCAGCATATCAGCGATGGGCTGAAACACACCATGCCAGCCGGTGCGCATATATGCAACACGATCCTGAATGTGCGCCGCCACTTTCATCTCCGTATAAAGTACCACTAATACCATGAGAACGATGAAGACAAGCGGAAGCGTGCTCAGAAGAATTGAGACGAGTAACTGATTTGCAAGTAATGTTTGAATGAATTCCATTTTATGTAATTATACGTTAGCGATCGACTTCACCGAGAACAATATCAATACTGCCTGCGGTAAGAACTAAATCAGCGATCAAACCGCCGCGGACAATTTCCGGCAGAACACTCAGGTTCACAAATGCAGGCCCGCGCGCTTTCACCCGGAACGGGCTTGCTGTACCATCGCTGATAATATAATATCCCAATTCACCACGTGATGCTTCTGTGCGAACATAAATTTCTGCATCTTTTTCCGGACGAATGCGTTTTGGAATCGCCGCCTTCACATTCCCTTCCGGTAATTCGTCAAGTGCCTGATCTATGATATGAAGACTCTGTTCCATCTCGCGCATACGAACGATATGTCTATCCCAGCAATCGCCGACTGTTCCTACTTCCCCTTTACCAATCTGCGGCTGCCAGTCCAATTTATGATAAATGGAATACGGATCATCGCGGCGTAAATCCCAATTCACACCGGAACCGCGAAGCTGCGGCCCGCTGACCGCATAATTAATAGCAACATCTTTCGGTAAAACGCCAACATTCGCTGTTCGTTTCACAAAGATTTCATTGTAGGTCAGCAAATCGTTCAGCATTTTTATTCGCGGACGGAAATATGTTATAAACTCTTTCGCTTGTTGAATAAAATTCGGAGGCAGGTCATGCGAGAGGCCGCCAATCCAGATATAATTATAGAGCAAGCGTGCACCGCATGTCAATTCGAAGAGGTCGAGAATTTTCTCACGGTCGATAAAGGTATAGAGGAATGGTGTGAACGCACCGGAATCAATGCCGTACGTGCCGACAGCAATTAGGTGGCTGGCGATTCTCTGCAGTTCCGCCATAATCACACGAATATATTCTACGCGCTCCGGCACTTCGATCTTCAACAATCGTTCTGCGGCCAGCGCAAATGCCCATTCATTGGTCATTGCCGAACAATAATCCATCCGGTCCGCGTAGGGAATGACCTGCTGGTAATTCGTCATCTGCTCGCAGTGCTTCTCGAAACACCTGTGCAAATACCCGATATGCGGAATACAATCAACAATAATTTCGCCATCAACAACAATTTCGAGCCGCAGTACCCCATGCGTGGACGGATGCTGAGGACCCATGTTAATAATCATTTCTTCTGTACGAATTGTTTTGCCGGTCGAAGTCTTGATGTGACCAGGTTTGACAGTATAATTTGTTGGAAGAGTCGGCGGTTGCAGCATAGTTGGGTTCATCATTCAGCGTTAGTACGGAACCTTCATGCCGTGATAAAATTCTTGAACTTTATAATCCTTGCGAAGCGGATTGCCTTCCCAATCATCCGGGAGCAAAATGCGGCGCAAATCAGGATGTCCGTCGATGATGATGCCATAGAGATCGAACACTTCTCGTTCGTGCCAATTGGCGGTTCCCCATACATCGCTGACAGATTGAACGTGTGGATTTTCTTTCGTACAAAAAGTTTTAAGAACAATTGTGTGTTTATACACCATCGAGTTCAGATGATAGACAATACCGAGCGTTCCGTTATTGTAATCAACCCCGCTCAAACACGAAAGATAATCGAATTGCATCTCGCTATCATCGCGGAGGAAAAAACAGATATCCTTGATTTTATCAGACGCAATATTAATCCACACCTGCATGGCATATCCGACCGCGGCGGATCCACCCGCGGCGGAAATCTTTTCCTCCTTGAGCGCATCGCCAAATTTCGCTTTTAACACATCAAATATTTCTTGTGCTGTCATTCTGTTACGCCCGTTTCTTGACCATGCTTTCCCTGCGCACCTTGTCCTGTAGCTTCATAATACCTTCTAATAATGCCTCGGGACGCGGCGGGCATCCCGGGATATAGACATCAACCGGAATGACACGATCTACACCTTTCAGGACGTGATAGCCATGCTCCCAATACGGTCCGCCGCAATTGGAACAGCTTCCCATCGATATGACGTAACGCGGTTCCGACATTTGATCGTACAAGCGTTTGATACGAGATGCCATTTTTATCGTGACTGTTCCGGCAACGAACATGACATCCACCTGACGGGGCGTTGCACGCGGGATAACACCAAATCGCATAATATCGAAATTGGAAGCCGATGCCGCCATCATTTCGATTGCACAACAGGCGAGACCGAACTGCATCTGCCAGAGCGATGAAAGCCGCGCCCAGTTTAAAAGGCCATCGAGTGATGTTATAAACACATTGCCATTTTCAAATCGCTGATCAAGAAGTCCCACGGGCTTTACTCCACACCTTCATTAATATCATCATCATCTAAAATTGCAGAAGCGACTTTCATTCTCCCTGCCGTCACAATGGTGCGATTGATGGTAGGAATTTGTTGTGTTGGCTTATCCCAATTTAAGTCTCCCTTCACCCATACGTATGCATAACCAACAATCAGGATGAGAAGGAACACTGCCATTTCTAAAAAGCCAAAAAGGCCAAACTGTCGATAGACGAGTGCCCACGGAAAGAGAAACGCTACTTCGACATCGAAAATCAGAAAGACAAGTGCGGTAACATAAAAGCGGACATTAAGGCGTATCCACGCGCTGCCGATTGGTTCTTCACCGCATTCATATGTAGCATTTTTTTCTGGATACGGACGATGCGGACGAAATATCCATGCACCTATCAGGCCGAGCGCGACAAAAATTGCACCAATAAGTATAAAAATAAAAGCTTTGCCAAATTCCGTAAGCATAAGTAACTACTTCAATTCCTTGATAAAGAACCAACTAAATCGGTGAACAATATACTGGAAACTTGGGCGTATGTCAAGAAACATGGAGAAGTTGAATACAGAAATGAATTCGATGCAGAAGTTTTCTAAATTTTTATTTTACATAATCCATCATTCTGGAAACGATCCGATGAACTATTGCATCCGGCACTCCATCCTTAAATTGAGATTGCAGCCGCATATCGCACATCTCATTCACATAATCTACAGTAACATATTTTCTCTCCGCAGTACAAACTAATTCTGTCGAAAAGAATTCGAGCTGGCAGACTGTATAAATACGTTTTGTGATTGTCGTAAGCTGTCCGACATCAAATTGCCGTTCTTCATCCTCATTCAAAACAGAATAAATGTGCGTGACATCATCCCACCAACAAGGAATAATATCACCGAACGCGTAGAACACACGGAACCATGCCCGCCGCCCGGCACATTCAATCGGTTTAATAGTTTCCTGTAAGAGATACTTGTCGCTTTTATGGGATTGTCGTGCTTCGATAATTTCCTTCAACGTTTCAGCCCCCATCACAACACCGATACCGCCGCCGGTTGTGTTTGCCGGTTTTATTATAAACGGCCGTCCGAGTTTTGCCAATTCGGTAATTGTAAGTTCCATTTCTTGTTTATGATTGTATGGAGAAACGATGATAGTATAGGGAACCTCAATACCATGCGCAAGAAATTCGAGGTGCATCGTCGCTTTATCAGCAGCGCGGATTTGCAGATCATGAAGATTGATAGGACGCATTGAGGTTCCATCACCTGCACGAAATTGCTTGAGAATAAATCGCGCCAACGGTTGGAATGCATCGTCCTCATCTGAAGCCCGATCAAGGAAATAGCGAAATTGTAGTTTCTCTTTCTTGAGCATATTAAAAATTTCTTCTACATTTTCTGCACGGATTTCCAAAACCGACAGGTTATTCAGGCGAAACACTTCTTGTACAAGCTGTATAAACTCACGGTCAAACGCCCAATTCCAAGCAACAGCAAAATCATATTTCTTAGACAGTTCCATTATTATTTTAAGATAATCGCTTTCTACCTGCAAAACAAGGTGCCGATGCTTGTATGTGGCGCTCTGTTTCAATATATTTATATGTAATGAATAACACTATTAAGTTTCTTATTTCCCTCACCTCCATCGTGGGGATTTTTTTTCTCTCAGGCTGCGCCACTTCACAGAAGACTTCTCGATCAACGCCCGCTGATCGCAGAGTCAATTTGCAGGAGCGCAAGATGATTGAATTGCAGCGCGATCACGCACTTCAGCATTTTGTCGAAGGTGCCGCGTTGGATGCAAAAGGCTCTTTCGCCGAAGCCATTCTCGAATACCAAGAAGCGCTGCAATCAGATCCAAATGCCTCCATCTACTTTGCCATCTCCAGGGATTATTTACTCTTGAACAAGTTCGATCGTGCCGTTGAAGCAGCCGGCGAAGCTGTTCGGTTAGAACCGCAGAACATTTCGTACCGCGAAAATCTTGGCACAATTTATTTCAATGCCTCTCGAGTAGATTTAGCCATCCATGAATATGAAGAGATTGTCAGGATTGATTCCAATGCCACTGCCGCATGGATTGCATTAGCAAATCTCTACCAACAAATACGGCCGCTCAAAGCATTGGAGATTTACGAAAAGATGCTTGAGCGTAACGGTGAGCAGTTGGATATCCTCTTCCAGTGTGCTCAGCTTTATAGTGCGATCGGACGGTTTGATGAAGCTGCGACAAAGTACAAGCGAATGCTTGAGCTCGATCCAACCAACAAGCCGCTCCAAAAACAACTTGCAGAAACATTTGCGAAAAGCGGAAAATTAGATCAGGCGCGTTCGATCCTTGAAACAATGGTCGAATCCGATTCTTCCGATGCAGAAGTTGTTGCTACACTCGCAGATGTTTATTTAGATCAGAAACGATTTCAAAATGCGATTGATCTCTATGAAAAATTATTAAACCGTGGGATAAAAAACACAGGGATCAAATTACGGATCGCGTTAGGATTCTTTGGGTTAACAGAACACGACTCAACGTTGATTCAAAAAGCACAGGGATTGTTTGAAGATCTGCACAAGGAAATCCCCAACGATTGGCGACCGTGCTGGTATCTTGGCGCCCTTGCTGCTAACCAGCACAAAGATTCGCTTGCCGGTACATACTTTGAGCAAGTAACAAAGTTGGAAGAACATCATGCAGACGCATGGTGGTTTTTAGGTTCTTCGTTATTCGAACAAGGGAAATACAATAAACTGCTTGAAGAGATGGAACAAGCACAGAAGGTGCTTCCCAACGATTTTCGTTTTTATCTGCTTCAAGGACTTGCACTTACGCGCATGGAGAAACAGGAAGATGCCGTACCGCCATTAAAGAAAGCGTATATACTGAATCCCAAGGATCTTAACACACTCAGTTCACTTGCCCTCACGTTAGATGGATTACATCGCTATCAGGAAAGCGACAGTTTGTACGAAGAAGGATTAAAGTTGGATCCGAAGTCTGCGCTGCTTCTCAATAATTATGGATACAGTCTTGCTGAACGCGGACTTCAACTTAGGCGCGCCTTAGAAATGTCAAAGCAAGCAGTAACTGCTGAACCGGATAATTCCGCTTACCTCGATACCTATGGCTGGATTTTCTTCCGGTTGAAAAATTACAAGGATGCCGCTGGGTACATAGAAAAATCCGTCGCAACCGGCAAAGCAAGTGCCGTTGTTCACGAACATCTTGGCGATGTGTATCTCAAACTCGGGCGGAAAGAACAGGCAATCGAGTTGTGGAAGAAAGCACTGGAGATGGATCCAAAGAACGAGGCGGTAAAAGAAAAAATTCTCCATGGAGCTATCTGATGTTCCGATTTTCTATCTTCCTACTTTGCTTTTCTCTCCTTACACTCATTGGATGCCGGACAACAAGACCGCTCAACCTCGGCGATCGCCCCGTTTCCTATTTAGAAGTTCAGGAAATCACGCGCAGTCATCACGCGCACATTCACTCGATGACGGGCGAAGGACGAATTTCCGTTGAGACACCGGAAATCGCGCAAAGTGGATCATTTACGTTAACACTCCAAAAACCCGACTCCGTGCTTATTAATCTTCAGGGACCATTCGGCATTAAAGTTGGATCAGCACTCGTCACGAGAACGGGATTCCTCTTCTATAATAGTCTGGAAAATAAACTCATCACCGGATTATCCAGTGTAGAAAACTTGAATCGCATTCTTCATGTTCAACTAAGTTTTGATGATTTGTTGAATTTATTTGCAGGCGGAGCATTCCTTGAAAACGATTTTCACGCCCCCGACGAAACATACATAGAAAACGACCAGTGTGTGTTCGTCTTTACTTCCTCTAAAACGAGTCGGAAGTATTGGATTGATCCGACGACATTGTACATTCAGAAAGTTCAATTTCTGGATCAAAGCGGAAAGCTGGCACTTGAGCAGACATTCAATAACTTCGAGGACGTCAATGGATTTGCGATGCCTTATACCATTCGCGTCATTCAACCAAAGACGCGGCAGAGGCTTACTTTTACATATTCTGAAATTCTGGTGAACACAGAACAACTTCACTTCACTTTCACAATTCCATCTAACGCCGAACGAATTCACTGGTAATGCGTATTCTTTCTCGTATTCTTATCCTCTCACTGTTCATGGTTTTCGCACTTCCTGCGATTGCACAACGAACCAATAAAGAAATTAAGCAGAGGGAAAACGAGTTACAGAAACTTCGTAACGATATTCAGGCCTATGAAAAAAAAGTAAATGATAGCGAAAAAAAAGAAAAAATAACGCTGGATCGACTTGATGACCTCGAACACAATTCTGTTCTCATCCGACAATTGATTCAGAAACTTCGGGAGGAAGAACTCAGCATGACAGGAGAGATCGACACCGCCAAGAGTGCTATTGCCAATTTAGAAGGACAACTTCAGTTTTTAAAATCGCATTACGCTAATTATGTCCGGTCGGTATATAAAAATGGACGTGTGTATGATGTCGAACTCCTCTTCTCATCAAAATCCATTAATCAGCTTTCTATTCGCATTCAATATTTAAAAAAATTCTCTGATCAACGCGCCAAAGACCTGCAGAGTATAAGCGAAAATAAAGCTACTTTGGAGCAAAAAAACGAGCAGCTCCAAATAAAACTGCAAAGAGAGCGGCAGCTGCTTTCTGAAAAAACACGCGAAGAAGGAAACTTAAAGAGGACATTTTCACAGCGGCAAATGGTGCTGAAGAAAATACGTAAGAATAAACAGACGTATCAGAAGGAATTGATACGAAAAACAGAAGCCTCCAAGAAAATTGAGAATCTCATTGCAGAATTAATTGAGAAAGAACGAATACGAAAAGAACGCGAAGAAACCGAAAGACGCGAGCGGTTGGCCGCAGAAGCTCGAGAGCGCGAACTGAAGAGAACAGCAACGCCGCCAGCACCGTTCACACCGCAGCCAGTCGACACAAAAGCAGTATTGGCATTCGAGCGGCGACGAGGAAAACTCCGCTGGCCAGTAGCACACGGAACAGTTCAGACCCCTTTCGGGAACCAAACTCATCCGGTCTTGAAAACAATTACACAAAACACTGGTATCGATATCGCAACACCATCTGGTTCAGATGTCTATGCCGTTGCAGATGGTGAAGTAGCGGTGATGTCATTCATTCCGGGATTTGGTAACGTGCTCATCCTGAACCACAGCAACGGTTTCCGCACAGTGTATGCGCATCTCTCGGATATTACGGTTTCGGAGTCTCAGCGCGTTACAGAAGGAACAATCATAGCAAAAAGTGGCGACACTGTCGTGGGTGCAATTCTTCATTTTGAAATTTGGAAAGAACGGGAAAAACAAAACCCTGAATGGTGGTTAGTGCACCGCCGGTGACCGTACAGAACAAAGAGAAGAATTGCAGAAGTTATACTCGCATCAAAAATAATGCTTGCTGGAATACATCATGTATTCAGATTATCTTTGCAGCTAATTATCGTCAAAGGTGATTTTGAATAAACTATACCGAGCATCAAACAAATTTTACATCGATTTGAATTCATTCAATTCGCTCTATCAAAATGAAGACAATGTTGATTTCACTGCTAATTTTGCTTATAATGTATTGATTAAATAGAAATTCGGGGTGTGGCTCAGCCCGGTTAGAGCGCCTGCCTTGGGCGCAGGAGGCCGGAGGTTCGAATCCTCTCACCCCGACTTGTTCTTTTTATTTTAATAGTTTAACAGATTCGCTGATATAACGGCGTTCCTAAGACAACCTCATACTATGCCGTCATTTTTCCAGTTAATAATTTGTTTTATTGACAATAATTTGGAAATTATCTACCATGAGATGCCGAAGTGGGTTTTATTTGACAGATAATAAAGTCTCCTCGATAAGGTGCGAGTAATGGCAAAAGCTTCAGATTCTCCAAGAAGCGCTGAACAGTTAAAAGAAGTTGCAATATTCCTCAAGCAAGCTGACAAACTTGTGAGGGAAGGTAACTATACCACCGCACTTGAAGAAATTGCCAAGGCGCGTGGAAGAGATCCAAGGAATCTGTACGCTCTCGCGTACGAAGAACGTGTACGTTCACTTGTCGCTGCACAAAAAGAGAAAAAGCCAGAGCTCGATGATGGCGCGCCTCCACAGCCAGTAGAACCGCCGCCAATGTCGGCTACCCTCGAACACATTTCTAATCTTGCCATCGTAGAGGCACAACGATCTGCCGCTGTAGCTGCCAAACAAGAACAAGATGTGGCTCTCCGCAAAAAGGAGGATGACGAACGCCGAAGGAATGAAGAACTCCGTCACCAAGCCATCGAATCGAAAATTATCGTCTTTCTTGATCGTTCAAAGGATTATTTAGGAAAGGGAGATTTTAACCGCGCTCTTGATGAAGTAGCTCGCGCGTACCTGCTGGATCCCGCCAATGACAAAATTCATGCAGCGGAGAACCAAATCAGGAAATCGCAAGAAGAAACACGCTTACGTGTTGACCAAGAACGGCTCCAGAAACAACAAGAAGATAACCAGAAGCGCCAGGAGCTTCTCAAAGCTCAAGTGCTGCGCATGCAACAGGAGAAAGAAGAAAAGCGCCGCAGAGAAGAAGAAGCCCGCAATCAAGCACAACAACAAAAAATTTCCCAATATTTAAACCGCGCGCAAGAATTCTTGAACAACGGCAGGCTTGACGAAGCATTGAGCGAATTAGCATTTGTCGTGGTGGTGGATCCGCTGAACGAGGAAGTCCTCAGTTTGGAGCGAAAAATTCGTGACGCACAAGAGCGGGAACAGAGCGAGCAATTGGAGCAGTATCGCCGTCGCGAAGAGGAACAGCGTAAAAAACGTGAAGCAATTATCACCGCCATTCAGAAACACATAGAAAACGCCGATCTTCTCGCCGGTCAACAAAAGTGGTCAGAGGCATTGCGGGTTATTACGCGAGCGTATGTGTTGGATCCCATGAACGACGCTTTGCAGGCATGCGAGAAACGCATTCAGACGGCTCAGGAAGAAGCATTGCGCATTGCCGAAGAACAACGTCAAGTATCGGAAGAATCTGTGCGCCGTCGGCAGGAGGAAGAGCTTCGCCAGCTCGAGCAAGCAGAACGCGAACGTGCTATGCTTGGCGAAAGCGCAGAAACAGAAGCGAAACGCCGTGCCGACAAAGAGAAAGTTTTCCTCTACCTTACTAAAGCCCGCGGATATATGTCCGACGGAAGGTACGAAGACGCCCTTGGCGAAGTTGCACTCGCCTTTATTGTCAATCCGTTTGATGAAGATGTGAAACGGATGGAACATGAAATTATTACATCGCAGAACCAGAAAAAGGCGCAAGAGACTGCAACGGCAGAAGAAAATGCAGCGGCCATGCCCGCTGATGAAACCGGAGAGCAGATTTTCAAGCATCTTGCAGCAGCATCACAGTACGCCTCTGAATATGAATACAGCAAAGCGCTTGACGAAGTTGCCAAAGCATTTCTGCTGGATCCATTGAGTGAAGCAGTGCAAAAATATGAATTTCAACTTCAAAACGAATTTCACGAGCACCAGGAAAAACAACACAAGAAGCAAGAAGAGGAATCTCGGCAAAACGCACTCAATAAGCATAAAACACGCGCGAGGGAATTTCTTGACCGTGAAGCTTTTGATGAAGCACTTACCGAAGTCATAGAAGGATATTCGTACGATCCGGACAGTTCAGAACTCCGGGCACTTGAACAGCAGATACAGGACGCACATCAACAATGGCAAGAGAAACTCGCTCAAGAAGAAAAGAATACAAAAATAGAAGACTTTGTCTTAAAAGCGAAAGAGTACCTGAACAAGGAATTATTTGAAGATGCCCTCAAGACCATTACCGAAGCGATTGTACTCGATCCGGAACGCGACACACTGAAAGCAATTGAAGCAGAAATCGAAAAGGCACAACAAGCATTTGAAAAACGGAAACAGACTGAAGAGAATAATAAAGTCATCCAGAAACATCTTTTCCGCGCAAAGGAGTGCAGAGTTCTCCGAAGTTATGAAGAAGCTCTTTCGGAAATAGATCAAGCGCTCGTCATTGATCCTTCGCGCGAAGATTTACTCGATCTCAAAAATCAAACACAGCAAGACTTAGCTGATTGGCAATCACAAAAAGATCAGAATGCTCATCAGGAATCACTCAAACAGCATCTGCGTCAAGCACGTGAGTATCTTGCCAAGAAAGTGTACGATGAAGCGCTGATGGAAATTGCTCTTGGAATGACAATTGATCAAGAGAATGCAGAATTAAAAACTCTCGAAGAAGACATCGTGAAAGCTCAAGCTGATGCTGAGATCGCCGAATTAGAAATGACAGAAGGAACAACTGATTCAACCATTAAGGATGAAGAACGGGATCAGTTGATATGGATTCATCTGAGGGCGGCAGACGAGCTTCAGAAACAAAAGGAGTTTGCACAAGCGCTTGATGAGTTGGCAAAAGCTTATGTCATCGACCCATTGAACAAGGAAGTGAAGAAAGCAGAAATTCGAATACGGCAGAACGAGATTCGTCATGCGCAGCAAACTGGTCAAACGCTAAAGTTAGTCTACCCGAATGAAAAAGCGATGGGTGGAAGCTGATAAAAGCACTCACAACGAGACGGCAGCATGGAACCGCAAGAAAAAATAGATACACAGCAATTTATCATCGACCGATTGCAGGATATTCACCGTAAAGCAGAAGCAAGTAATTTTGCCGAAGCTTTGACGGCTATGAAAGAGGTAAAGGCAGCGGATGCGAAGAACATATACCTCATCGCTATTGAAAAACAAATTGCTAAATTAAACGATCCTTCACTTCAAGCAGAAAACCGCACAGCAATAATCAAATCGCTTCCCCCCATGATTGATCGCGCTATCAGCGATGTCCAACGCCGTGCAGTTGTTCCAAAAGAAGATTCACAAAAAGTACAAAAAGAAGCGGCGCTTGAAAAATTAAAAAGCCAGTACTTTCAGCGTTCCGATGACTATGTAGAGAAGAAGGAATATCAGCGCGCCCTTGAAGAGATCCGGCGCATTTATATCATCGAACCGGGAAGTGTTGTTGCAAAAGAATATGAGAAAAAAATTGAGCAACTCGCCGCTCTGCAAATACGTGGAGAGTCTCCGGCACCACAGGAAGAAGTAGTAAAGGAAAGCAAGACCACCATTCCTATTGCTGAAGCACGAGAAGAAGAAGATAAACCTGCCGCTAAATCTAATAAACCAAAGATACTCATTATGGCAGCGGCAGCAGTTGTTATTCTCTTAGTGGGAACTTGGTTTATTCTTTCAAAAAATTCCGCAAGCAAACCGAGTGAGCAACTAACAGTGCAGCAGCCTCCTGTCTCGCAGGAAAGTGCAACACCGACACTACCCACGACGACGACTTCTACTCCCCAATCTGGAAACGAACCTGCTCCAATCGCGGAGAAATCGAAAGAGCCGGCGAAAGTTCAAAAGACAACACCCGAGATAAAAAAACCTGTTACTTCAGAGCAAAAACCTGTCCAGACACCTGCAACAACGCAGCCAATACGCACTCAGACACAACCGGCCCAACAGCCATCACAACAGCCAGTTGTGAACACTCCATCAACGCAACCACCGGCTCAACAACAGACCAAACCAGCAGAAAGCACACCTGCACCAATGCCATTTGTTGCCATTGAATCTCAACCGGAATTTATCCATCGTGAACCGGCAGTATATCCAGAAATTGCAAAAAAAATGGGACTCCAGGGCAGGGTAACTGTTGAAGTAACTATCGATGCACAGGGTAAACCAATTCAAGCAAAGGTTGTTAAAAGTGCCAGCGATGTTTTTAATGAAGCCGCGGTTGAAGCTGTTATGAAGTACACTTTTAAACCAGCCATGATGTCTACAGGTCCTGTAAGTTCAAAAATCATGATACCAATTGACTTTCGCATGTCACGTTGAACTTCTGCCATTCAAGTGAGAACAAAAAAAGGATTCTTTTCTATGTGGAAAAGAATCCTTTTTATTTTGCAGCATTTTCCTATTTGTCTATCTCTTTTGTTCCAAATTTATTCTTCCACAATTGTCCGGCCTTCTCTGCCCACTCATCAAGCAACGAGTACACTGTCGGTAGAACAACAAGCGTTAAAAATGTAGAGATGGTGAGACCAAAAATGATTGTGACCGCCAGTGGTCTCCAAAATTCCGCACTCTCTGCACCAAAGATAAAATGAAATTCACGCCAGTCAAAATCAATACCCGTTGCCATTGGTACAAGTCCAAGAACAGTGGCAACTGCAGTTAAAAGCACAGGCCGCAAACGAATACGTCCTGCTTCAAGCAACGCATCATTGAGTGACATTCCCCCTTCGCCATGTTTGTGCTTAACAAAATCCAATAACACAATGCCATTTCGAACAACGATACCTGCAAGAGCTACAACTCCAACTCCGGTCATAATCACACTGGCCGGAGTGCGTGTAATGACAAGCCCAAACATAACACCAATAAGCGAGAGAATAACAGAAATCATAATGACAAAAGGCACTTTCATCGAATTAAATTCTGCCACCATGATCAGGAAAACCAACAGCAGTGTAATGATAAATGCATTCCCCAGAAAAGCTGCGGCCTTTTGTTGCTCTTCTTCTGAACCAGTCAGTTTGACTCCGTACCCTGCCGGAAGATCCATGTTCGAGAGGCGTGCTTTCACTTCTTTGATTACCTCAGATTGTACGCGACCCTCTACATCGCCGCTGACAGTGATGACCCGTTTCTGATCTTTACGCCTAATGTCTGTTACTGATGTTGTACGCTTTATTTCGGCAAGCGATGTCAATGGCAGCGAAAGCAACTGTCCGCGACGATTCATAAACGTAATACGCAGATTCTCTAAATCATTCGGTGACTGGCGTTGATCCTCCTGCAAGCGAACACGTATTTTGTACTCATCCTCGCCAACACGGTACTTGGATGCTTCCACACCAGCAATTGCAGCGCGAATCGTGGAAGCAATCTGGCCGGTGCTCGTGTAGAAAAGTCCCGCTTTTTCACGATCAACAATAATTTCTACTTCTGGCCTGCCGGTATTATAGTCATCTTTCAAATCGACAAGGCCTTTTATATCCTTAATCTTTTCACGTATCGAACGACTGAGTGAGGCCAATTGCGCATAGTCTTCACCGGATACTTCTATATTCACCGGTGAACCAACCGGCGGTCCCATTTGTTGCTTTACTATGCGCAAGGTAGCACCCGCATTTCCGATCGTCGTCTTACGGACCTCTTCAATCGTTTGAAACGTGTTTTGTTTCCGCAGTTTTTTTTCAAAGAAATTAATAGCAATGCGGCCTTTGTTCGGAGTCCCCTGCCCGCCCATATCAAATATGTCATCAGAAGTACCAACGCTTGTTGCAAAATATTCAATATCCTTTATGTGCGGTATTTGACTGATACGCTCTTCCAAGATTTCAGAGATGCCGTTGGTAACATTCAAGGAAGTACCGGCGGGAGTTTCAATGGTCACGTTTATTTGCGACGGTTCTGTTGTCGGAAAAAATTCAACACCTTTGTTGAATAATCCGAAAAGAATCATGATGAATACAAGCAGTCCGAACGAACCGCCAATAGTAAGCCATTTACGTTCCAATGTCCAGCGAAGGATTTTCACGTATTCCTTCTGGAACCACGGAAAGACAACTGTATCTACTTCATGGTACAAACTATTAAACACATTGTATTTTTTGTACCAATGCGGATGTTCGCGATCCTCTTTTGCCTTTTTGATTTCACGTTTGTAGTTGATCCATTGAGCGCTTTGCACCGGACTGATGACATATGCAACGAAGAGTGAAGCACTTAAGGTGATAATAAGTGTAATCGGGAAAAATTTCATAAAGCTGCCTACAATCCCTGGCCAGAACATCAAAGGTAAGAATGCAGACAATGTGGTAATGGTTGATGTAAGAACAGGCACAAAAACTTCTCCTGCCGCAGCTTTTGCTGCAACAATCGGGTGTTCGCCATATTCCTGCTGGTGCCGATACGTATTTTCAATAACGACAATCGCATCATCTACCAAAATACCAAGCACCATCACGAGTGAAAATAGTACCACCATATTCAACGTAATTCCGAGTGTCGACAATACCACAAATCCAACAAACATCGATAATGGAATTGCAGTTGAGATCAACATTGCATTTTTAAAGCCAAAGAACATGAACAGAGACATAATCACGAGAAACATGCCGCTCAAGATACTATTTTCCAATTCTTTTACCATACGAATAACAAAGACCGATTGATCGTTGGAAATATCGAGTTTGATACCAGCCGGTAGTTTTGTTTGCTCTTCCTTTGCAATTCGCTTTACCTCCTCTGAGATTCGAATAAGATTTTCACCGGCTCGTTTGCGTACTGCAAGTGATACTACTTCTGTCCCATTTAAACGTGCATGCGTTTGTCTATCTTCAAAGGAATAATCCACTTTTGCTACGTCGCGTAAATAGATCGGTTTACCACTCTGATTTTTTATAACAATATCTTCAAGGGGTTTTACTTCTTTGAATTCGCCGGGTACACGCACCGTTAGAGTCTTTTCCCTGGTATCGATTGTCCCACCAGGGATAGATAGATTTTCTGCACGGATTGCATTTGCCACATCATCAAAGCTAATTTGATAGGCGTTCATCCTATAGACGTCAACATTCACCTGTACTTCTGGTACTAAACCGCCGGTAACATCTGCACTAATAACGCCCGATATTCCTTCAATTCTGTCACGGATATCGTCGGCAATTTTCTTTAGCCGTGCTAATCCAACCTCGCCACCGACGTTGACGAACATAATCGGAAATTCACTGATGTTGATTTCCGAAATAACGGGATCAAGAATATCGGTTGGAAGCTGCGGACGTGTTGAATTTACCTTATCACGCACACGGCGTAATGCTTCATCAATATCAATACCGGTGTTAAATTCCACACGAATCGTCGAAAGGCCTTCTTTTGAGACGGATGTTACTTGTTTGAGATCCTTTAAGCCTTTGAGATCACGTTCAAGCGGTTGTGTGATGAGCCCTTCGATATCAACTGGCGATACACCGATGTACGGTGTCGCCACAATCACAAGTGGAATGGTGATGTCAGGTGCCGCTTCGCGTGGAAGCCCTTGATAGGCACTCCAGCCGAACATGACAATCAGCACCATTAGAATATAGACGACGATTTTATTATCTACAGCCATACTCCAGATTTTCATTTTCATTGCTCCGTCTATTTTACGACATTGACTGTTGTACCATCGACGAGTTTTTGATAGCCGGTGACAACGAGATGATCACCTATCTTCAAACCATCCAACACTTCCATCATCATTCCCTGGCGGCCGCCGAGTTTTAAACGCCGCTCTTGTGCCTTACCGTCTTGTTCTACATAGACAATAATACGATCACGATCTACCAGCTGCACGATGTTTTCACTCACGAGAATTGCATTATTCTTTGCCTCGCGAAGTAATTTTACCTTTGCTACCATTTCTGGTTTGAGCTTTCGGAATGGATTCGATAGAATGAGTTCTACCTGCATTGTTCGGTTTGCTGCAGATACTGCTGAACTGACAAACGACACCCTTCCTCTGAGTGTATCGCCTGGCAATGCATCGAATGTCACAACGGCCGGTATGCCAAGAGGAAGTGTGCCTGAATATAACTCCGGTACTTCTGCCTGAATTTTCACTTTCGAATTATTGACGATACGGACAATCGGTACTCCGGGCGGCGCGAATTCTCCCTCGTTCATGAGGTTGCCCATTGGAGTATTCTCTACAACACCGTCGATCGTGCTGCGAATCTGAGTCCGTTCCCAGCGTGCTTTCATTAAGTCAGCGTTGGCTTTTGCAGCATCGCGGCCATATTGGAAATTCTTCATCTGAAGGTCGCTAATACCCTGTTGTTCAAATACCTTCTGCTGTTTCTCAACATTTAAATCCGCCATACGGTATTGCGCTTCAGCAGCATCGTACCCGGCCTTGATCACTTCATCTTTCAATGTTACTATCAGATCGCCTTTTTTTACATGCTGGCCTTTTTGAGCTATCCATTCTTTGATTACTCCACCCTCTTCAGGACTAATATTGACATCCTCAAAAGCCTTCACAGTTCCTGCTACTTGGATAGCATCTACAAGACGCGTCGGTTTAATGATTTCAATTTTTACGTCGACCGGCTGAATCTTGAGCGAGGTATTTTCATCGACCTTTTTGCAGGAGAAAAACACCAAACCGGTACAAAGCACTGGAACCGTTACTATTCTTGCTATATTGTTCATTGAAGTATTCCTTCTACGGTGGGTTCTATTCTTCAGTTTCTATCGCATAACTGGGGAGGTGACCGATGAGTTGATCCAGCTCGGCCGAAGCGACGAGGTAATCATAAATTGCTTGAATACGGTTTACTTTCGCTTGTGTTAACGCAAGTTGTGCATCGTTCACTTCCAATTGCGTAGCAGCGCTCGAGAGAAAACGCGTTGTGACAATCTTGTAGCCGCGCTCTGCCATCTCAACGGTTTTGTCCTGTGCTTCAACACGCTTTCGTGCCTGCTGTAAATTGCTCTTTACCGAATGCACACCTGTATATAAGTTCCGTTCTACAGTCGTCCGTTGTTCTTCACTCTTCCGTTGTTCTAACTGTGCCTGTTCAACCTTGGAATATGTTTGAAGTCCCTGGAACAGGCTGAGTGAAAAAACTAATCCTACCTGAGAAGACTTGTAAAAATCGTTTGTTGAGAAATTAAATCGGTCGTTGATCGCCGAATAAGAATACGATCCAAACATGGCAATTGTCGGCAAATAATTTGATCTCTCTGCATTAATCACGGCTCCATTTAATTCTATCTGACGTTTTGCCGCCGTTAATCCCGGATTGGTCTCCAGAACAAGTGATTCCGCTTCTGACACTATTAAATCGTCAACCGGCACAAACTTGAGATCACCGGAGAGCACGATATTCTCATTGTTCGAAAGTCCGATCGTATTTCGAAGATTATCAAGTGCAAGATTATAATTATTCTCGCTTTGAATGACCGCAGGGCGAAGATTTTCTACTCCCACCGAGGCCCGCAGTTCATCATACTCTGAAAGAATTCCCTGACTCAGCATGAGCCGCACATTCTTTTGATTATCCTCTGCATTTTGCAGGCTCGAGTGCATCAATTCCTGAGCTTCATGTGCAAGCAATGTTTGGTAGTACGCTTTTCTCACCTTGGTCACTGTCTCGATATGTTTCGCCTGATATAAATCACGCGCAAGGTGCGAATACACATGCGCCGCTCCGACTCCAACAAATACAGCACCATTAAAAATAACCTGTTTAAAATTCAGTGATGCAGTTGCCGAATAATCAGGCGACATAGACCCCGGCAATTGTATTAACTCGCCGGTCGGTTTTGGATAATGCGTTGAATCGCCCATAAGTTTATACAACGGGTATAAAAGATAATCGGGGAAATATGTGATCGGTTTATCGATCAGGTGAACAAAATTTGCGGATAGGTCGATTGAAGGCATCGCATATCCCCACGCTTCGAGGACACGGGCATCCGATTTTTTCACTTCCAGACGCGCACTTTCCAAATCCGGATTGTGTTTTATTGCAAAGCGCACAGCTTCTTCTAATGTCAGGCGCCGTGCTGTCGTATCCTGCCCCCGCGAACGCTCCATAAAAACCATGAGCATCAATGGCACAAGTAAGAGCAGTACTGTTCGTTTTCGGACCATGTATCCCTCGTCAGAATGTTTTAAATTTACGTTACTACTATTTGCTGAATAAATCTACGATAGTACGCATGAAAACAGGTATAAAATAAAAGAGGCACGAAGTTCAGTCCGTGCCTCTTCATTTCAGGAGCTTTTATTTCACATCAGCATATTCTATTTCGCCGTCTGATGTGACGACAGTGCGTCTTTTTCTTTTGTCAAAAAGAGATGAAGGTTTCTTAAAGAATCCAGGAATCTTTTCCTTCCATTCATCCACTTTCATATAGACCACAGGAACAACGATCAGCGTCAGGAAAAGCGAGCTTGTCAATCCGCCGATGATCGCCCATGCCAGACCAGACTTCCATTCTGAGCCGGACGCTGTCGATAATGCAATCGGCATCATACCAAAAATCATAGTAAATGTCGTCATCAAAATCGGACGCAGCCGTGATTTCGCCGCTTCGAGCAGCGCATCGTACACCGATAATCCTTGTTCCAGCCTTGTCTGATTCGTCCTATCAACAAGGAGAATTGCATTCTTAGTCACAAGGCCGATCAGCATAATAATGCCGAGGATTGTAAAGATGCTGAGTGATTTTCCTGAAACAGCCAGTGCCACCATTGCGCCGACCATTGCGAGTGGAATCGCAAAAAGAACCACAAAGGGATAGACATACGAATCGTACAACGCCACCATAATCAGGTATACAAAGAGAATCCCGATTAACATAGCAAGAAAAAGATCGATGAAGCTATCGCCGCGCATCTTTTCCATACCGAGGTACGAAAGTGAGATTCCGGTTGGAAGCTGTACACCCGCAATTTTATTTTTAAAATCCTGCATAATCGTACCTGTCGGCCTGCCCAGTGTTTGACCCGAGACATAGACGACACCAATGCGGTCTCTCCGTTCCAACTTTGTTGGTCCGGAAGACATGAACACATTCGCAAATTGTTTCAGTTCTATTAGCTGGCCTCGGTTATTCATAAAAGTGATACTGCCGATACTTTCTGTCTGCGATCGATTGTATTTATCGAACTGTATGCGAATGTCATATTCATTTGTACCGTCACGGAATTTCGAATCGTTGTCTCCTGTCAATGCCACGCGCAATGTTGTACCGACATCCGCAACGGATAAACCGAGCTGCGCCAATTTTGCACGATCGATCTCAACTTGCATTTCCGGTTTTCCCGATTCCGAGGAAAGACGAACGTCTGTAGTGCCTTCCACAGAATTCAGGATCTGCTTTACTTGCGCTGCGGCCTGCATGATGAGTTTATTGTCCGTACCGCTTATACCTATTTGAATCGCAGCTTGATCGGAAGATCCAAAGATACCGATCGGATTGACGTAGACCTTTGTTCCCGGAATCTCGCGCACCTTCGTTTTGATTTCCTCACCCACCTGCGAAGTGGTTTTCTTGCGATTTTCCTTCGGAATAAGTGCCACATTAAACTGTACCAGGTTATTGCTTGACAGAGTAAGAGCACCACTTTCTTGTGCACCAACTCCTGTGAAAACTTTCTTTATTTCCGGCATTTGAGATAATATCCGTTCTATCTGTAGCGCTGTTTGGTTGGTCTGCTCCACTGAGGAACCGGGCATCAATTCAACAGACACACCAAACTCACCTCGATCCGACTGCGGCATGAATTCATTCCCGATGAGTCCGAAGGCAGGAATCAATAGAGCTAAAATAAATACGCCGGTTGCTCCGAGAGCAACTTTTGCCTTGTTGACAAGAGACCATTTGAGCATCTTCTGATAAACATCAGAGAACCTGTGATAGAACCGTTCAAATGCGAGCGCAAATCTTCCCAGTAAGGTTCTATCTGTCAATCGTTCCAATTTCGCGAAACGCGATGCGAGCGTCGGCGTAATAGTAAATGACACAAAGAGACTCATTAAGGTTGCACCAACAACAACAAGAGCGTATTGCCGCATAATTTGCCCGACAATACCGGAGACTAACGACAACGGCAAGAACACGACCACATCCACCATGGTGATGGAGAGCGCAGCTAAACCGATTTCATTTCTTCCGCGTATTGCTGCCGTACGGGATTCTTCTCCTTTTTCAATATGATGATATATATTTTCCAGAACGACGATCGAGTCGTCGACCAGGATGCCAATCACGAGCGACAACCCGAGCAGCGTCATCAAGTTCATAGAAAAATTCAACGCATACATAATCACAAATGTTGCGATCAAGGAAGAAGGAATAGCGACAAGCACGATCAGTGAATTCCGAATGCTGTGCAAGAAGAGCAGCATCACGATCGCAACCATCATAATTGCAAGCATGAGATCTTTTTTCACTGCATTTGCGGAGTCGAGTGTAAAGGTTGATGTGTCCTGCGCTATATCAAAAATGATTCCCTGTTCCTTATACTCAGCCTGAATCTTTTGTAATTCCTCCCGCACGAGTTTACTGACGCTCACCGCATTGGCATCGGATTGCTTGACAACCTGAATACCAACAGAGGTCAGTCCGTTGACACGGTTCATTTGTTCATATTCTTTGATTCCATCCTGCACTTCTGCAACATCCCGCAAGCGAATATCTCCGCCCTGACGTGATCGCCCCACAACAAGATCCCTGAGATCTTCGATAGTTTTGAATTTCCCTGCGATGCGAACCACAAACTGTGCATCCTCATCCTTTATCTTTCCCGTCGGAAAATCCATATTTGCGGACCGCACCGCCTGAACAATCTGCAGAATAGACATCCCATACGCACGCACCTTTTGAGCGTCCATGTTTACTTTGATCTCGCGTTCTTCTCCGCCCGTAAGAGAGACCTGGGCAACACCGGCAATTTTGGATATCCGCGGCTGCACACGGTCTGTTAAAAACTGAAAGAATTCCCGAGAATCCATTTGACTGGTCACACCCATACGCAAGACCGGAATTTCATCAAAGGCAATCTTGGATACAACCGGTGCTTTTGCATCTGTCGGAAGCTTAGCGAGAATCGCATTCACCTTGCGCGATGCGTCCTGCACCACATTGTCGATGTCTGCGTCCTGTTTGAATTCAATGATCACGAGCGACATACTTTCAAACGACCTGGAGCTGACAGCGTCAATTTTATCGATTCCCGATACAGCATCTTCAATGATTTTGGAAACGTTATTTTCCACTTCGTATGGAGATGCACCGGGGTAAATCGTCTGCACCACGACCACGGGAATGGACATCTTCGGAAGCAGCTCATATTTCAACTGGAAATAGCTGAATAATCCCAGCACAGCTATGACCGTAAAGACTACCACCACAAGTGTGGGACGTTTTATAGATAATTCAGTAATCGTCATTGTTCTATTCCTTTATCTCTCATTACTTTCGGACAATCACTGGAGCGTTATCACTTAAATTATTTTGACCGTTCACCACGATCTGTTCACCTTCCTGCAAACCGCTCAGGACTTCAATGTCCGTCCCTAATTCTTTTCCCGTGACCACTGAACGGAGGTTTGCCACATTATTCTTGATCACATACAGCGCTGCATTTTTTACACTTCCAACAATGGATTCACGGGGAATCACAATAGCGGCGCCGGATATTTTTGGAGTGAATCTGACTCTGCCGAACATCCCGGCTTTGATTTGCTGCTTGGAATTATTCAACACGACTTCCACGGGGTACGTATGACCTTCATCACCCTTTGATGAAATACTAAAAATGGATCCCGTAAACACCGAATTCGGAAACACATCCGTTGTCACTTCAACCTTCTCACCGACCTTCAACCGGATGACATCTTTTTCTGCAACGCTCACTTTCACCTTCAGCCGGGAGATATCCACCACATTCGCAACGAGCGTTGCCTGCGGCGCACCCATCACCATGGAGCCAATATTGACATACCGTGCTGTTACAATACCTGAGATAGGTGTCGTAATTTTCGTATCGGTAAACTGGCGCCGGGCGACGATATACTGTGCTTCCGCCGATTGATAACTCCAGCGCGCCTGTTCAATCTGCGAATCAGAGATGGACCCTTCTTTATAAAGAGCCTCATATCGTTCGAGGTCTTTCTTTGCCTTCTCATACGAGACGTTCGCTGCTTTATAGGCAGCTTCCTTCAACTCGCTGTCTACTTCAACCAGTACCGCTCCGGCTTTTTTATAGTCACCAACTTCTGCATCGATTTTCACAACCCGCCCCGAGGTTTCTGAGACCACGGCAACATCATTGTATGCTACAATGGTACCGACCTGAGAAAAGCTGTCCGTCATATCTTTCTTAGCCGCTGTGATTACCGAGACAGAATAGGATGTGGATATTGTTTTTACTGCACTGTTTTGACTATCGCTTCTTGCTTTGTTGCACGAATAGATGCCAAAGACCAATGCTATCAGCGTTATGCCTAATAAGAAATATTTTATTGTCGTGTTCATTGTTCGTATCCTTTTGTTATCAATCCTTGTTATTCGCCTATTGATTTTGAAAGCCGCGCCATGGAAAGTTCATAATCCACTAACGACTGTGTCAGGTTCAGTTTTGACTGTAGTAATGCGACTTCCGCATCAAGCAATTCAGAGTTCGGGGTAAGCCCCTTTTTATATTTATCATTCATAATTCGGTAGTTTTCTTCCGCTTGTTTTACTCCCAGCTCGGAGACCGCTTTCCGTTCTTTTGACTGATTCACACCCAGGTAACTTTGCATTACTTCCAGCATCACACCGTCTCGTATCATCGACAATCCTTCCTGCGCCTGAGCCAGCTGTGCCTGGGCTTGATTGGACTGGTACCCAGTTTGCCACCAATTCCAGATATCGAATGAAACCGACAGAGTGACATCCCATGTTTCCTTGAATGCATCCACCGCGGGGAAATACCGGGAGTTCGGACGTAAATAATTATAATTCCCTAAGAGATAAATTTGCGGCCACCATCCGCCCCGGGCTGCTGTCAAACCGAATTCTCCGGCTTTCACACGCGCATTCATTCCCAGAACATCCGGACGTTTTACAAATGCCACATCAATCAATGAATCAACAGCATCCCAAGATCTAGTAATGATTTGAATTGTTGAAGCCAGCGTGATTTCTGTTGGCAATGGAAGACCCAGCGTATTATTTAATACGTACATTGCTAGTTTTACTCCATTAACAGCATCTATCTGGCGGACCTGGGCATCCGAGAGTTGCACTTGCACTTTCATCAAATCATTCGTCGTCAGCATCCCCTGCTTCATGAGATTCTCTGCATCCCTGGCATGAGACTTAATTTGATTTACATTCTCATCGACAAACTTTTTGAATTCATTTGCTCGGAACAAGTTCCAATATGCCGTCTTGATGTTGTATAAAATTTCTGCCTGATCTCTTTTAAAGTCTTCTTTTGTTGCTTGCGAAAGATACTCCGCCGCATTTGATGCACCGGATATTTTGCCGCCCGTAAATAACGGCTGCTGCACTGTGGCTCTGAGAGTATAGTTGTTCACAATCGTCGGCGATAAGACCGAGTTGACATCCTGCGGCGGCAATGACGGCCCGCCCGGAATTGTACCGAACAATCCTTTTGGTATCGATAATGTACCGGCAGGTACATCACTGAGCCGCGTGTATGCACCTGTGAATTTCAATGACGGTAATCCCAGCGTATTCACTTCGCTTGCACGTGCATCCGCTGCATCAACTTTGAACTTCGATGTCCGAAGGGCCTTGCTATTCTCCATTCCAATTTGAAGCGCTTGTTCAATTGTTAATGATAATTTCTGCTGCGCAAAAGCCGGAAGCACAACGAGCAGCAGCAGCATGAATTGTTTTGTTAATCGTTTTATCATCGTTTCCTCATATTTAAAATAGACCGTACCCTCAATTTATCTTTGTTTCAATGCTGCAAATTCCGTGCGCCCGCGGTCAGTAAAAATCGATTCGAGGAGCAATGCATTGGATACTTCTAGAGTGTGCGTCAAATCAATATTCCTTCGCAATTTCCACACTTCCCCTTCACTGTCATTCCGCAGCATCAATGTTGTTGCACTCGACCAAAGAATAATAGTAACCTCAACAGGATTTAAATCGGAACGGATCGAGCCTTCTTCCATTCCTTGTTTTAAAACTCCGATCACCGAATCCCACAACCTTGCACTTTGTGTATCGCAGGTTTGTTTTAACTCATCCGAGACCTGTTTATGAAATTGCGGCGTCTGGAAGAAATGAAACATCCTGAAAAAACTGCGGTTCGCATTAAAGAAATCATTATACACTTCGACAAACATTGCTACTTTTTTAACGACAGAATAATCAGTTGCAACAATACGCTCATACTTTTCATAAAGCGATTCCATACCGCGCATCATTACTGTGAGATATAAATCTTCCTTACTTTTATAATAGATATAAAGAGTCCCCTTGCTAAGTTCGGCCGATTCGGCAATTTCGTCCATGGTTGCCATAACAAGCCCTTTTTCAAAGAAAACCTTTTGAGCAGCATCGAGTATTTCCTCTTTTCTGTGCTCTTTTTCGCGTTCCTTACGTTCTGGTATACCCATTTTATAACCTTATAATTATTGACTGTTAGTCATTTATTACGATATAGTATAATAAAAGTTACACTCTCAGTCAATTTTTTATCATTAAGATTTTATAATGAATTCGAATTGGTGTTCGGTCTTCAAATGAAAATCTATTTATATAATACTATACGAATGGCAAAGAGTTGCAGAAATTTCGGCGAATAGATAGATAGAATAGGTAAATAACGGTTTTACTTCTATAGAAAATTGATCCAAACGAGGTAATAATTCAGAAAGAAAAAAGAAGGAGCAAAAAATTTTCGCGCCTTCTTAACGATTCATTTAAAAAACATTAGTGATACTTCTTCTGCAAATAATTATGAATTTCATTTGCAGCTATTTTTCCATCGCGCATTGCTAGGATCACAGTTGCCCCTCCGCGGGAAAGATCACCTCCAGCGAAAATTCCTTCCCTGCTTGTTCTTTGTAATTCATCCGCGATCACAACTCCTTTACGCCCTGTTTGTAAACCCGGAGTAGTCGATTGGATAATGGGATTAGGCGATTGACCGACGGCTTCTATAACTGTCTGAACTTCAATGATGAACTTCGGTTCGTTCGATGGTACCGGTTTTTTGCGTCCAGATTCATCTGGGTCGCCAAGTTCCATTTTCTGGCATTCGATACCGGAGACACGTCCATTCTCATCACCGATAATGCGAGTCGGATTTGTCAGCATCATAAACTCAATACCTTCCTGCTCAGCATGATGCACTTCTTCTAAACGTGCTGGCATTTCCGTCCGCGAACGACGATAAATCAAATAGGCGTGTTCGGCTCCGAGACGTTTTGAGGTACGCACTGCATCCATCGCAGTATTACCTCCTCCAATAACCGCTACACTTTTTCCAATTTTGATCGGTGTATCGTATTCGGGAAATTTGTATGCCTTCATCAGATTAACGCGGGTCAGGAATTCGTTTGCAGAGTACACGCCATTGAGATTCTCTCCGGGAATTCCCATAAATTGCGGCGTGCCGGCACCTGTTCCGAGGAAGATTGCCTGGAAACCCCACTCAGTGAACAATTCATCAATCGTTTCTGTCCGTCCAACGAGAAAGTTTGTTTCGATCTTCACACCCAGGGCTTTAATACGTTCTGCTTCCAGATCGAGAATCGTGCGCGGAAGTCGAAACTCCGGAATACCGTATCGTAATACTCCGCCAACAGCATGGAGTGCCTCAAAGATTGTTACTTGATAACCGAGCTTCGCTAATTCGGCAGCACACGTTAATCCGGCTGGACCGGAACCGACGATTGCCACTTTCTCAGGTCGTTTCTCATTAATCATTGGTGGAGTGAAAAGATTATTCTTCAACTCATAGTCAGCGACAAAGCGCTCCAATTTTCCGATCGCTACAGGATCATGTTTCTTTCCAAGTGTGCAGACTAACTCGCACTGTTCTTCTTGCGGGCACACACGTCCGCAAATAGCAGGGAGGTAATTCGACTCACGGATTTTATTCACTGCACCGATATAATCTTTCTGGTACACCAATTGGATAAAAGAACGAATATCGATATTGACGGGACATCCTTCCCGGCACACTGGGTTTTGACACTCAAGACAACGTGCCGCTTCGATCAACGCCCGCTCTTCATCTACGCCAAACGAGACTTCAGTGAAGTTATGATTTCGTTCATTCGGTTCTTGTTCAATGGAAGCTTGTCGCGGAATTTTCATCCGTTCTGAGGGTTTCATTTTATTTACCGTGATCATGATGCCATCCCCTCTTTTCTGCATACGTGCGGTTCTTCAAGGAACCGATCAACGGAAATCTTTTCCATATCCGTGTAACTGCGGTTGCGTAAAAGCATTTCATCAAAATCCACCTCGTGCCCTTCAAATTCCGGACCATCCACACACGCGAACTTCATTTTACCATTCACCGTTACACGGCATCCGCCGCACATACCGGTACCGTCCACCATCACCGCGTTCAGACTTACCAGCGTGCGAACACTATAGGGCTTCGTAAGATTCGAAACCGCCCTCATCATCGGCAAGGGGCCGATGGCATACACCATGTTGATACCAAGACTTGCATCGAGCAATTCTTTGAGCTGATCAGTCACAAATCCTTTTCGCTTGTATGAGCCGTCGTCCGTCGTGATATAAAGCGTATCTGAAACGCTTTCCATTTCTTTCTCAAGAATCACAAGATCTTTCGAGCGCGCCCCAACAATCGTGTAAATGGTGTTACCGGCATCCTTGAGAGCTTTCGTGATGGGATACAATTCTGCTGTTCCAACACCGCCGCCAATACAAGCGATTGTTTTTCCAGTTTCAATCGGTGTAGGGTTACCTAATGGACCCATTACATCCATGATCAGATCGCCTTCCTTCTTCAACGCCAATGCTTTCGTTGTTTTACCAATCGCTTGTACAATTAAAGTAATAGTGCCGTCATGGAGATTGCTATCCACGAGGGTAAGAGGAATGCGTTCGCCGGTTTCTTCCACTCGAATAATCACGAAGTTGCCGGCTTTACGTTTCCGTGCTACGTAAAGCGCTTCAATAATAAATTTCGTAATAGTAGGTGCAAGTATTTTCTTTTCAACGATGCGATACACAAAGGCTCCTTTATCAAGCGAGTTAATATTTTATCAATTCTTAGTTCTTCTCGTGGCACAAACCAGGCAGGCATCAAATCAAGAGAAGTATTTTTTTACATCAAGCTCTATGCCGAAATTCACTAATAGAATTATATCGGAAAATGTGCAGGATGAACCAGAAACTTCTATAATTTACATGTTGATGTTCGTAATTCCAATACTTTCGATCTAACAATTACGAAAGCGAGCGCGGAAAATAATCTTGCCTTTGCAGACACATTTCGGTATCTTAGCATTGCGTCAGGTAAGCCTGTTATGCAAATAACGGGCTTTACTGTCTAAAGTAAGCATCAGGATTTACAGATGCATATTTATTGTTCCCGCTATCGCTTCGCTTAGCGGGATCCCTGCCTACCGCAGGCAGGCGCAATTTCACTTTTAACTTAATTTTACTCCGTTCCTTAAGTTGTGTGAAATTAGGACATGGTGGCCATAGTTCAGTTGGTTAGAACGCCAGGTTGTGGCCCTGGAGGTCGTGGGTTCAACTCCCACTGGTCACCCAAGAAATTGCGAATTTTTAATTTCGAAATTGATAATTGAAAATTCGCAATTGTTTTGCCCCTATCGTCTAGAGGCCTAGGACACGGGCTTTTCAAGCCTGGAACACGAGTTCGAATCTCGTTGGGGGCACACATAGCATTGAAGATTGTAAGATTATAGAATGAAAAGCCGACTCGAGAATGTGTTGACTTTTTTTATTTCATTATTTCGTGGTAAAGTGCCAGAGTGGTCCGCGAAGTGTATCCTCTTTCGTAACTTCATCAATACGCCAGAAATATGTTGTCTTCGTATCTAATTTACTGGCAGCAAACTTATTCTCTTTCTGATTTCTAATAAATTCCGGTGCATTAGTTTTCCCGAAATAAATATTGTGGGAGACTGCGTTCCGTGCCGGTGTCCATTTTAATTCTACTCTTTCTCTTTGAACATTATATAATCCATTTCTTGGCCCGGGTAAAAATACGAACGGCAAAACCGACGGCATTGTCTCTTCAGGATCCCAAATTCCTCTAAATGTCCATTTTGCTGTTATTTCATTTTCGTTCGGACTACCTTCGGCTGATTCTAAATTATCCGAGAACCAATTATAGTCGCCCCCTTCACGATGACAATTATAAAAGTAATGACGCTCTCCCCATATCCAAGGTACCGAGTTAGGGGAGATTGGGTGATATATTGGACGATCGGCCATATTCCACGAGAAGATACAGTCGATTAAATAAAATTGACCATCTCGATGATGCCGCCCTAACGGAAATCCGGGAACACCGTTAAAACCCGAATATCGTATAACGAACTTCTGATCTTTATCCGAATCTCCATCGTGCCAGATACTGGCGCTCATATTATGTCCGAAAAATCTGCTATCTGTAATGTAGCACCATCCTCGCGGGCAAACAAAATCAACCCATCCTTCGAAAAAGCAATTAGTGTGGTAGTACATACCATCTTTTTTATTCCAGAGACTGAGTGTGTCACCTCCATCGGCTAAAATATTACAGTTCACGATGATTACACGGATACCGCCTCCACGAACGGCAAATTGATGATCGTGTTCTCCATACAAACCGCCGTAATTATTATGTACTGTTATATTAGCTAACGTAATGTCTGTAACGAGAGAGTCGATATTAATCACAGCCGATCCCCAATCCGAACCCTGATGTTCTTTTACCCAATTCCTTCGCAACTCGGCATAGATAATTCTTGTACTATCGCGGTCTTCACCTACGAGTGCTATATGACTTTTAGTGATGTATATTTTTTCATTATAAATTCCCTTGCGGATAAGTATAATGACGTTTTTTTTATTGTCAGCCGGTACAGAATTAATAGCTTCCTGGATGCCGGTGTACTTTCCACTTCCATCTTTTGCGACAATTATATTTGCTTTTTCATTCGCAAACATATCGGAATGGAATGCAAAAACGAACAGCAGTATGGCAATTGAAGAAAATATTTTTTCCATATCGTTATATAAGTATGAGTTTGATTATATGGGAAATTTCAGCAACCATCATCAATAATTATGACATCCTTTCAGTACTTTTTATTCTTGCTTCACTGCATCGGCTCTTACATTCTTCTCAAGCTCAATCCCTTTCTTCACTTGCTTGAAGTCCACACCGGATAAACGGATATTTTCCGATCTCTCGCCAAAAACCTTTAGGAACAGATCGACCGGCGCCGGATAGGTTCCGCCTTTTATAGCAACATTCCGGCTTTGAATAATATTAAATACATTTCCTGATTGCGGAACGATCCTGCATCCATCCAGCTGGACTCCATACGCATCGGCGATATAGACTCCTCGTTTTGATTTAATAGAAATATTATTAATGATCATATTCTTGATCGATAATTCAGGAAGACCATTAATTACAATGGCACGGTCTGCACCGTTGCAAACGATGTTCTTTACATAGAAATCCCTGAATTGCGGTGTTCTGTCCGTTAGCGGTTCCATCTTTCGTATAGTCAGGTCCTTCCTGGCTTCAACATCAGGAGAACCGCCGGAATAATACATATCAAAAAGAATCGCATCGGTCACTACCTCCCTCATTTGTATCCCATCGATAAAAATTTTCTCGATCACTCCACCCTTTCCGCGTGCCGATTTAAAACGCAGTCCCACATCTGTACCAATGAAAACGCAATTGCGGACAGAAACATTGCGTGCACCACCGTAGGTTTCACTCCCAATTACAAAGCCCCCATGGGCATGATATACCACACAATCCGCAATTACAATATTTTCACATGCCGGACCCGGTTTCTGATTGGCGGCGATGGTCCCGGGTTTTAGACATATTCCGTCATCACCGACATCGATCATACAATTATAGATAAACATATTACGGCACGCTGACGGATCGATGGCATCGGTATTTTTTCCCCATACCGGTGCAAATACTTTTACATTGCGTATAATCAGATTTTCACATTGTTGAGGAATAATATGGTACTTCGGGGAATTCTCAAATGTTGGTCCGTCAATCAATACACCATTACACTGGACAAAATTGACGAGATTGGGCCGATTGTATTCTTTTGTCGATTCGTATTCCTCTTTTGTCAGTATCTTCTTTGCATCCGCACTTTCTTTAAGAAATTTCTCGGCTCCCATCGATTCTTTTGAAGGCCACCACTCTTCACCGTTTGCCGTAACAATTCCGCCAGATTCAACAAGAACTTTCCACTGATGCTCAGTTAAATCCTCCTTTAGTACATAGCGCCAGACTTCTCCGGCTCCATCGAAGATCCCGTCGCCGGTAATTGCAATATTCCTTGCCTGATAGGCAGAGATTAGTTGAGCTCTTCTATACTTGTTTTCCGCAATTTCACTAAACGGATAGTCATTGAGATTCTTGCTGAACTGAACGAGCGCTCCTTTCTCTACATGAAGGTTAATATTGCTTTCAAGCCTGATGGGTCCGGTAATCCAACTACCGGCCGGAATAATGACGGCTCCACCTCCGGCTTTTGCACAGGCCTGAATGGCAGCGTTGATAAACTCGGTATTCATCGTATATCCATCGCCTGCTGCACCATAATCAATAATATTCACCGTTCTATCCGGAAAAGTAGGCAACTGAATTTCGGGCATGCTGAAAGGCAATCCACTTTTATATTTCGCAGGGATAGGTTGAGCAAAAACAATAAACGTAAATTGAGCAACAAAGAATATCAAGAAGGCCACAGTTCTTGAATATTTGTCAATGATTGAGTCGGTATGCATTTTATATAATATTTCTTTAGAAAATCTTATTTATTCCTGGGATAAATAATCGGATCAATATGTCGCCTGAAGTGCTTTACAATAAATTGATAATATACATCTTCATGATCTTGAAGACACTGCAAAGTTTATTATTGAAATCAGGACTCTCGCAGCAATGATCAAGTATTTCTTTTAACTCAGAAGTCATATTTAAATATTTCCATTATTAGTATTCTGTGAATAAAAAGAGTTATTATTACTTTGAAATCACTGCCTGAGAAAGAAGCCATTGGAAAAGATTTCGTCCTGCTTTTGTATTCTCATACTCCGGTGGCAGCCTTCGTGCATCCATATATTCATTGTAGAACCAAGGATCGCCCACAGCAAACACAAAACCTTTGCCTGAATGTGCAACAGCCATAAGAATGAGGCCATTTTCAGTGAGAATCGGTTCGGCAGGTTTTTGCAATGTAAGAGAACATATTTCTTTGAGAAATATCTGTTTCACATCTTTGAACACAGGATGCGGCGGAAATTCATCACTCTTCCCCATGTCATACTCTTTTCCTTTAACACGATGATAACTATCTTCATTGAAATGAATGCCGAACTGTTCTGCCAATTTGTTGAAATGGGAAAATTCCGCGTTTCCCGAATCATTCGCCATCAATACCAGCACGCCGCCGGCTTTAATCCATGGAACGATAGCTTTGATGGCGGATTCCGACACATAGTTGGGATGTGCTGTCTCTTCAGGAGTATCAGGATCAACAATGATGTAAACTTGATACTGATGCAGTAGGATGTCGGTGGGAGATTCATGCACTGCAGCGATTTCAGCCCCGAGACTTTTAATGATTGCACCAAGCTGCGAGAATCCGGAATTCATCGTGTCTTCCCACACATAATGATACTGCACGAGCGATGTATCCACGCGTTTCCACTCGCTGTTGAAATAATAATCCAGCGCAACTGTTTTCTTCGGTTTGAGAGTCGAGGCATCGACAGTATAACTGCCGCGCTCCAATTCTATTGCTGCCATTAAAAACGGACCATATCCCTTAAAATCATCCGTGCGCTGCGGCTCGCCAGTGTAATACGCCAGACTCCCGTCGCGATATGGATTGCCGCCAAGTCCGGCGACGCTGCATACATGTTCGATATGAACAATACCCGACGAATCTACAGTTACTAAATGATTCAAGAGTCCATTAAATGTTTCTTCCGCTCGAAGTCGAAATTCAGTCGGAAGGTATCCACAGTTTGCACCTTTTGCAAAAATGTATGCGAACATTGCTGAAGCGGATGACTCAAGATAATTTCCCTTTTCATTCGGCTTGTCAACAATAAGATACCACAGCTTGGTTTTTTCATCGCGCATCGGCAGGAGATTCCTACAGATATCATTGAGAATTTTCAGAAGCGCCTTGCGCTGAGGGTGATGTACTGGAATATATTCCAGTACATCCACAAGTCCCATCGTGTACCAACCGATGGAACGTCCCCACAAGCTCGGCGAGCAGCCAGTTTCGGGATTCGCCCATCGCTGCTGTTTGCTTTCATCCCACCCATGAAAGTAAAGACCGCTCTTGTTATCGAAGCAATAACGGGCACAAAGGATAAATTGTTTTGTAATGTCGTCAAAGGCGGCGGAGTCATTCGTCATCCGGGAATAGAGACCATAGAATGGTTCTGCCATATACATGCCGTCCAACCACATTTGGTATGGATAGATCTTCTTGTGCCAGAAACCATCTTCACTTGTACGGGGCTGCTCTGCGAGTTGTCGACGAAGCGTATCAGCAGCTATGCGATATTTTTTTTCGCCCGAAAGATCATATATTCTCAGCAAAGCTTTTCCCGGAGTTATATTATCCAGTTGATATTCGTCGAAACGATACGTATGAATCGCGCCATTAGCGTCCACATAATGATCGAGATTTTTCTTGATGTACCGAATGTATTCGGTGTCTCCGGTCTCCTGCCACAGATGAAAAAACGCTTCCATCATTACGCCCTGTTCGTAATTCCATTTGCGGGACTTTAACTCTGTTGGATAAGAAATAGAATCTGGGTGCATCGAGAGAAAACTTTTTGCAATGCGTTCCGACCAGGGTTCTTCATGTTTCGCTGATGTCTGTGCAGCACCAACGGCAATGTTTGCCAACGCAAAGAAAAATATATAACGTACAAAAAGTCTCTTGATCATCTGCCTATCCTTGTATGACAAATCAACATTGCTCTCACTTCACGTTCTCGTTATTCTTCTGCTTCGTTTGTACATTTATAAGGGTTAGATCTTTTACATTCTCGATCACGTTTGCTTCCGCGACATTTTCGAAAACGCAATCTTCGATATGAATATTTTTTACTGGAGAACGATCAAATGCACGAACCCATATCCCGAACCTGCTCTTCTTGCTGTTGATATTTCGCACATCAATATTCCTTACGGTCGGTACAAAACCTCCGCTGTCCCCTTCTTCATAATAGAAATCAATCTTCACGATCGCATCTGCCACTTGTCCAACCTTTATGTTACGGAGAAATATATTTTCGATTACACCTCCGCGCATGGCATTTGTCTTAATCCTCAATACTCGATCAAGTTCCGGACTATCCATGATATTATTTTCAGCAAACACATTCTTTATTCCACCGGAGACTTCACTGCCGATCACGACACCGCCATGTCCATTTTTCATCGTACATCCGCGAATAATAACATTTTCACATGGAACATTGATACGCCGGCCATCGGCGTTTCTTCCGGACTTAAGAGCAATACAATCGTCGCCATTATTGAAAACGCAGTTTTCGATTAAAACATCGGTGCAGGATTCTGGATCACAGCCATCGTTGTTCGGCCCGAGTCCATCGATTGTCACACCGATGATAGACACATTCTTGCAAAGAACGGGATTAATAAACCACATCGGTGAGTTTCTAAATGTCACACCTTGCAATAACACATTCGTACATTGGTACGGTTCGAAGAAATTCGGCCGTAGGTATGCTCCTTCCCCAAAGATACGTTCCACAACGGAAATGTTCTTCTCCGCCATTTCCATGAGTCTTTTGCGAGCCGCCAATTGATTCGGCATACCATCCCTCCATCCCGCTTCTTTCTTTCCTTTCCAACTCCACCAATACTCGTTCGATCCCTGACCATCAAGGATGCCTTCGCCCGTCACTGCGATGTCTTCCTGCTCAAATGCATATATGAGCGGAGAATAATTCATGCATTCTGTTCCCTCCCACCGCGTATACACGAGCGGAAGATATTTCTTTGGGTCGACACTGAAACGTATGACCGCACCTCGTGATATGTACAAATGCACATGACTTTTTAAATGAATTGCGCCCGTAAGAAATGTGCCTTTAGGAACGATCACCCGGCCGCCGCCTGATGCGCTGCATGCGGTAATCGCCTTCTCAAATGCAGCAGTGCAATCAATTGCGCCATCGCCTTTTGCTCCGAAGTTTGTAATATCGAAATTCTTATCGGGAAATGATGGTCGTATAATCCGTTGTAACACAGAAGGCATCGTTTGCCATCCTGCAGTTGAATCCATTTGTGCATACACATCAAGAGAAAGAATAACATAAACGAATGAAAAAATGAAACAGGCGCGTCCTCTCCGGTTCATCGGTATCATTTTTCGCAGATCTCTTTGCATTATCATGTACGTAGTCCTGTTATATCTTATTTTATGAAAACCATTTTCTTTACGAATCGCTGTCCTCCACTCTGAAAAACCGCGAAGTAGATGCCGGAAGGAAATCGCGACGCATCGAAACGGATGGAGTAGAGTTGTCCTGGCTCCATGCGTCCGGAAAAGAGCTGGGCGATATCTTGACCAAGCACATTCAGCACATCCACAGTTGCCATTCCTTTCTTCGCCACAGTGAATTGAAGGGTAGTGGATGGATTAAACGGGTTCGGATAATTCTGAGTCAGCATGTACCGAATCGGAGCATATATCACACTATCGACATTGACAAGCACTTCTCCCCTACCGCTCAGGAAAATCGTGTCCTGTACGGTCGCTGCATTATGGGTGAGCACGAGCGTGTCTATCTGGTTTACCGTATCCTGCGGCGAAAATGTCAGAATGAGATAGGCGCTTATCGATGGAGCAAGCGTCATCGTTAAAGGATGGAAGGTAAATCGCGCATTGGTCGATGCAATTGTGTTGATCTGAAGAGTCGCCGTCCCAGGATTGGCAACAAGGACACTGTCTTTCTTAGAATCGCCAATTGCGATACTTCCAAAATTCAACGTTCGGGGCGTGATGGAAAAAATCGGGACGGGAACAAGGCCTCCGACACCATTTACTATGATCGTATCCTGAAGATTTGAAGCGTTATGATGGAGAATGATTTTTCCTATTTGTGTTCCTACCGCACTTGGAGAAAACTTGATATGTATCCACATCGTACTTCCGACACCGGCAATCCCGTATGTTGGTACAGCGGAGAACTTCGGATTCGTTGAAATCACGATATCGATATTCAACGGCAGCGTTCCTGTGTTTGTGACAGCAATGCTATCATCTCTGAAATCTCCGACATACACGGAATCAAAATTGAGAGATTGCGTCGATACAGAAAAACCTGCAGTATCCGTCACTATTGTTTCATAGCAGCCAAGGTCGGGCTGCTGTCCTATAAAAGGCAACCTGACATTCGTGCCGTGATTTACAAGATCGCTTTCGGAATTCAAACGCATAAAATTCAAAACCGGCAAGCTGCCATCTTCATTGCGCGGGCCGCGCACCCCTGAAGTATCCAAACCACTGGATGCAGCAAAGTCGTCAGCAGTCACGTAAAATCCCTGCCAGCTATTTGTTGTCTGTACCGCCGTGCTCATTATGACACTTGAGCTTATGCCGCTATAATCAATACAATTAATAAGTGTCATCACTTTGTCGCTGTCCGTATTGACAGGACCCGGCATGCCGAAATTGGGATTGTTCCTGAATGCTGTGCAGTTGTAAAGTGTCATTGAACCACGGTTATTGTTCTCATCAAAACCTTTGACAAGATTATCGAAGGAAAGACATTTTTTCAGGACGACATTATGCATCAGCGTTTTATCATCACTTCCACCGGTCTTAAAACCGTTACCATTTCCGGCTCCGACCGTCCAGTTTTTCAGATATCCGTTCATGAATGCCCAGCAGTTCTCGTACGTGGTCGTGATATTGTTTGATGGACGAAGATAGCCGTCGTACCCATCGTCGGAGTTCTGCCACGACCGGCATCCGTAGAAGGAATTCCCCGTTCCGACATCTAACTTAGGAGAAAAGCCATCCGCATTACCCTGCGATGGATCTGCATTGTAGTACGAATCACAATTGATAATCTGGTTGTATGACGCTCCGCCGCCCAATTGCAAACCGGAATCGTGGTTTTCATACAATGCACAAAACTCAATGATATTGTTCGAACCACTGATGTTCATGCCGTTATCGCCAGCACTGTAAATATCGAAACCTTTGAAGTACCAATAGTTGCCGCTGAGTTGAATCCCTCTGTTGCTGCTGCTCACTGCCATACCTGAGAAATCGAGAATAGGTCGCTCATTCTGATACGTGTGGAGACAATATCGCTGCGTACTCGTACCACTTTTTGAGATGCCGATCGTTGTGCTGAGCATATATCGGCCGCCCCGCACAAAGATCGTATCACCCAGTTGAGCCGTTGAGATTGCTTTTAAGATTGTCAAAAACGGCTGCGCGTATGTACCCGCACTCGTATCGCTTCCTGTCGTCGAGACATAGATACCTGATATAGCCGCAGCAGGCAATCCGTTTCCTGAAACACCAACTACACCGGCGGTCGCTCCTCCCAAATTATTTCTGATGGTATCCGAATATGCGATTTCTTGACCGGGACTAAACTTTACATAGATCGTCGTATCGCTCAGGATGCCTCCCGTGTAGGCAAGCTTGAGCGATGATGCATACGCAGAACCGCTCAATGTTGTGAGAGAAAAGCCCGATGGCGCAGTGACTGTAATCGTATCACTTACAGGATTAAGTAATGTTCCGGAGAGCGTGTAGCTTTTCTCTGATGATGCACCGACTTTCACGCCCCCGAATGCAAGCTGTGTCGGAAAGACACTGATGGAGGGCAAACCGATTGAGGCAGTAGTTCCTGATATGACTACTTGTGAAGGACAAATATACTTTGTAGCACTTGGTGTAGTATTATACCAGGGATATATTCTCACGTAAAATGTTTGTTCATCATTAACGACTGTGCTAAGTGTATATGAAAGTGGTGCGGGTGGAGTGGTTCTGATATCCACAACTGTTAGCGCACTTGCATTTAGTTTCGTCCGCGCAGCGAATGTCGAATCGAGAGAATAATAGATGTTTGCAAGGAAGTGACCGTTCGTGCCATAACAACCAAGATTCATCGCCACGGAACGGATAGTGAGAGCTTTTCCAGACTGAGGAGAAATGGAAAATTGGACAAAGCGGCCATCGTTCTGCGCCGTTTCCTGCGGCCAGTATGTTCCATTGAGATAGAGCCGCTCCGCAGGATTGTATGCACCGCCGCCCGTAAAGTCCTTTATAGTCATCGTTTGAGTTGTATCGCTCGATGTGCTAAGCACTTGACCCGGTGCACTAATACTGCCACTGATAATCACAGTTGTATCAACGGTCAATGCCCATGTTGCAGAAGCCGATTGCCCATAGCTCTCTGCGAAAAACAATATACCTACAACGAATGATTTCAAACAGGAATCGAAGAACAAAATCTTTTTCATATTCATCTACTTCTTGAATTTATCTCTTAATCCTTGCAGAGCCACCATTCATGACATATTTAATTTCTTCCATGGTCACCATGCTTGTATCGCCGCGCGTGGTTTGAAAGAGCGCTCCATGCGCAGCACCTAACTCTACACATTCTTGCGGTGTCATACCATTCAACATACCATACATGATACCGCTGCAAAATCCATCTCCACCTCCGACTCGGTCTTCTACTTCAAGATTTTCATATTTTCTTGATTGATAGAATATACCATCGGAATACATAATCGCCGACCAATTATTGAGCAATCCACTTGTTACTTCACGTAATGTTGTACCAACAATTCGAAAACGTGGATATTGTGCAACGATACTCTTTACCATTTCTATATATGCCTCTACGGGCAGAGTTTTAAGATTTTCATCTATCCCCTGCACTTCGCATCCAAGAGATTTCTGGAAATCTTCTTCGTTGCCGATAATAACATCGATATAGGGAATGAGATTCTTCGTCACGTCAATTGATTTTTTTGCAGACCACAGCTTGCTTCTATAATTGAGATCGTAGCTCACAATCGTTCCTGCGCCGTGCGCTGCTTTCATCGCTTCCTGCACTACCTCTGCACAACTGTCACTCAATGCTGCGAATATTCCACCTGTATGGAACCATCGCACCTTCCTCTTTGTAAAAATCCGTTTCCAATCGATGTCGCCCGGCTTCAAGTGAGAAACTGCCGTATTACTGCGATCGTAGATTGATGTACTGGCACGAACACCAATTCCAACTTCTGTAAAGTTGATACCAATTCGATCTGTCATACCAACTCCATCTTAGGGAACCCAGACCATTTCGCTGATATCCATCCCGCTTGCGATGGCATGGTTACGAATGAAGTGGCCAATAGGATTATCTACAAGACGGGATATCCATCCCGCCCGCAATCCATACCGGGAAAGGGCATATGCAACATTATACTCTCCGCCTCCGGCATATGCTTCAAATACTGGTGTTAATTCGATGCGTTGATGGCCGGGAGGACTCAGTCTGAGCATACACTCGCCAAGTGTCAGCAAATCAAGTTCACATTCAGAGGCAGATTTGATTTTCAACGTCATAATTTTTCACTTTTATACAACAATTGAATTATTTCTATTCTTTGAATGATTTTCTGAGGTTTATTCGATAATACGTACTCAGATCATTTTACTCCTTATATTTCGATCTGCTCAAGCCTCGGAGCTAATCGTATAAATATTATATAAGCAAGAACATACATTGAACCGCAAATAATAAAGAGCACAAGATAACTGCCGGTCCATTCAAGGATAAAACCTTCTAACGTTGCAATCAGCATACCACCGATAGCTCTGCCATTCCGCCGAAACCTACAATAGATCCGATTGCTTTTCGTGGAAACTTATCCGATGTAGTTGTAAAAAGATTCGCAGACCAACCTTGATGAGCTGCCGTTGCAAGACTGAGCAATGCTACTGCTATCCACACTTCTGATGCCTGTGAGGCAAATACAATTGGTATAACACATAACGCGCAAACAAGCATTGCTGTTTTCCTGCCTTTATTGACACTCCATCCGCGCTTGAAAAGAAACGATGAAAACCATCCGCCGCCACCACTGCCGACATCCGCCATTAAATAAATCACAATAAGCGGCAGTCCGATTTTATCCAATGTTAATCCATACTTCTTATTGAGATATTTCGGCACCCAGTACAAATAGAACAACCAAATAGGATCCGTCATGAATTTCGCGATCGCAAATGCCCAGACCTGCTTATGCTTCATCAATTTTACCAAGGGAATCTTTTCTTGTGTATCGGGAGGGTCACTTTGTATATATGCTAATTCCTCGGCTTTGAGCCGCTTGTGTTGTTCAGGCTTCTCATAATGCAGAATCCAAAATATAATCCAAATAAATCCGATAGCACCAGTCATAATAAACGCCATTTGCCATCCGTATGCAAGAGTGATCCAAGGGACAGCCAAGGGACAACCAACGGAGCAACCACAACCCCTACATTCGAACCCGCGTTGAATATTCATGTTGCAAAAGCCCGTTCCTTTTTGGGAAACCATTCAGCAACAGTTTTAATTGCGGCGGGAAAATTTCCTGATTCGCCTAAGCTCTGTGAAAAACGTGCAACAGCAAATCCAATAACCGAAGAGGCAAAAGAATGCGCCATAGCTGCTAGACTCCAGATTGCCATGGCGATAGAATATCCGATTTTCGTTCCAAGCTTGTCCATAAGCCTACCGACGAGCACCATACCGATCGCATATGCGAACTGAAACGCTGTCACAATATAGCCATAGTCAATCTCATTCCATCCAATTTCAGTTTGAAGTACGGGAGCCAGTATTCCTAAAACTTGTCTATCGATATAATTAATAGTAGTCGCAAAAAACCACAATGCACAAATAGTCCAACGTTTATTACCGATTTTTACGTTTATCTCTTTCATATCCGTCATTCGTCGAGCTCTTTTTTTAATCCTTTATTAGTAGCCTTCCTCTTGCTTAGTTTATTTCTAGAGTAATTTCTAACGGAGATTTTAAGCGAAGCGTGAATTCTTTCAAGTAGTTATTCCATTCATCTGCATTGTTGAAGTCGCCACTGCGTGCCCAAGCTGCTCCTGTATAGTACGTTGAAGAAATACCGAGTTCTGCATTTCCAAGAAGAAGAACATGAACACTGTCTTCCCGTATTCCGCTGAAATCCTCCTTCGTCATAATAATACCGGTACCCAGCGAGCCGTTTTCTTCTTTTTCGTTCGTTAGCCCCCAAAGACTGATCCATCGATTTTCTTTATCAAAATACGTTGTGATGCCTTTGCGTTTCACAAGACCGGCTGTAAACGGTACTTTACCTTTTGATGAAGCACATGTGTAAATCACTTCAACCTTATTGAGATTACTTCCTGCATCAAGAGTAATTCTTTTTCTCTCAGAAATACTTTTGCCATTCAACTGAACCGGATTATACGTGACCTCAAATATTGCCCGAATCGGCCCGGTCGCAAATATCTTATACGTCGAAAAAACACCCGGCTGGCATAGAGAATCATTTTGGATGAGAGCACAACTCCCTGCGCCAAGTGTTTTTCCAACACTGAAGAAATCTGCTCCTTCTCCATGATCCTCATGATATGAAACCCGTGCAGCATCCGGTGCTTCATCCCCTTTATACCACTTTTCTATGATGGGATATCGTACTCGTTTCGTCCAGACATCGATTCCATTGTTCACCTCTTTTGCAAGTGCAGGACCGTATATTCTAAAAGCATTCCTATCGTTTTCCCACGCTACATCTTCCCGCGGAATCATATAACCTACGTATGTAAGCGGCAGAATAGATTTTGGATCTTTGGTACATGGCATATCGATAATGAATTGTTTCGTTTCCTTAGCTTTGAAACTAGAAAAGAAAATCACTTCCTCTGGTTTGCCATTTTTATCTTCATCGATTATTTGAGTCGTGAGTTCTTCAGATGTCTTCGCATCAAAAATACAAATTGCCGCCGGATCAGGTATTGATTTCAATTTTTCAAGGATGTTCCATTTGAGAACGATCATTTCATGCGATCTGTTGATGTCTAATGGATTCGTAGCTTTCACAATGATACGCTTGTCTTGAGCAAAGGACTCAGCATGAATCATGTTTATGGTAAATAAGAGAATGATTACATGGAGGACCACCATGATCATCGTATCATTTTCCGTTCGTATTTTTATTTTCATACTCATTTCCTATCGAAGTTCATCGATAGTAATCCCATCCATATCATCGAACACCTGATTTTCACCACCCATTGCCCAAATGAAACTGTAATTACGTGTACCAACGCCTGTATGAATGGACCAGCTTGGATTCAATACTGCCTGCTCGTTGTGCATGATGAGATGCCGCGTTTCATTCGGCTGTCCCATAAGGTGAACCACAAGCGCATCAGGTGCTACATTGAAATACATATATACTTCCGAACGCCTTTGATGAGTATGCGACGGCATGGTGTTCCAGACGTTTCCTTCTTCTAATTCAGTCAATCCCATGACTAACTGACAGCTTTGCACGCTTCCAGGATGGATGAGCTTGTGGATCGTGCGTTTATTTGCATCACGCTGACTTCCGAGTTTAGATTGAGCTGCATCGGCAAAATGAATATATGTCGTAGCATATTCTTTATGTGCAGGATAGCTTACAAAGTAATACTTTGCAGGCTGGGCAGCATTGGTGCTTTTGAACTCAACACGCTTTGCTCCCCGACCGATATACAGCGCATCTTTCGAGTGAAGTGTAAATGCTTTGCCATCAACTTCAATAATTCCCTCATCTCCAATATTGACGACACCGACTTCACGCCTCTCTGCAAAAAAATCAGCAGCCATTTCCTTTTTGGCCGAGAGGAGCGTTAGAGTTTTTTTCACAGGTACGGCAGAACCTGTTATAGAACGATCAATATCCGAATAGATCATCGGCACTTCATCAGAAACAAACAGAGTTTCAATGAAATATGATTTTCGTAATTCGTCGGTTGTCATCTCTTTGAATCCTTTCGGATCCGTTGTGTATCGCACCTCCATAGTTACGCTCCTATCGACTTTATCTCAAATTAATTTCATCGTTCATTGTTCTACGGCTCCCCCGTTCACAGCTTTCATTACACTTGAACGAGATGGATTGCGAAACCGCCTATTTCAAGATCAAGGTATACAGTAGATAGTTTTCCGTCTTGCACATTTTTCGTTTCAGGTTTAATGTTTATTCCCTTCAGAGCTAGATGAGCAACTGCACGTTTAACGAAATGAGTGGCAATAGCAATGTGACCTTTCGCACCGAGATACTGCTGCTTGAGGACTTCAAATTGAGTTCCGACAAAGAATGAACCATTCGTTTCGTTTACTCCAAAACCGAAATATTTTTCTATTGTTGTGGCAATTTGCTTTGCTTCATTGATATTGGGCATATTTATTCCAATATGCCTGAGTTCAAATCCTAACATTGTGGCGATTGCTTTGCGTGTGAGTTTCATGATCTCATCAAAGCTGCCAGAATTAATGTATGCCGATGGTATCATCCAACTACCGCCGCAAGCAAGAACCTGCGGGAGTCGAAGATACGAGAGTAAAGTCGACTCTTCGATGCCGCCAGTGGGAATAAATTGCATTTCTTTGAATGGTGCTGCAATCGCCTTCAGATATTCCGTGCCACCGCTCGCTTCTGCCGGAAAGAATTTCACAACTTCAAGATTGTATTCAATCGCATACTGGATTTCTGTCGGCGTTGCAATACCAGGGATGATTGGAATTGAATTGGAGAGACAGAATTCTATAACTTTTGGATTAAAACCCGGTGATACAATAAAACGTGCTCCAGCGTCAATTGCCGTTCGTGCTTGATCTATTGTAAGAACAGTTCCGGCTCCTACGAGCATTTGTTGCGAGTCTTTCGCAATCTGCTCTATCACGCTTGCAGCTGCTTGTGTCCGGAATGTCACTTCAATTGCCGGCAATCCGCACTCGCTAAGCGTTCGAGCAAGTATGACCGCTTTTTTTTCATCATCCACGATCGCAACAGGAAGAATTCCCAGCGAACCAATTTGTTCTAGTAGTTTATCCATAGACCATTATCACTCTTTATACATTTACCTTGCCATCCAACCGCCGTCGACGACCAGCACGTGGCCATTCATATAATCAGAAGCTTGCGAAGCGAGGAAAACCACCGGACCCTTCAAATCATCCGGTATGCCCCATCGACCTGCTGGAATACGATCTAAAATTGCTTTTGAACGAACGGAATCTTCTCGAAGTGCTTTTGTATTATTTGTTGCCATATACCCCGGCGCAATAGCATTTACATTAATGCCATGCTGTGCCCATTCATTCGCAAGCGCTTTTGTGATTTGAGTAACAGCTCCTTTGCTTGCAGCATACGAAGGCACGAGGATTCCACCTTGAAAGGCCAGCAACGAAGCAACATTAATAATTTTCCCGGACTTTCGTTTCATCATGTCTCTGGCCACCGCTTGACAAAAGAAGAATACGGTCTTCGAGTTAATCGCCATTACATCGTCCCAATCCTTCTCAGAAAAATCTATTGCCGGTGTTCGTCGTATAATGCCTGCATTATTCACGAGCACATCAACTTTTCCAAACGTACGGATTGTCTCATTCACAATGGATTGAATCGGATCGACGGTCATAAGATCAGCGACAATGGTTATTGCTTTTCGGTTCATCACTTTGACTTCCTCGGCGGTTTCAGTACTGTCAACATAATCCACCAAAACTAAATCCGCACCCGCCTCAGCCAATCCAAGTGACATGCCTTTGCCAAGTCCGGTGCTTGCACCGGTAACAATAGCTGCCTTGCCTGAAAGATCATACCGATTCATTGTAATTCCCTCTGCTTTTTCGTTCGAATTTATTAGTACGAAAGAAGCATCCAGCACGCACTATGCTGCGACTGGATGCTTCACATTCTACTTTTATTCTATATAAATGTCCTTATTTAAGCAATAGCATTTTCTTTGTCTGCACAAGACCGGTTCCTTTGTCGAGTGGCTGTGCCGACATACGGAAGAAGTAGACTCCTCCGGCCATCGCCGTGCCACCATCCTGCTCACCTCCCCAGGTTACCTGATGATAACCTGCGGGAACAACACCATCGACCAATGTGGCAACTTGCTGACCAAGAATCGAATAGATTATGATCGTGACAATGCTTTGTTGCGGCAAGTCATAAAGAATGGTCGTCGAAGGATTAAAGGGATTGGGATAGTTATTGTGTAGTTGATATACTTTGGGGATACCTGATTGCAATCCAGCTACGCCTGTGCCTGGTTGACCTTCGCCACCGACAAGGATTGTGTCCTGCGTCAGAGCGTTATGATTGAATGCAATCTTCGCAGAAACGACACCAACTGTTGTCGGCATGAATGTAACATAAAATTTCTGTGTCCCTTCCACACTTACTGTTGCCGTTGTCGGATTAACCGTAAAGGCAGGATCCGAAGAGACGATGGATGTTACCGTCAGGTCGACCGTACCATGGTTCGTCACAGTCAAGCTGTCTTCTTTGGCCGTTCCGATATTAACTATGCCGAATGCGAGAGAGGTCGGCGTTGCACTGAAGTTTGCTTCTAATGCAACATCGCCGCTAACAGAAATCGTGTCCATCATTGAAGGAGCATTATGATAGAAAACGATCGATGCGGTCTTTGCACCTGGTGTTGTCGGATGATACGTCACCACAAATATTTGAGTACTTCCAACTGCAATTGTCGCGTTTTCTGGTGTTACTGCAAATTCTGCAGCAGAAGACTTTACTGAATCAATAACGAGAGGTGAACTTCCATCACTCGAAACAATAATTGTATCTGCCTTATTTGCATTCTTTGCCACCGTGCCAAAATCAAGTGTCTTCGGCAATCCAGAGAAAACCACAATTCCGGGTAAATATCCTGTCCACGACCACCGCGAAGCGCCAACAACTTTTCCATCACTAGCGGCAAAGGATAAATTTACCGAAGAAGAGAATGAACAATCGAGACTATCAAGATACCAATCTGTCCTTTTACGATCATAATCATACACCCACACTCCAGGTGCGGCCTTTATAAAATGAGTTGCAGGTGTACCGCTCGAACCGGTCTTCTTTTTCCCGGCGCCAGCTCCAACATTATCCACTGTGTTGCCGCCCACCCCATCTCCTTCTGGCGACCAATACCATCGTATCAATTTAGTCATCAGCTTTGGAACATTTATGGGTTGAATAGCTATTTTTGTAAATGCTTTTACCGCATCGCCACCATTCGCAATCAACTGTCTCTTCATATCTGATGTGAGAATCGGCTCTGGTTCCACAATTGGATATGGTGTATGGAGCGGGGTAACTGTATTACGTATTGCAACGCCTGAATCCGAAATACAATAATAATTATTTGAGATATTCCATGGTGTAATATGAGCAGTCGGATTGGGTTTTGCAACAACCCAGCTCATCTGCGATTTTCCATTTATTGGATCAAGATCGGGACTGTCATTTAATTCACCTTGGCGTATGTAATCGGTATCGGCTCCCATGGCAAAATTATCGACAAACAAATTATTTTTGATTTCAAACGGACCTTCACCAAGAGAATCTATATCACCAAAGGAAAGCATAGCATCATAGCTCATACCATTGATGACAGTATTATGATTAAACTTTATGCTATGTATCGGTTTTAGGGAAAGATAATGTCTAATAATACGATCTTGATAATTTACAATAGTATTATTTTCCATTATCACTGCATCAACCTCCGAATTCCTTAAATCTATCCCCTTGCCTGCTCCAAAATTGGATGTACCTAAAAATCCCAAATCTGCAAATATTGAATTCGTTACTTGAATAGTATTTGCTCTTCCTGCCGTTTGAATAATTTGACCGTTAATGGATTTCATAATACAACTATCAACATAGATACTGCCGCCGCCGCTTGCTGCGATGACTAATAAAGCACCTTGTATCCTATCAAGGCCTCCTACTAAATCTTCGTCATACCCGCACATGGCAATATTTTTCAACATCACCGTATCGTTCGCACCAGTGCACTGCACAAATTGACCTTGGGGGTTGCTCGTAGTTCCTGAGGGTTCAAATCTAATGATTGGTAACCAATCAATTGCCAAATTTCCTCTCGATGGGATGGCGTAATTTCCTGATTCCCCACGAATAGACAACTTATTTCCTCCGGGAAGTGTGAATGAGCTGTTACACGGGTATATTCCATTCTTCTCTAATACATAAACGCGTGTATGATTTTGCCAGGCCTCTGTTCCATGCGCACCCTGCCATCCTGTGCCCGCCGTATCCTGAATTATGAGTTGATTAAGAAAAAGACCTGTACCCAATAAATTGGGAATAAAACATGTGTCCTCCACTTGACTAAAGGTTTTCAAGGGAAGCAATAAAACCATCAGAAGCCAAAAAACGTACCGTCCTTTGTTCATGACGCACTCCTTACAGAATGTTAAGTAATTAGTTAGTTAGATTACATTTACTTATATCATTACAGTGACACGCGTACTCCAAAATCAACTGTTGTACCATATAATTCTGCTCTATTGGGCAAACTCCAATCCATGAAAGTATCTACCTGCGACCGTGTCTCTTTGCTGTTTGACAAATTATTTATATTTAGAAAAACAGAAAGGACAGGGGAGATGACTTGCTTAAATGCAAGATCCCATTTTGTAAAGCTTTCGACAATATTATCTTGTGATCCGTCACCCGAGTACTGTCTTGTATATTTATCTTGATAGAAAACCGACAACCTGGCAGAGAATCCAGATACATCATAACCAAGAGCTGCATTACCATAAACCTCCGGTTGGTTCTCTGATCGTCTTGTCACTAACAAATAGTTATGATCATCTAAGACAGTAAAGTACGCCGGGGTTCTTCTCGCAGCCGGATGCCATACCGAGTCTTGCACGACTTGATTAATAATAATATTTGTTTCAGAACGTGTTATCGAAATATTGTATGATAATGTGATACTTTTAAGCCAGGCAACGGGAATAAAACCGAAATTCATTTGATGTTCCAATTCGAAACCCCATGCATAGGAGCGATCAGGAGAATTGTAGGCTAAATTGGCAGTATAACTAGTGTTTGTATGCAATTGACGAAAGATAAGCGGATTATTATTCCACGACGACATATTAATATATGCCATCAATTCATCTAGTCGATGATAGCCAGTGTTGGGAGTATGTGCTATTCCGATCAATGCACTTGAATCAGCCCAACTTATATTCACATTTCTCATTTGATGATAGAGATCGTCCAATACTTTATAAAATCCAGAAATCGATATCAACCCAATCGTATTGCTATATATCTGTGCATTTGCTTCATAATTCCACGCCTTTGTATCCTTTAAGTTAGGATTGCCAACGACAAGGGCTGTCGTAGATGTGTTATAGGAAAATTGCGGCAACCGTAAATTATAATCCGGACGTGCTAATGCTCTATATGCGGCGAAACGAAGTCGGAGAAATTCTGTTGGCTTTAACGCTACTTGTACGCTCGGCAGCCATATAGTTTCAGAGTATTTTGCCGTTGTGTCTATGACCGGAGATGTGAGAAGTTGAACTGCGCCAGTACCGCCTACAGATGCATCCGAATATTTCCCATGATAATCATTTGATTCTGATTCAACTCGAACACCAAAAACGAGTGTGGCAAATTGTCCAACATCAAGTGTATTCATAAGAAACGCACTTAATATTTGTTCCTCAATACTATAATCGTTTAATAATACCATACCATTGGGCCCATAATCTTGAGCAGCCCCAGGATTAATACCATTTTTGTTAAGGTCCCACCACTGCTTCAAAGCATCTTGATTCATCAAAGGATTCATACTATACACACCTAAAAGGTTACGGGTTTGTATCGGTTGATCAAGAAATCGAAGCAATGACACCGCACTATTTTGTGTACCTTCAAAGCGCGTTCCATCAACACTGATCGGCCCGCTTACCGTACTCAAAACATATTTCTTATAGTTATTCCATGAAAGATTTCCATTCGTCATCGAACGTGTTTTACCTTTGTATTTACCTCCTATTTTAGTGTCATTGGAAAAAAAATCTCCAAATGAAAATTTCTTCGACACATTGAGTAAGAATGTCTTTTCAGCATCGTTGGTGTTGAGACTCAAGAATTGTGTGCTATCAAGTGTAGCAATTGCAAAATTATTATCTGCAAGAGGGATCGTAGCTGTCTCCGGAGGATTTTTGGTCGCATCGGTAAATCCTCCGCTTCCTCCCGGTTCTGTAAATGAGAGGCGACAATCAAAAGGTGTCTCGGTTTTCGATCGAGCGTAAGAAGCATTCCAATCAACTGTTAATCCAAGAAGATTATTTTTTCCTTGCACTGATGTATTGATCGTACTAATCGTTTGTTCTGTATACTCATAATTATATTGCCAGGCATTGTTTCCACCCGATGGGTACGTTCGATTATGCAGCATAAAATTTCTATTAGTCTCGTTGTACGCGCCCGTTAATTTGACCGAACCACTATCCGGTGTATTGACATCAAAAATTACTTGTCCGCCATTTCTTTTGCGGATTTCATCTGTAAAATCGACCACAAATGTAGTTCTATTCCAGTCGTTTGTTCCATTCGGATTGAGGGCTGTAGTTGTATCGCCGTTGAAACTGTACGTATATCCGTATGAGACGTCTTCCTTACTTCGTATTTTCTTTTCTGTATTACCTTGTATTTGAACACCAAGAAAATCGTCAAAATATCTTTCAGCATACCGAAGAGCGATATCATACTGATTCGCCGATTTCATGAGATTATTATAGTCTCCTTTGAGATCGAGACGAATTTCTCTCTCTGATGGGGCTTTCCTTGTTACCAAGTTGATAGTGCCCGCAATAGCATCCGCGTCTTGATCTGGAGTCAACGTTTTAAATAATTCAATACCCGATAACGATCCCTGCGACATCGTGCTAAGATCTACATCGCGAGAATTAGGATCGGTCGGAGGAATCTTCACTCCATCCAACGTAATGTTGCTGAATTTGGAGCTTAATCCACGCATCACCACATTCGTAGCTTCACCGCCACTGCGAATAATGGAAACGCCCGGCAAGCGCCCTATTGCTTCTGCAGCATTTGCGTCCGGCAATTCCTTAATCTTTTCTTCCGATACAACGTTCACGATGGTATTAGATGTAACTTGCTGGTTGATTGCAGCGAGTTGGCCGCGCATCTGAGCGGTAACAACAACTTCTTCACCTTGTATAACAGCTGGTTTCAATTGGATGTTTATTGTTATATCCTTCGTTTTGGAAAAGTCAACTTCTTTCTTTTGTGTTTCGTATCCTATGCACGAGACCTTCAACATAAAAGTACGTGCTGGTATTCCAACAATTCTAAATGCACCTTCAATATCAGTTGCCGTACCTAAGGATGTCCCCTGAATAGTAACATTAACACCAATCAGTGTCTCATTATTCGTTGCATCAGTAACAACACCTCGTACTGTACCAGGTTGCGGTTGTGGTTTTTCATCCTGGCGAAAAACAAGGAGGCCGCTTTCTGTAATTGAATACTGGACATCTATGCCCTGAAGGATTTGATCAAGTGCTTCTGGCAAGGTTGTTACATTAAGTGTCAGATTGATTTTTTTATCTGATTTAATTATGTCATAATCTAACACGGGTCTAAGTTGCACAATTTGAGCAACTTTTTTTATAGCGCTAATCAACGGTTCATTGACCAACTTGATTGTGATAGGACCTAATATGATGTGTGAGTTTAACTGAAGTGGCTTTTCCACCATTTTTGATGTACTTGCTTGAACTTGCTCTGGAGTTTCCTCTTGAGCATCTTGAGCATTCAGTTGTCTGCTGGAGAGCCCAACAATGAATAATGATATCAACAACAACGCATAGCGATAATTCATATCACATTCTCCTTAGGTAAACAGGTCCAATATTGAGTTTTATACGACAACAGAACAATGTTGTATCCTGTCATGTGCTAATAATATTAGAGCGCCTTAGAATCTCGATGACGATATAACGACACAACTTTTCCTCGCTGTTCATATTGAAAACGGAGAGAAAAAGAAAGCGATCGTATAATTTGAGATAGAGATTCATTGCCATACGTGGCAACGATATGCCGACTCAACAATTCTGGATCATGAACTTCAAATACAACATCGTACTTGCGGGAAAGCTGCTTAATGACTTCCGCCAAGGTTGCATTTTCAAATACCATTTGGTTTTTCAGCCACGCTAAATATTTATCCGTCCTAATTACCTCCGCTGTTGTCGGATGCCCGCCTTTAATGATCCGACTCATCTGATTGCGATTTAACAATACCACATCTTGTTGTTGGATTCCTGCAAATGCCACTTGTCCTTCGGAAACAACCACCTGTGTCTTGTTATCTTCTGAATATGATGTGACATTAAAAATAGTCCCTAATACACGTATATTTGCATTTGCAGTTTGTACGGTGAACGGAGAAGATTCATTGCGGGCGACTTCAAAAAAACCCTCTCCATCTAAGAAGACTTCACGTTTCTCCTTTGCGAACACAATAGGAAACCGAACCTTGGTCGCAGAATTTAAATGGATGCTTGTGCCGTCACTTAGTAAAAGCTTGGATCTCTCTCCCTTTTGCGTACTATATTCCTGGTATGTGGATTGATACGCCAATTCTCTTTTCTGCTGAAGCTGCTTGAAATAAACAGCTGTCCCAATTGCACCCCCCAGAATCAATATTGCAATTACAGCAAGTCTAAAGACATACTGAGATGATGATCTATTGATACCAAAACACCAGTGCATCACCGAAAGAATCAGCCATCGGGAAATGTTCGTGTCTGGTATTAATTTTATTTCATCAGGTGATTCAGCTTGAGAAAGTGCTATGCCCGCTTTGGATGCGAATTTATTCCAAAGTTCATCTTCATTCCATTGCGCTAAATCGAGTTGTGATTCATGAAGCAATTGTTCCAATGATCGCAAGAGCTGTTGATGAGTGATATCTTTCTTCAACCATTGTTCTATTTTTTGTTTTTCTTTATCGGTTGCCTCACTAACAATGTATCTGATTAAAAGGCGAAGGGCTTGTGGATTCTTACTCATAGGATTTCCATTCATATTATTGTAGAATTATCGATTCATTGATATTAAGACAACTGAGTTGGAAAAGTTCCCTATAGGGAAGGACTTATAATTTGAGATTTATTCGAAGCGGAGGTCAGATCGAAGAATTTTTATTGCCTTAACCATCTGTGCATCGACAGTTTTCATAGATATTTCCAGTATTTCTGCTATTTCTGTATATTTCATATTGAAATATCGACTTAAGATAAAAACAATTCTACAGCGTTCAGGTATTTTTTCCAATGCTTGCGTTATCAAAACATCCAATTCTTGATGTTCAGCAATTTCGTGCGGCGTAGCTGAGGGTAGTGAAAACAGCTTTGAATATGCGTCTGAACTGTTCCGATCTATCGTTTGATGTTTCAAGAAATTTAGCGAAAGATTTCGTACTGAAGTAAAAAGATATGTTTTAAGGAATCCTTCGATCCGAATAGTTTCCCTGCGTTCCCAGAGAAGAAGGAATAAATTCTGAACAATGTCTTCAGCTGCATCAAAGGATTTTACATAATATGCTGCAAATGAACAGAGTTCTTTTACATAGAGCCGATAAATTTTTTCGAACGCCGCTGTATCACCTCTACGCACTCTCTCGAGAAGCCGTTTTTCCTCTTCTGTTGTTAATCGACTTTGTTTTGTATGATAATCAGTGATTATATTTAAGAGGAAAATCAAGGGCGCTCACAAGTTAAATCGATGCAAAAATATTCATCGCGTGTAAGATAAATGATTTCTGTTCATTTAGCAATTTACCGGTAATTATTAGTGGCCTTGGGTCTATATTTCTGCATTATGTTTTAGGGTGCAGAAAAAAGGATTCACAAATTCTGTGGATTAATCATTATGCATTTTTTAATGTATCTTGCGTAAATACTCCGGCAATGGCTAATGTTTAATAAAAACAAGACAAGTCAGATTAAGAACAGAATCTATCGATATTTCAAAGGAATGTAATTTCCTTTTGAGAGCTGTATAATTCTGAAACGAATATGCTTTAATGATATCAGTATTCTTGACGTAGATAATTTTCCTGCAATAATATGGGATAGATACTCTTCCGATATTCCTATTGACAAGATGGACTGAACCACACCACACAAGAGCGCTATCGTATTATTTTTACCAGTTTCCGAGTGTATTCTTCAAGTCTCTCCCAACTGCCTCGACTCAAAGCCGATAATTGTGATGTCATGTTTGAATAGTAAATGCTCTCGATCATCTCAATTGAATCGTACCCGCGATCATATACAGCCATCTGATGTCCTCGATCAATTTCAGAATTCTTGTATTCTTTATCTAGACTCGTGAATTTAGGAAGCAATTGATCCGGTTTGAATCTCTTGGAACGCTTATACTTTCGTTCACAATCAAGCATCGACTTTGTGAATCAATACGTAACAACTACAGGAAATTACTTCGAATTACTGAAAGCGGCGGAATAATACTCATGGTAAATAGTGACGGTGTCTGATTCTTCTGGCTCATTTTGTGAAAACAGCCCTTCAGGAGAGCTGCAAAGCAGTAACAGAATAGTCGAGCCAAAAAGAAACGATATTTTATACATATCAACCCCTTTTTACAGCTCAACAATCTTGTATAATAGGCTATTTTCTTCATTCAATGGTGTGTATGCTTGGTTGGGGGCACAAGGGTTTTAGAATTTTCCTTTCCTAATTGCTAACACTTTTTGCAAGCCTGGAACACAAGTTCTAAACTCGTTATAAAAATACAAATTTTTCTTCCTAAGTAATTCTCAAGCCATAAATTTTTATAACGCAGACAAGTTGATTCGGAAATGAAGTATAGAATATTCCTAATAGACAAAAAGAATACATCGCGATATAGATTAATCTTACGAAATAACCTGCCCTCGCTACGAATCTCAATTGCCACCATCTAAAAAAAACTTTAACGCTCATCAAAGAGTTCGATTATCCTGATAGATTAAGATTTTTCGAAACGATCGAATGGAATGATTTGTTCTCTGGGGAAAGTATTAATGCGAATTATTTCTACTGGCTCTATGGATTAATATTAAGTGAATAACTTTATTAAAAATTACATGATAATACAGAACCTATTGGAGTAATGTGCGAGCTGTGTGATTATTCTTCTTGTGTTTGATTTACAATATCTACAATCATCTCCCAAAATATTTTGCAACTCTGTTGGCTGCATTTGCACGAATATTGTAATAATAAAACGGATAATCAAAGCTATGGAAAACTCCTCTAACGAAAATTGAATTTCCCGGAGACCACTTATTTACATCAACAGTAGTGCAAATCACAACACCTTTCGCTTTATCAACACGGGCATCAGCAAAGTTCATTACAGGTGTGGGTATTCCTGCAGCCACAGTACCATCACTATTTAATATTATTGACCCAAAATTTTTATCTGCAGTTGCCGGAGTTTCATCTCTTGTCCAGGTAATTGGATTGATAGCAATACCACCAGGCGTTAAGACAACATTGGTTCCCGGAACAACGTCTGGAGATTCAGTGTTATAAGATATTATCACTCCCGTATCGTCAGGACCCTGAGCAAATTTTAAGTGTGGATTATTAGCAAGGTACGCGTTAGTGACCGAATAACCGATAACGTAGGCAGCAATCATTCTGGCGTACACCTGCGGATTTTCTTTCATATATATTGACAAAAGATAATTCAATACATTTGCCCCTTGTGAATGGCCTGCTAAAATATACGGACGACCACTATTGTAGTGCTTGACATAATAGTCGAATGCCGCGATTGCATCTTTTGTTGGTATTCCTGCCACTACTTTTTCTCCGTCTTCCAAGGATAAGGACATGCGATATGCAATATCAACTTGTCTATAGTATGGAGCATAAATATTCGCTATCGTATCAAACGCGGTGGCTTGCCTTTTAAATGCTAAGTCCGATCCTTTTAACATAGAAGGATTGTTGATTTCACAAATATTTGAATCACCTGCACCCTTTTGCCAGGCAGTTGGATAAAGATAAAATACATCTACTGATTTGTTTACGGTAGCAGGTAAAGACAACCAATATTCAGATTTTGAATAATCAGTTGCATTTGGATCAGTTATTGAATTATCGGCTGCATCGACAGTATCCTTTGAACATGCCTGAAAATTCATACAAAAGATAAGGGCTATAAATACTAAAACTATATTTATTGCTGTAATTATTTTACCGGCATTCGGTATTTTATAAGCAACCATAAATAACTCTGTGATAATTTGTTGTTCAATAATTTTTCAGATGCTGTTATTTTTATATATGTGGAATAGGTGCTTGTGTATCGCTCTTCCTAGGCCTTTTTCCTCGTCCGCAATTCAGAATTTAATTGTTTGACAAATTCCGTATTATTCGAGAACGAACCGATTAATCGGATATCTATATCGTATGCGAAAAAAGAGATTCACATATCGATGCATTTGTGTTAAAATGTAAATACTATATTGTTTAACAGCAATCACCCGAAATGATGAAAAAATAATTAATCCTTTTCGCAGCCCGATATTTTTTATAGCACAAATAAGGTCATAATAAGAGATATTAAAACGTAGATTTAAGGGGTGAAAAATCACGTTGCGACTTTTATTTTGTAAGGGGAAATTAAGAGCGGGTAGCTGTGAATTTGAGAGAGGCTAATAATTCAATAGCATACATGATAAAAAAAAAAGATCCACCTCTTGACTTACGCCGATATAAATAAGCAGGATGATATTTCCTACAAAGAGCGGTCCGTTGTGTCTGAAGATAAAAAATATTCGTAAAGATTTATCCTGCACTAGAACAATAGATTGATGCCAACTGATTGTCCTGCGTCAACTTCACTATGGCCTGCAAAGCCCGCTTCAGTGCTGAGAGAGCGTGAATATCCTACCATAATATTCAGATGCTGAGATAAGGCAAAGTAAAGATTTAACGAAATAGTCGTTGTGTAGCGTTTCGTTTCGTCCAAATTCCTGAGATGAACGAATGTTTCCTCAAAACTCAGATCCTGGGAATAGGTGAAATGGTAGTACTGAGAAATGTACATTCCATAGTAAGGGCCTTCTTTCATTCCGAAGTACTCAACTGGAGCTGTATATGTTGGGAAAACTCTTCCACCGGCAACAAAGAGATTCAATTGATGCATTGGAGAAATCGTCCAACTTGTTCCAATCCCCAGAAATGGGAGGTACTGATCCTTCAACATGTGCAATTCGTACTTTTCCCACAACACTCCCGTCTCGGCTAAAAGATATGGAAGAAAATCATATCGAACATCCGCGCGAAACTGAAAATGTGTCATTTTCTGTTGGTCGCCGGTTGTACTATTGTCGAAATAACTGCCGGCTAGAGATCCTGTCATGAATCCTTTTCGCAAATCAATCTCGGTGCCGGTCTGAATCTGGTGCATTTCATAATTGCCGGTCATGTTATTGACGGATAAATTTCCTTCTGCGTGGAAGAGAAGCCGATTCAAACTATCGGGGGCTGCAAAGGGACTCTTGTTCCACCAATGATCAGGCGGTGGTGGAGTAGGTGACTGTGAAAGTAACATAGCAGACGTAGTAAAGAGCAGTGAACCAACAATGGCAAGTGTCCAGCACTTCTTCATGAAAAATCCTTCCCGGATAAATATAGCATACCCCAGCTTACACGTGGGGTATGCTATACGAATAATGAGCAATTGAAATTGTGCGATGCAGTCAGGCTGCTGAGCTTACACGCCTTTGGAATTTCCGATCTATCGAAATCACGACAATAATTACGAGCGGAACCAGCGGGCTAAGAAGCATAGAGAGAACGAAATTACCCCAAAAGCCAAAGAAGGTCTTTCGTCCCAAGATTCCAACCAAAACTGCTATACCAACCCAAAAATAGATAGGCATTTTTATGCTTTCGCAGGTTCAGCTCTCAGGGATTTGACTGCTGCCTTTCCCTGTTTATACATATCGGAAAAATACACTTTCATCTTCTCGACATCAAACGTCAAGAATGTACCACCGGACTCAAAGTGTTTGACAAAAACTTTTCCGATCGCCCATGTAATTGCGCCCGAGTATATAGGCATTGCGAGCGCACTAAGGAATCCTAAGAAGGGGATAGATTTGATGAAACTTGCACCATAGCGCTGCGCCAAGTACCCTGCAGAGAGGCTTCCTGTTAATGCGGCAATAATCGCTCTTGCAGCATTTTCTGAAAACTGTACTTTATAGACATCTGAAAGGTCGCTCAACATCTTCACTTGAAAACCGGCAACTGCTGCCATGTCCAAGGCTGGAACGGGAATCAATCCGGCACCCGCTGACCACAAAGTGTACTTGTTTACAACAGAATTTGCAAGCATGCTGTTGCTAATGCCAACCGCTGGCTGCTCTTTTGTTTCTTTTATAACTTCATTCGAAATATCTTTCATAGATACCTCCAGAGTTATTATTGGTAAAGTTGTCCGCTTAAAACTGCGGAATTGAATTTGTATCTCATAACCTCATCTGACCATCTGTTCAGAGGGTCGTCTGAAGACTGAAGACCCACTGACTTGTCGGGATGGGCGCATAAATCAAGAGCCAATTCTTCTTGATGTCTGCCGAAACCCTCAGTATAATTTGCCCTCCTTTTATGCTTATTTTAATATTAAAATATACTAAATATTATATGAAAAAGGATTTTTTAGAATATTTTTTTTACCCTTCAGGTACCACAAGCAGAATACCCCACTTATTTGCCGGGATAGGCCTATAATAAATCCACCAATCTCTTCTTGTGCCGAACTTGCCTACATTGATGAAGCCTGATTTCCCTTGCTGCAAATCTCTTCCTATATCTCTTAAAAGAGGCACGTTATTTTCATCAGCAAGGCTAAATAGGGATTCATTGTAGATCCATTCCGGATTGGGAGCGCTTAGAACTGTGCCGTTTGCTGATACCAAAATGCCGTAACCCTCATCAAATAACTTTATTGAGGAAACTAATTTCGCCAACCAGTCTATTGATATATCAACGGCTATTATTCCATGAATCGTCTCTTTTTTCCCGTCAAAGGAATAGAAAGGAACTGAATAAGTGGCCATTACAATGTTTCCTCCGCTTGAACCTGCATCAAAGTAAGGTTCAATCCAAACAGGTTGATTTAAAGTCCTTGGAATGAGATACCAGTCACTACTAAAATAGTAGTCTGATGAATCCGTTGGATCCGTATATACTAAATTGCCATTCTTCCTATATAAATACGGGGCATAAAAAGTTGAATCTTTTTCATACGAATTCGGTTCAAAGGCAATACACGTTCCAAATACTTCATCATTGTTTTCTACAACAGCATTGAGTAAAAATCTTATTTGTTCTTTTCGGATTTTTGAAAATTCTAGCACATACGCCAAATTCTGCGGTATTTGTTCGATTGAAAGAATAATATTCTGTATTCTTTCAACTTCTCCGTTTAGTCTTTCCTCTGCCAGTTCTCGAGTATGTTTCTTCCACCAGTATTCATTGGTAATGCGACTGGACTCAATAACCGCAAAGACAATTGCAACCGTAACCAATAGTATAATGATAGAATACAGTATCGGCTTAGATATTTTTAAAGTTATTTTTGACATATCAGCTGTTATCTTTTATAGAAATCATCGTAAAGCGGTTTAGTCGTTATAGATTTATTCTCATTAAGAAAATTCGTAAGGTTATCAAAATCTGATTTTAAAAGATTTCCCTCTTTTACATTTTTGTTTGATGAATGAATCATATCTTTCATATCATTTAACATCCAGCGAGAATGCGATATGTCGGCAGATACATTTGCACGTTCTTTATATTTCTGAATCACGTCAAGTGTTTCATCTGTATTAGCCAGAGCATACGTCCACCCTTCGATAGATGCATCAACGAATTTTCTGCATAACTCAGGATCTCTCTGAAAGGTGGTTTCCATGCAGTATATTCCATCCTCAGGATAATTCATTCCGTAATCATAGAAAGGAAATACATTAACTTCATCGGGATTTATTCCAGAATTTATCAGGCGTTTGTACTCATTATAATGCATCATGACAGTTACATCAACGGCGCCTGTGAGAAAGACATTAATTGCATTATTAAATGGCACGATTTCGGCATGGATATTATGCTTCTTTAAAAATCCGGACGTCAATTCTGTAGCGACAGTTCTCCATACTCCAATCTTTCTTCCATTAAAATCATTTAAGGTATTTATGCCCGATTTTTTCTTGGCAACAAACATAATACTGCTTCGCTGAAATATCTGGCCGATGTTTACCAATTTCATTCCTTGAGCACGTTCCATAACTCCGGTATACAGAAACAGTATTCCAAAATCAATTTCACCGCTTTTCAACGATGTGATCACATTATGTGTATATCCGCCGGCCATGATGGTTACATCAAGTCCGTATTTTTCATATATTTTTTTTTCCTTTGCCATATAATAACCCGCGAATTGCGCCTGAGGAACCCACGATGGAAGAAATGTTATTTTTTTTAACTCCTTATTCTGCGGGCAGCTTATAGCTAACGGGATGAGAACTAAGAAACCCAAGATGAAGAACATTCTTTTCATATTTCCGAATTTTGTCATCTTTAATAACCGCTTATTTTTTTTCATCGGTATTTAATAGTAACGGCAGATCATTCTTACCATTACCCATTATTATGATTTTGGCGTTATTCGACTTTGCAAATTCGGAGGTTACCTCCAATCCTTTCCATTTCAGGATAGGGATTTTTGATGTTTCCTCAAATTGCCGTATGCCTTCAGCCTCGATAATTTTTCGCCGCTTTTCTTTTTCTTCGGTTATGAGTTTATAGTTGAATTCTTCCACCAACTGTTGTGCGACCATTTTTCTTTCTATTGCGCTGGAAACAAGCTCTGGCAACGATAATTTCCTGAGCAGATAATCATCCATAACAACATTTTCCTCAAGCAATTGCTTGCCGAGGTAATATTTAATTGTTGATTGAATCATGAGAGTCGACATTTGATATAGTTGTTGAGGTGTGAAGTTTCCGATGATGGCCATCGATGCTGCTTCGACTTCATTTTTTACGAATGTGTCCGCATAGGTTGGACCAAGCTTCTTATGTATAGTCGGGATCGAGTCTTTGAGAGCATAGAAACGGTAGGAAAATTCTACTCTCACAGTCAGACCTTCTGCTGTGAGGATGTTCATCGTATCATTTTGGGTTTGCAATCGTGTCGAATAGATATACATTTTATCCCAAGGCCAGATAACATGAATTCCTTCGTCATATATCTTATCAAGCTTCGTACCACTGAACCTTGACCATCGTAATCCCAGTTCACCTGAATAAATGGAGATAACCATATCCTTCCAAAAAAAGACAAACAGAAGAATTGCAATAAGTGTGGCTATAGTGATCTTCAGCCAGTGTTTATGCCATACTCTCTTTATGGTATTCTTTATCCAAGCGTATGCGCTTACTAATTTTTCTTTCATAGCGTTCTTTGGCCCACCATAAAATCTTGATTGATAACCATAATTATTTTTTCTTCATCTTCTCGTCGCTCACGATGGTTCCATATTCCATCTTAATAACACGATCGGCATATTTATAATATCGATCATCATGACTGACAGCGATGACTGTTTTTCCTTTTTTCTTCAGATCTTTTAAAATCACTTCATAGAAAATCTTTCGATATTGTGGATCCTGGTCCGCCGCCCATTCATCGAACACATAGATCGACCGGTTCTCGAGCAGTGCAACGATCATCGCAAGGCGCTTTCGTTGACCTGTGGAAAGATCAATGTCAGTAAAGCCCCCATCCCGATATTCTGTCTTCTTGTCGATTTCCATAAAGTGCAACAATTCATCGACCTTTTTTGGATCGATATCTTCCATCCCATACAATTTATGGAAAAGGTGGAAGTCAGAGAAAATAGCGGAAAACATTTCACGATAACGTAAGATGCTTGCCTTGTCGATTTGTTTGCTATCAACGAACACTTTTCCTTTCTTCGGGAAGTACAGCATTGTCAGCAGCTTCAATAATGTTGTTTTACCGCAGCCGTTGCCGCCGATCAGGAATATTGTTTCGCCAGATCGAATTGTAAGATTAAGAGGACCAAGCTCAAACGCCCCTTTTCCATCATCGCTATGGTAGTGGAACGAAACATCCTCGAATCGGATGTTCTTGAAACCGTTTTGCACAACTCCTTCGTTGTTCAACTGTGCTTCATGCAACTCCACTGACTTGTCTAATTCTGTTTCCAGATCGTAGATATAACCGATTGCCATCCGAACTTTATCAAGCAAAGGCATTAAGCCCACGAGGTTATAGACCGGACCGATGATGAATAAAATCGCAACCGTGATATCGGATACCACATCACGGTATGACTCGCTGAATCGCGGCAGAACGAAGACGATTGCACCCAAGAGAATCATAAACGATGTTTGTGGAAAAATGATATTCTCGGCGTATTTACCACCAATCAATGTCTTGAGATTTTTTACTTCCTCAGAGATCTTCTTTATGAAAGCTGCCAGTGCGTTGCTCCTGCTTGTACGCAGTTTCACCTCTTTCATCCCTTCGAGAATATCGGTGAGGGCTTTAAAGAAGCCGATCTCTGTTTTATTCGTTTCAACAAGCAAAGGACCGACGCGTTTTGCACGAACCAAATAGATGGAAATCGCTATCGTACAAAAAATGACGACAATGAAAAATGCAATCGGCGAGAGTGTCAGAATATAAAACAGCACGACAATCAACATGACAGCAGATTGTATGGTCGAGACGATCGGAAGGGCAAAGTCCGAGATCACATTTGATTCCTTTGTCAGACGGTTGTAAATTTCCGCTGCGCCGATTTGTTCAAGCTTCAAGAGATCTGCCCGACGTACTTTGTCAGCCAGCCGCGTTCTTATATTATGAATGATATCTTCAATGAATGCGATACCATTCGTCATATTGTACTTTTGCGCGATTACATAGAGAATGATCACGACAATGAACATAATCAATTGTCGCGTGCTCTCTTCGTCAGCCGATATTTTCTTGGAGGCGGCATTGATAATCGTTAATACCATCGCGTTCGAAATACCGGCAATCGTCGCCATAACCAATATCGGCCTTAGCGGCTTGCTCGATTCCTTCTTCACAAAATCGATAACGTTCATTACTTATACCTCTGAAAAAGCTGCAACGGTACTCTCAGTTTTTATCTTTTCCTGCGCATTTGCACCTTGGAAGAAGAAGCCAACCAGGAGTATGCCAATAACGTCCAAAACAATACTTAAAGTAAAGAGTGATGCATACCCAAAGGAAGATGCAATCACTCCGCTTAGAATTTCATAAAAAGAGATTCCGATAGAGAGCATAGAGACTTGAACAGCGAAATCAGTTGCCGCATATGCTTTGCGTGAAAAATCCATAAAGATAGAATAGATTAACGTCCACTTAAAACTATTTGTTATACCAACTATAGCACATATGATAAAGAGTGAATTGACCGTTGTCAAGTTTAAAGCAGGGAGAAGAAATAATCCAACTGCGAGAGTGTTAATCAAACCGAATACGACAAGGTTCGATTTCTGCGTTAACAATTTTAAAATCGGCGGACATAATGCCGCACCAATAGTTCCAAAAAGCGGGCGGATAGTTCCGAGTAAAAAGCCTATTGAATCGATCGAGAGTCCTCTATCTACAAGCAGCGGACGCACCATCGCATTGATCATTGAATCGCCGATGACACAAAGGTTAATGAGTAAAAGCCAGCGGCGCAATGGCTTCGATTTTAACGTTTTAAAGCTGCTCATTATATTGACTTTGGACGGTACAACGGAGGTCGGTGGTTCTTTGAAGAACAGCAACAGGATGCTTGAAACAATGAGCAAAGAGAGCGTGAGCAGCATCGTGGTGGTGTACCCGATCCTCCCAACAAGCATGACCATACTCCCACCCGTAATAGTGCCGATAGCCATTCCCATCGTCGCAAGGCTGTTTCCCCTCGGACGCTCGGACTCATTCAAACACCGCACTGCGAGACCATTCGTTGCAATCCATTGGGTCGAAACCGACGTCACGTAGAGAAGACCAAAACCTATGATCCACCAGAATTGATCAGAAAAGTTCAGGAAAGCGATGATACATCCAACGCATGCACAAAAAAGCTGCGAAGCAATCAGCCAGGTTTTGTAATGTCCGAATTTATTATGCCCATAAGCATCGACATACGGAGCCCAGAGAAATTTCAATACCATTGGAATAGTGAAAATTCCAAACAGTCCGATCCGCTCCAACGGCGCTCCGCTTTGACGAAGCATAACCGGGAATACAATCGGGAAAAAGAAAGTTGGGACGAACGATGCAACATAGAGAAAGAAAAGAACGAAGAACTTAAATCGTCTTTGTGGATACTCTTCTATTGTTACAGTATTCGATTCAGTCTTGGAATCTTCGGTTGTCAATATTCATACCGTACAGTAAAGTTCATCCGAAACGGCGCTATTGGCATCACAAGGAACGGATATGTCGGATCGCCGAACCCTCCAATATTGGAGACAGTATAAGCCAGTTCATTTGTAATATTATATAGATTCAATTGAAAGCGAAGATTCGCATATTGATAATAAGCGATTGCATCGACCGTTGTGTATGCCGGAACCTCTGCTTCGTTGGCATCGTTTACAAAAACAGAACTTCTTGTTGAAGCACCTCCTCCTATTCCAAGACCATGGAACAAACCCTCGGTAAATTCATAAACAGCCCATACATTACCGCTGTATGTCGGAGTACCGTAACGCATTTTACCATCAACAATCATTTTTTTAGGACTTGTAAATTTCATCGTCTGCGTATTGAATGCAGCAGATATCCGCAGGTTCGTCGTCACTTCACCGACGATATCAACATCCAATCCTTGTGCATCTTCTTTCCCGATATTAAAGTACAGCAGATATGGAGAAACTCCTGCTGGATTTCTCTCCGAAGAAATGACGTCATATTTGTCAATCATAAAGACCGAAGTGGTTAGAAGGATACGTTTGTCGAACATTTCAAACTTTGCTCCCGCCTCAGTCTGATACGCGCGTTCCGGTTTTAGGTCTGCCGGGATATCCCACAAACCATAGTCAGCGCCCGGCGATTGATAACTTCCCATGTAACTTGCGAAAAGTGATATGTTATCCTGTAATTGATACAGGACTCCGAGACGCGGTGCAAAACCCGATGATTTATTATAAGTAGTATTGGCAATTGGATTGAATGCGGCTAATTGAGTGGCATCGACCGTATTCCTTTCCAACCTGCCGCCGAGTAAAACATGCCAGCGTTTGTCGATGGTAATTAAATCCTGTACGGCGATACCATAATCTTTGGAATTCGCAAGCATTTCTTCATGCGGATAGATCGGGACTGTCATTTGTATTCTATTGCCAGTGAACGGATCGAGAATTCCAAAAGGATTATAGTCCAAATAGTATTTTGTATCGATTTCGAGAAAGTCTACGACAGCGAGAATTCCATGAACGACATCTGTTCCAAATAATGAATGACTCACGCGAAGATAATTTTCAATTCTCCCTCCCACATCAGAGCGTTTGGAATCTATCGTATTGATCGGTCGGACTGTCCAGTTCGGTGGGAAAGTTGGATTTCCATTCTGGTCGACAGGTGGAAATCCTGGAGGAATTGCACCGTTGTATGTATAATACCAATCCCATACATATGTGGACTGTTGGTCAGCGTGTTCGTAGTTCGCCGCAACTCGCACAGTCCAATCCGGAGTAATCGAGTGTTCAACTTCGACGTTAGCGCGTTGCTGTTTCTGATTTGTCTTATCGTTTTCCTCGCCAAAATTATAAGAGCGGCTGGAGATTGGAGCAAGAGATGCTGTTAGTTTACCATTCGAATCCATAGAGGGAAGCATCAAAACACCGCGATCCGGCGTGAATTCTGAACGTGAGATCTCGCCCGCCACATACACTTTTGTTTTTTCTGTTACATTGATCGCAAATGATGGTTTAACAAAATATGTGTTCATCTTCACGAGATCCCGATAGCTATTACTCTTTTCGTACGAACCGTCCAAACGATAGGAAATGGATTCATTCAACAGAGGCCCGGTAGCCGAACCACCAATACGGTATTGCTGAAAGCTGCCCGCCATGGTTTCAATGTTATATCTCGGTTCCATCTGAGGCTGCTTCGAAATAAAGTTCACGATCCCGCCGGGTTCTCCTCTTCCATACAGAATTGCCGACGGACCTTTGAGTACCTCGATGCGATCCACGGCGACGACACTGATCGGAAGATCGTCACCACCAGGGGACATGTTATTGCATCCACCGACTCTGAATCCGTCTTTGAAAATTGAAGCGTTAAAACCCCGTATGTTGACGATCAGTGGATGAGGTCCGCCGAACTCTGACACTACTCCACTTACGTTTTTCAATGCATCGTTCACATTAATAACATTCTGATCTGCGAGAAGCTTGTTCGTGACCTGTCCTGTGCTCAACGGCAGTGTCATCATGGGAGCATTAATACGAGAGGCTGAATAATTATCACCTGTTGTATAGCTTTCCCTATAACCAGAGATAACCACTTCGTTCATGCCAATCGGTTCGAGCTTAAGCTGAATATCCAGGATTACTTTTGAATCAGCGACTGTCGCAGATAATCGGACCTTTTTGAATCCGACGCAACTTGCTTGCAGCGTGTAAACTCCTGCAGGAATATTAGCAAGTTCATACATTCCTTCAGAGTTCGTCGATGTCTTGACTGATTTGTCGAGCAAAATGACATTTACATTTGAGAGAGGTGCTTGATCATCAGAGTTAACAATTTTTCCGGAGATGCTGCCGGATTGCGAAAAAAGACAGGGAGAGAATATTGATGTGAGAATACATGCGAACAATATAAAATTTTTTCTGCGGTTGAAGTTCATACAGTCTTTATCCTTTAGATGAATTTTAATAAATGTGCTTGTGTCAGCCCATTGTTTATATTTCAAGTTTAACTTGTCAAAGGTAATCTATCAATTTCTCAAAGTCAATCATATCTGAACTTTTTCCTTTCAAATATGAATTTCCTCCTCCATTTTACATTAACCTTCAACAAGTAGATGGGCGTTCCATCTAAAAGAAGGTAGACAAGTAAGCCGCGGCTTATTTGGCGGCTTCGATGCATAGTGACTACTTTGGTAGTCCAATGAGATAAGTGAGAGGCATAGAATCACCTGGTGCTGTGGGCACCTGTCCTGCCTCCCATGTATAGTCATCAGATTCGGGAGTCGTTGCCAACTCAAGAAGCTCCGGAACTGTATACGAACGGAGAGAAGAAACGATTCCATCCCAGGCAAATATTAGAGGTGCCGCCGGCAGCACGTATGTGATAAGAAATCGTTCGAAAGACATACGGCCAATTTTCGGTGTTAGAAGCAAGCTGCGCACTATTGAGGAATAGCCCATGAGATAGGCCATTTTAAAACTTCTTTCAAACGGCTCGAAGATCGCTATACCACATCGTTTTGCACATGCATCTAACAATATTCGTTTTGCTTCGGATGGTTTAAAGTGATGGAAAGCAGTAAAAAGAGTGCGGATTCCAGTGAGGCTGGATGGTACATCAAAAGCACTAAGCGGTTTACGAAATGTCTTTACATTCCCGTTGGCTGAAAGTTCGGCTCGTTCGAATGCTTTGAGATTGGGGTAGAGGTCTGTGAGTGTCACGATCGTCTCAAAGTTCATCTCTGTACGCATATACCTCTGAACTGCAAGAAGCGGTCCTCCTCCACCCGAGCAAAGATCAACGATTTCATTTGTCCCAAGCTTCTGCATCGAGCGATACAGGATGTCTGCAATTGCCTGGTGAAGTGGTCGAACGTAACCTGAGCCTAGGGCGAGTTGTAGGTGATCAGTCAGGTAGTCGCGAAAGACGACCGGCAACCACGGTTGATCTTCCCATTCGAATAGGTGATATCGTCTCATCTGGATCTCCCCACTGCCCAATGGATTAGCGCAGAGTTACGCCATATACAATCGCTTCCAGCAACATCTATGCCCTGACATAAAACGCCACGTACACATTGACTATTCATATAAATGATAACGAACTGATATGAAAGCACAACTTTGATTTGCCAAAATTACTCTTTCAAATTCTCAAAGTCAATCATAACGATATTTCCTTTTCAAAATTGATTTTCCGTTCCCCTTAGGTTACATTGAAGTTGTAATCAATCATAACGATCGGAGTATTCTTTTGCTTTCCGTGAACGAATTGATCCAAGCTATAGATAACTTGACGAAAGAAACATACAAGCCTTCTGAACCTGGTGCGGCAATTATTTTAGCTAAAGATGGGAAGATTGTTTTCCGCAAAGGTCTCGGTATGGCTAATCTTGAATTTATGATTCCAATTGAACCCGATATGGTTTTCCGCTTGGGATCGATCACAAAACAATTCACTGCTGTTGCAATACTCATGCTTGCAGAACGAGGCAGGCTGAATATCGACGATTCAGTTGATAAGTTCCTGCCAGAGTACCCCATGCATGACCACACAATAACCATAGAGCATCTTCTGACCCATACTTCTGGAATCAAAAGCTATACAAATATGCAAGATTGGCCATCGTTATGTAGAAATGATTACTCCGTAGAGGGATTGATCGCCTTTTTTAAGGAACAACCTATTCAGTTCGCTCCTGGAACACGCTGGGCTTACAACAATTCAGGATATATTCTTTTAGGGGCAATCATTGAGAAAGTAACGGGGCAAACATACGAACAATTTATTCAACAAAATATTTTCAATCCTTTAGGAATGATTCATTCTTTCTATGACAGTCCCATCAGAGTTATACAACGCCGCGTTGCTGGCTACAACAAAGGTCCTGAAGGTTATACAAACGCAATGTATTTAAGTATGACGCAACCATATTCAGCAGGAGCATTGGCATCTACAGTAGACGATTTAGTTATTTGGGATTCGGCTCTCTATACAGAACAATTACTCAGTCAAGAATCTCTTCAACAGGCTTTTACTCCGCATCAATTTGCAGATGGTTCTTCTACTGCATACGGTTATGGATGGAAAATTTCAAAATATGAAGGACATCGATTGGTAGAGCACGATGGTGATATCCAAGGTTTTAAGACTCACGCGATTCGAATGCCTGACGACCATGTCTTTGTTGCCATTCTCTCCAACAACGGAGGAACAAATCCAGAACAATTAGCATTTGAAATCGCAGCATTAGCTATTGACCGACCTTATACAGAACCACCATCTATCGAACTAAACCCTGGAGTTTTGACTCAGTATCAAGGTGTCTATCAAATCAATGGAACCGAGGAAGGACACATTGTCTGTGAAGACAGCAAGTTGTTTTCACAGCATGGACAAAATCCACGAGTGGAACTTGTACCGTTTTCATCTACAGAATTTTACTTCAAGGATAATTCATGCAACCGACTTTCCTTTATTGAATCAGATGGCATAATTATCGGAATAAAAATGCATGGACGTACTGGTATACCATTAATCGCAAAGAAGATTGCAATTCCAGCGATAAACGCGGTATAAGTAAGAACGTGCGACGATCTAACATTGAATCAAGGTCTTTACAAAATACTTTTACTCTAGAAAACCTACCTTTATCACGTAATTTGTCAACAATCTATAAACTTGCTCGGAATATTAAAAAGTTTTACCTCTGTTTATAATTAACGTGTTAGTTTTTAGGATTTAGCTGCAACACATGTGCTAACACTTGGTTTTCTAATAAACCACTATTAATCCTAAATACTTAAACTTAGAATTAGGCTGACCTACAATCCTGCCGGTTTTTGTGTGAAAGTTTATCATTGTTTTTATTGGTTTTTATACTTTTACTATCCACTTCATTCTATGCATTAAGTAAGCAATACCATACATAAGTAATATAAAAACAAGTGAGTGGGCAAAGGAGGCGGCAAAAGGATCGCCCCATGGCAGAAATAGTTTTTCATAATACCACTCTTGCAAGCTGATTGCATGTCCATCAGGTCTTGTGATGGTGACAAGGGATATCGTTTTTGCAATTAGCATGGAAAGCACATAAACTGAAATTGCATTCTGTCCATATATGGCAAACGGCTTTATCCACCATGTTTTGCCTTTCACTTCGATGATCCAATAGCAACAACTGAAGACGTTCAGAGCAAGCCCGGCCATAAACAAGACGTACGAGCTGGTCCACATATTCTTATTAATGGGCAACCAATTATCCAGCACCAAACCAGTTAGAAGCAAAATATTGCCGCTCACAAACATCCAAGTCACTTTTTCTTCCTTTGAGCGTTCTGAACAGAGAAACATTCCGGTAAAGACACCCAACATTGAAGTTGCAATGGCAGGAATCGTACTAAGAATTCCTTCTGGATCAAATCCCGGAATGGGAGCTCCATCCCATGTATGACCCTTCAAGAGATGTGAATCAATGTACCATGCAAGATTGCCTTTTGGTAACCAGACGCCAACACCATAACCGGGAATAAAGATCGTTTTTACGAGTACCCAGTACAATGTCAGTAGAGAAAATGTTACAGCGACCTGCACACGCATCGAAAAATTCAGAACAAGTAGGCCACTTGCAAAGTAACATATTGCAATACGTTGGAGAACGCCAGGAATGCGGATAGTACTGAACGAAAAAGGTTCCCCAAATACAAATCCAAAAGGAAAACACTCGATTAATAAACCGAGAGTAAAGATGATGACGGAACGGAACAACAGATGCATTGCAAGTTTACCTTTGTCATCACCTCGTTCAATCCGCTTGGCAAAGGAAAACATCATGGCGACACCAACGATCCAAAGAAAGAATGGGAAAATAGTATCAGTATATGTCCATCCATTCCATTTAGCGTGCTCCCAAGGAGCATAGATATGACCCCAATCACCAGGATTGTTGACAAGCATCATTCCGGCAATAGTAGCGCCTCGAAAAACATCAAGTGAACGTAATCGCTGCTGAGTCGATGAAGATTCATTTGACATAGAAAGCCATTATTTTGAATTCTGGAGTGTATTTGTTAACTCAATCACGCACAAATAGCTCCGATTCATTATCACGAATATTAATTAAAAAATAAATCAAACTTTATTTATCAGCCTTATGTCTTTGCATATCTTGCGTTTAAAATTTCTCCAGAATATTGTATTTCTGTTTTCTCACTCTTACCTCCTCGGTCAACTTCCTTTTTGTGATGTCGCGAAGCACTCCTTGCGTACCTACAAGAACTCCATTTTCATAAATTGGATTTGAACGATCCTCCAAGCAAACGCTACGCCCATCTTTGCAACGCCACCATGCCACCCAAACTGGCGCCGCACGTTTCTTCTGCGTTTTGAAACTGTCAAATGTATCCTGCTGTGCGTTGAACTGGTTATTCTCGATTACATTAGAAAGAAATACCTGTCGTCCTCCCATTTTTTGAATATCTTCCATTGTGTATCCAAGAAGTTTTTCAAAGCTAGGGCTCAAATATGTAAATTCTCTTGTTTTCGCATCAACGCTATAAAGCACATCCTCCGACATTAGTTTGCCTGCTGATTTTTTACTCAGTAATTTTTGACTGTTGAATTCGCCCTTAATCGACTCGTTAGTCCTTGATTCAAAGTGACCAACACATCGCTGCAGAATTTCCGTAAGATGTTGCAGATCGTCTGCAGCACGTGCAATCTGATGAATGCCCGATGATGTTTCTTGAGTAACGTTGGCAATGGCTTCCATGTTCTTGCTAATTTCCTCGCTAGTACTCGATTGCTCTTCGTTTGCGACAGCAATCTCTGTAACCATTTGCGTCACATTCTGAGATATTTCTACAATTTCTTTTAGTGATGCACCGGCCTGATCCGCTAATATAATTCCTTCATCCACTTTACTTGTCGCATTCGCCATTGAACTCACAGCTCCGTGGCTTTCTGCTTGGATGTGTTGAATCATTCCTGCAATTTGTTTTGTCGCTTTTGTAGTCTGCTCTGCCAATTTCCTCACTTCATCAGCAACCACTGCAAATCCTCGTCCCTGTTCGCCTGCCCTTGCCGCCTCAATGGCAGCATTAAGAGCTAAAAGATTTGTTTGATCAGCTATGTGTTCAATCACTTCTATGATTTCTCCAATCTGATCACTCGATTTTCCAAGATTTTGAATTGTCGTGGCGGCATCTCGAACAACATTTGCAATTTGTTTCATCTCCACAACTGTGTTTGCAACGAGTTTACCACCCTGTTCTGCCGCAGTTTTGGCTTGCTTTGCAGTCTGAGCTGCTTCTGATGCGTTTTCTGAATTAACAGCAATACTCTTTGCCATTTGTTCAACAGCCGCTGCTATTTCCTCAGATTGTGTAGTTTGCTCTGTGGAACCAGCCGCCATCTCTTCTGTGCTCGAACTAATTTCAGTGCTTGCGCTAGCAACTGATGTCGCTGATTCGGAAACCTGAAGGAGTGCATCTCGCAAAGTGGATACAAATCGATCAAAGGAATCTTGAAGGCGACCTATCTCGTCTCCTCTGCTTGTGTTGAATTGTGTGTCTAGATCTGCATTCTCAATGCTTGTCTGTACATCTTTGATTTCTTGTATAAAAAGGCGCACAAGAATAACAACCCAGCCAATACTTAGCAAAAATAATATTAAGAAAATTTCAATAAAGACCGTATCTGAAAATAAGTGCATATTTTGAATCGATGCTTCATATTCGGCTGATGTTGACTTGCTGAGAAAGAAAAAAAGAAAAAAAAGAAAAATTAAAAGAAATGGGATCAGGAAAATACCCAATAATCTAACTTGCAGGGATTTTTTAAATAAATTTTTCATAACTACACCCCTTCTTTTTCAAACTAATATGCCTTTTCCTTTTAATATTTGCTATCAGTTTTATATGATTCTATGATAAGACTTTTCCTACATAAAACCAGTTTGAGATTATTGTCAAGTCTGAGATTTTATCTTCTTTCATCGTAAGAATCCCAAATCAAACACATGGGGATAAACTATCGTTAGATTCAACAGAATTATTACCATGTTATTTGTGGTGACTTATAGAAATTGACTCCCATCATTGTCAATCGCGATCCGTGCTCTGCAAGACGGTTTTTATAGTCAATCCAATTTCTTTTAGCTTCCTGCGACCAACCAATCTCTGCATAACCTACAAGCCGCGGAAATACCTTATATTCAATGTCAGCCATAGTCCGAATAGTCTCTGTCCAGAGAGGAGCTTCTATTCCGAGAACATCTTTTTCAGTTACACTATTCACCTCTGAGGCAGGATCCCACATATAAGCATCCTTCACTTCTATACATCCCGCCCAATCTTGACCTAAAACCTCGGAAGGATTATATTTCATATCAAGATATGCTTTTGATGCCGGAGACATAATAATTTTTATTCCTTGTTGAACAGCTTTTTGCGCTCCGTCATCTACCCAATGTTGAACAATTGTTGATGGGAAAAGATGAGACGGCGATATTTCTTCCCATCCAATCATGTGTTTATGATGAGACAGAACGATCGCCTGCACCCGTTCAATAAACCGAATGTAGTCTTCTTTTTTTGTTGCTCTCGCTTCATCTCCTCCGATATGGATATACTGTCCAGGAGTTATTGTGCAAAGCTCCTTTATCACATCTTCGATAAATGTATAGGTGGAATCTTTATATATACTTAAAGTACTGAATCCAACACCGGTTTTTTCATAGAGCTGTGGCGCTACGCCATTTTCGTTCAATACTGGATACGAAGCAAGTGCAGCATTGGTATGCCCAGGCATGTCAATTTCTGGAATTGTAATGATGTACTGCTTTTGAGCATACGCAACAATCTCTGCATACTCCGCTTGCGTATAATATCCTCCAGATCCACCATTTACCTGCGTACTTCCTCCAATTAGAGCTAAATTTGGCCATGAGTTAATCATCAGGCGCCATCCCTGATCGTCTGTTAAATGAAGATGTAGGCGATTTATTTTATAGTAGGCAATTAAATCAATGAAATGTTTGATATCGCTTACGCTGAAGAAATGTCTTGCAACATCTAACATCGCACCGCGCCATTCAAATCGAGGATAATCTCTGATTGAAACAACAGTCATCTCCCACTTGCATGGTTGAACTGTTGAACTTTCGATAGAAGGAGGTAATAGCTGTCTGATTGTTTGCACACCACGAAATAGTCCTGCCGGCTGATAAGCTTCTAATGTTACACTATCAGCCTTTACCCACAATTTATATCCCTCATCACCTAAGAGTGTATCTCTACCAATAGTAAGAAAAAGATTTCCTTTCTCAGAGATATCTTTGCCTGTCAAGACCTTTATATTGAACCCTGTGGAAACATTAATTTTGTCAGCAAGAAATTGGCCAATGTCCCGCATTTCTTGTGTCCCTGGAGAGACGTAGATGGAAGCATTTGCAGACAATACAAACGAGCTATCTCCCCATTTGATGAAGTCAGGTAATGGGATTAAACCGCTGGGCTGAGAAGGGAACATTGCAGTGGTCCTCTGGATTTCTGTCGGTGCCAACAACTTGCAAGAATTTAACATCAATGCAATAAATAATAACACCCCAAAATAAAAAGGACGTAAAATAAATGTGAACTTCATAATAAGGCAACAATTTTGGTCGTATAGATAAGAAGATGTAATTTTAATTTATCCCTGTGTCTTTAAAATCCATTAAAGAATATTTTCGAAAGCAATTAGAAAACAATTTTGTTTTATATCAATCCTTTAAGAAACTCAAGCGCACTTTTTGCTTTAGCTTCAATCTGTACAGAGTCCTCTCTCACACTTTTAACAAAGCTGTTGTGTTCATACGTATCACGAACGGCCACAAAATCGGCATCACGTACCATTTCATCACCATCGATTCCATAGCTCAACTTTGTATCAGAGTTAAACTCTTTCATAGCATCCTGTAGAATCATATTGTTGAACTTTAACGCAGTAGTTTTCCATTCATCTATAATAATTTTCAATGTCTCTATTGTAACATTATTGATAGGTTGATTTGATCGGATTTCGATCAGTTTTGCACACCATTTCCATTCTTCTTGATCATAGTTTTTATGGATATCCAAAAGCTGTCTGTGGAAATCCTGAATATCTTTGATCTCACCATTAATAATCCTATTTATAAAATTTGTGATTACTGGTTCGGGAGCTAATAGACCGTTGATATCGAGCCAATGAGTTAATTCATTGGCTACGTCCTGAGAAAGTGCAGATTGAATTTCTTTGAAAGAAGATAAACTGCCAAGAGAATTTAATTTCCTCAATACGCAATCACCTAAAAACATCTTGATCGCCATTTCATAGTACTTGCTGGAGGTTTTGACGAGTAACTTTTGGATGGAAATGCCATTGAAGTTAATATAATCTTGTCCTTCGCGTGCGTGTTGAGACAACTCTTTGAGCTTTTCAAGCCCGTGAAGAATTTTTCCAATGAGAAAAGGCGACCAGACATTGAAGTGAAGCAAGTCTAATTTGATTTGATCCTTTCGTCCGTCGCGGGCAGGCCACTTCATACTATCGCGTCTCGTACCCACAGTGAACATATTCATTGCAGGTACACAGACACTTCTTCCTTCGTGTTCACTAATAACCGAAAAAGGTAATTCCGATGTATTGAAGTTTGCATAATGCTTACCAATCACATTCGTGAATGGCCCAACACGACTTGGCCACAAAAGATAACTAAATGAACCTGTTTTGGCGCCACGTTCGAGGATACCCTGATGGACAGGCCCAAGCTTATACATATGATTACTTTGATTTGTACCACTGCCTGCATTATAAAATGAAAAGAAACCTGCAATTAAGAGAGAGGATTTGTGGTGTGAGACTGTATACGGACCAGCGAACACCGAACATCCCTCACCGTGGAATAATTCAGAGTTACAGAAGAATGTGGAATTCTCCGCCGAATACTGCTTTCCTACTTTAACACTCTGTCCGACAAAACACTTTTCAAGAATTGCTGATTGGTCTATTTTCGAACCTGACAATATTATAAACTTCCTCGCAAAAACTCCTGTCCCTATAAAAACAGGTGCTTCGCGACAGCTCTGTATCGTTCCTTCCTCTAAACAACTCGCACCTTCAATTTGTGAAAAAGCACCAATATATACATTTGATATTGTTGTTGTATTGGAGATGTGAACATTCCGCTCTATCATACCCCGGCTTGAAGTCTTAGTAGCGACATACTCATCTATCATTTTATTAAGCTTGTCAATCAAGTTGGGATGATGGCGATAAAAAACTATCATATACGCCATTTGTGCTGACAACCGATCAAAGATTTTTAAGGAACGTCCACCCGCTTCATTCAAGACATCAATTTCGATTCCATTGCCAAACGAACTTTGTCCATGGACTTTCAATGAAGCAACATTTTCAATAATCACATTATCGCTAATAACATAATTCACCAGTGATGCAACGTTCGAAAGAAAAACGTTATCTCCAATGGAACAATTGTGAATAAAGCAATTTTGTATGCCACAATCACGTTCAATTCCACTGGCAATCACAACTTTATTTTGAAATACTCCAAGTTCTATATTACCGCTAAAGGTAACATTTCTGAAATTATTGGCAGTAAAAGGATCTTTCACATGAACGTGATTCCAATCTTCAGAAGAACACCCTTGAGATTTGAGCTGTGAAATTTCAATCTCGGACAATATTCTATAACCCATAGAGAAACAATCCTTCCTGAAAATTAATGGGCTGCCGGTAAACGACCAGCAGCCCTTCTGAATTTTTTATTCTAGTTCTAATTTTAGGTGCTCTCGTTCGATGTCCTTGAAATATTTCACAGTACTTACTTTCAATTCCATGGTCGAATCATCATCACAAACGATAATTCCGTGTTTATGCAATTGAAGCATAGAGACTGTCCAGAAGTGATTCACGCCCTTTTCAACACAATGTTTTAATGCGTGCGCTTTTCCATAACCACTAATGAGGATCATAACCTCTTCGGAATCCATAACAGTTCCTACTCCTACTGTTAATGCTGTCTTAGGAACCTTGTTGATATCGTTGTCGAAAAAACGGGAGTTGGCTTTAATCGTATCATACGTCAACGTCTTCACGCGCGTACGCGAATTCAGAGATGATCCGGGTTCGTTGAAAGCAATATGGCCATCCGGTCCGATACCACCCATAAAGAGTTTAATTCCACCTGATGCTTTGATTTTTTCTTCATATCGTTCACATTCTTTTTCTAAGTCGGGTGCATTGCCATTTAAAATATTTACGTTCTTTTTGGGAATATCGATATGATCGAAGAGATGATGATGCATAAAGTAGTAATAGCTTTCCGGATGAGTGACGGGCAGACCGATATATTCATCCATGTTAAATGTAACAACATTCTTGAAAGAGACTTTTCCTTGTTTGTAAAATTGTACAAGTTGCTTGTATGTACCGATAGGTGTACTGCCAGTCGGTAATCCTAATACGAACGGTTTTTGCTGGGTCGGCTTAAACTTATTGATCTTGTTTATGATATATATTGCCGCCCATTTGCTCATTGCATCTGAACTGGGTTCTATAATAATCCTCATACAATAATTCTCCTTTTTTTGAATGTGACTGAATTATAACATGATTTTTGCATCTGCAACAAAAGAACCTTTTCCTTCTTCCAAGACAATTAATGGATTGATATCAAGTTCTTTGATTTGTGGACATTCCATTGCCAGTTGAGACAGTCTCTGAAGACATTCAGCGAGGCTGGCGATATCTTTTTTAGTGCGGCCTCGAGCGCCTTTCAGCAGACGAGATGCTTTGGTATCATCGATAATGCGATGGGCAGTAATTCTATCGATCGGTGCAACTCGGAACGCGACATCTTTGAATACTTCAACAAAAATGCCGCCAAAACCGAACATGATCACTGCACCAAAAGATGGATCGCGTTTGAGTCCCAAAATTACTTCTTCTCCCTGTGGAATTTGTTTCGTCACCATAATACCTTGAATTTTTGCTTCAGGTACCAGACGCGTTACATTTTCCATAATTGAAGTATATGCAATCTCAGCCTCTTGGTGGGATTGAATGTTCAGAACCACACCTTTGACATCGAATTTGTGAATGATATCGTCAGAAATAATTTTCATGACCACTGGAAAGCCTATATCTGCAGCAAGTTTCGCCGCATCTGCTTTAGAATGGACAATTACATTTTCCACAACAGGCAGACCATATGCTTTGAGAACACTTACTGCTTCAGCCTCAGGCAAATAGCTTCTTTTATTTTCTATGGCTGAATTCAGAATTGCGTGTGCTTTTCCTTTATCAATCTTTTCGAATATCTCTATTCCGTTTGTATGCTCATTCAAACTTTCTCGAAAAAGATTGGCGCTCGCAAACGATTTGCACATGGATTCAGGTAAAATGTAATGCGGAATTTTATTCCTCAGTAAAATATCAATTCCGGAAGCAACATCTGCTGCACCCATAAAAGATGTATAAATTGGTTTGTCGAATTTGTGGGAGACTGAAACAACCTCAGAAGCAATTGTGTTAATATCAGTCATCGACTGTGGAGTGAGAATCACAAAAGCTCCATCAACATTATCATCTTTCATTGCTTCCGAAATCGCAATATTGTAACGATCTGCTTTAGCATCACCGATGACATCAACTGGATTCTTGATATTTGCAGTCTTTGGCAGATTTTTTCTGAATACTTCGGTAGTCTCTTCAGAAAATTTTGCGAGCACCAAACCTTCATGAATAGCAGAATCTGTTGTTAGCACACCTGGACCACCAGCATTCGTGATAATTGCAATCTTATTTCCTTTTGGCAGCGGTTGATATGTTAACGCCATAGCTTTATTAAACATTTCTTCAATGTTGCCGCAGCGAAGAATACCGGCTTGTCTGAAAGCAGCATCGACAATATCGTCACTGCCTGCAAGAGAGCCTGTATGTGATGCGGCAGCAGACGCACCTTCTCTTGTCCTTCCGGATTTGATTGCAAGAATCGGCTTACCGCATCTCTTGATTACATCTTTTGCCGCATCCATTAGGGCACGTCCATCACTGATTTCTTCCAGATATAAAAGAATAACCTTGGTCTTTGGATCATCTCCAAGATAGTACAATAAATCGATCTCACTGATGTCTGCTTTATTTCCAAAGCTCACGAATTTTGAAAATCCAATGTGCTTTGCTTGCGCATAGTCTAACACTGCTGTGCACAATGCACCACTTTGCGAAAGGAATCCTATGCTTCCTTCTTCTGGCATTTTGCGCGCGAAAGAAGCATTGAGCATCGAACGCGGATCTGTATTAATTACTCCCAAACAATTTGGGCCAATAAATGATATACCATATTGTTTCGCGATTTCGATTAATTTTTTTTCTCTTTCAAGGCCTTCCGTTCCGACTTCCTTGAAACCTGCAGAAATTATAACAGCCGCTTTGATTCCCTTTTGCCCACATTGCTCAAATGCCATATGGCATACAGAACTCGGAAATACTAGAATCGCGAGATCCACAGGATCCTGGATATCGATGACATATTTATAAGCCTTTACGCCAGCAATAAATTTTTCTTTAGGACTTACAGGATAGACAATACCTTGAAAATCGGATTTCAGAATGCTTAGAACAATATCGTGCGGAACCGTACCTGGAGATTTTGTCGCTCCAATAATAGCTACCGATTGAGGATAGAATATTTTCTCGAAATTAGGTTTTTTGTCTAACATTTTTATGTCTCTCGTTATTATTTTAAATGACCACTAATAAACTTTACTGCATCAACTACAGTTTGAATTTGAAGAGCTTTATCCTCTTCCATTTCAATCCCAAATTCTTGTTCAAATCCTGCAATGAGTGCAACGCTTTGCATCGAGTCTGCACCAAGGTCAAAAATGAAATTTGCATTATCGTCAATGGTTGATTTATCTATTTTCAACACCTGAGCAACGACTTTCTTAACACGAGCCATTATTTCACTAGATTCCATAGATCTCTCCTATTAGTTTATTGTTACAACCAATTATTTTAGCCAAAAAAAAGTTCCAACTCTTCTTCCGTAAATTTACTCGACTGACTCCGTTACTTGCTTCAATTCTCTTACCTTCTGATAGAAATTCGTAAGTTCCATATCCTTCAGAAAAATTAATCCCCGCGCTGCCCGCAATCGTGGATGCGGATGTTTCTGGAAATAATCTTTGCCTAAGCATGTTTTAATCATATTATATTGTTTTACCATTATTTTTTGCGCGAGTTCAGAGAAAGGCCCATCATGTTCATGACTTGGAAACGATGCTGCACTTTGAGAACCAAAACAATTCATAAATGCCGTATGCATCAAAGATAAAGTATTCAGCGATGCCGGAATAATAACATCTGCTTCAGCCGGTTTGAATCTGTACCACACATTTCGATATCCCCAAATTCTCATAGAAGAATCGCCGCTTTTTTTCTGGTACATTCTCAATGCCTCTGCGATTGCCATTAATACTTTGTAATGTGTATCTGGACCACTGCCTTCCGGATCGAATGCTACTGTTACAATATTCGGTTTTATACTTTTCATTAAATCATAGATCGGCAGAACATCTCGGCTTATTTCCGGTTCTTCTGAAAATATGTTTCCACGATAAAAGCCAAGACGTAAAGGATGAATTGCCGATGGCTCGATACCGAAGTAAGCCCATAACAACTCGACTTCCCATTCGCGCAGCATTCCTTTCAGTGTTTGAATATCCGGTGGATCCTTGGCACCAGGATATTGTGCATGCAAGTATTCCTCTAAGTTGTGCGCACGACGTCGAAGAGATTTGATGTCCGATATTCCATATACCTCAATAAAATTTCGTAACATTCGCCTTGCTTCTGCTTCATCTTTACGTTCTTGAATATGACCAGCTGTGCCGTCAAGAAATAAATACATATCTTCAATTCGTGTCGATTGATCTTTTGGATTGAAATACCCATCTGCAAGTAATGAAACAAATTCGTCTTGCTCTAAATAATGACTAAGCTTCTTAACGACTGAAAGGAAGTACGAATTAGAAACCGAAGTGAATCCAGATGTAAGATTTGCAAAAATGTGGTGATTACTGGGATCCCGGACCAAATGATAAAGATACGGCAGATATCCAAGCATTATATCGTCATGATGTGGTTCAGTATGGAAAAAAGTAGTTTTTGTAACAGGTTGAAGCCCTTTTTCTATTTTTTTAATTAATCGTGTCTTTGCACCAGACGTAAGATCACTGAATGGACAACCAGTACGATGAAGAAGTTCTGAACCACAGCGGTTTTCTTTGAAATCATTTTCGTTTAGCTCTTTGAGTTGTTTCTTGCAAGCAAGAGCGAGTGAGATCACTATATCATCAGCTAACTCGTCCTCGATTTTTTTTCGCTGAGCAATTTTTATGAAGCGGCGTTCAGTCAATAGACTCGCTGCTCCTTTTGAAAGATAGAACCTTCCATATTCTAAATCTTGCAGTACAGTTGCCGGATACTGAGGATTCTTTTCTTTTTCAATTGCCTGCCTGACAATTTTTGCCTTTGCATCTCCAGCGGCAATAATGATTGCTGTCACATCAGTATTGTAAGTGATCGTCGCAAGACCAATTGTTATTACCAGTCTACTACGTGAGACTTCAATGCCCCCAAGGTCCGTCGCCGCTGCAGCTTGCGTTTCATAATTCGTACCTGTGAGACGTGTTACGGAATAAAAACTCGATCCACGAACATTGAAAGCAATGTGTCCATCCGGACCTATGCCGCCCAAGAAAAATCCAATGCCGCCTAATTCGCGAATTTTCCGTTCATATTCCATACAAAACCAATCAACGCGATTTATTGTATCTCGTTGTAGATATTCTAACTCAGTACGCATCTGTCGAACACGGAGTGAAAGGTCGACAATACTGTCTGGAAAAACCTCATCCATAGTTTTCCCGGGCGGTAATCCTAGCGAGGTTGCATCTATTAAAAGTGCTTTTTCAGGAGAAAGTCCAAAACCTTTTATATAGAATTCACGGACATAATGATTGAAGCTATTGTGTTGTTTTGAATCCATCGGGAAAAATTCATCAATTTGAACAAACGAAAGACTGCGCATATTAGGTCGCTTCGATCCATCTATGCCATACTCATTAAGTATCGATTGAATTTCTTTTGTCTCCCATCGCTCTAAGATACGATTCACCCATTTGATAAAATGTTCAGGAGTTTTACCTGTCGGCAGTGATATAACCCCGCCGGGATTCTTCAATACCCATTCGATAAACCGGAATGCAGTCAGCTTGCCAAGTAATGGAAAATTGTCGACTTCGATAATCCGAATTTTTTCTGTCGGAGAATACTGGTACTCTCTGCCGCTTCGAGCCAATTCTACTGCTTCAACAGCAGATGTCCCGTCGTAAGTCTTTATCATCCTGTTGTCTCTATCCTAAAATCATTACACAAACAGTCGCCCATGTGATTTTCGTCTTTATCAAAATGATTCATTATTTCTAATCTTATCCACAAAACTTATTTGTTAAATAAGAATTGTTTCGCCGGTAATTTTCAAATTGTACAAAGTGATCCGAGTTCCATGTAATTTACTTCCCGATAGTTTCCCATCCTCGTTTATTGAGGTCGAAGTAAATAATTCCTCCAAATACGATACCTGTTGCAAGTAACATCAACCCTGTAACTGTCTCGCCGAGAATAATCTTTCCGATTCCAAAAAGGAATGAGTAAATCATTGCGACTCCGCTCAGCCAATCGACCAGGTTAAATATTCCATCTTTCGTCGGGATGACATCCGTTGCTTCTTTTGCAATCGGACCCCAGAGCAGTGGGCTTGGCCGGACACGGCGGTAAAACGACAGCAATTTTTCTTTCGGTTCAGGACCTGTAAGAAATGTGACAACGAGCCAGACGATCGTTGTGATACTCATCGTAATCAAAACAAGATAAGCAAATCCTCGTGGATCTTGGCTTGCCTGACTTAATAGACCGAATTTCCATTGTACGATAAGCGAGGTAATTAATGCCGCTGCCATTGCAGAGACTTCACTCCACGCATTAACGCGCCACCAGAACCACCTGAGGAGAAAAACAAGTCCGGTTCCTGCTCCCAGTGCAATAAGAAAACTCCACGCACCCGAAATCGAATCCATGAAGTATGTTACCACAGCAGACAAAACCATGAGAATCATCGTACTCACTTGAGACATAGTAACATAATGTTTTTCAGTTCCCTTTTTAACTATATAGGGCCGATAGAAATCGTTTATGAGATAGCTTGCACCCCAATTGAGTTGTGTTCCGACTGTTGACATATAGGCCGCCGCAAACGCCGCCAGCATCAGACCGCGGAGTGAGGCAGGAAGATCAGAAATAAGTATTCGGATATAACCTGATTCCGGATCGGCAGCAAAGCTGGGATCGCCTTGGAATCGTACGACTGCAACAAGTGCAACAAGAATCCATGGCCACGGACGAATTGCAAAATGAGCAATATTAAACCAGAGTGTGGCAAGTAAAGAATTTTTCTCATCTTTCGCACAGAAGATACGTTGTGCGATATACCCACCGCCTCCCGGTTCTGCACCAGGATACCACGATGCCCACCAATTCACTGATACATAAACTATAAATGTTATCATAGGCATCCATGATGAATTAAGGTCAGGTATAAACGAGAGGATCGATCCCGATCCCTGGCGGTTTGCATCGATTGCATGAAGCTTTCCTAAAAGGATGTCCATCCCTCCAGATGCTTGAACAGCACAAATTGCCAGAACAATTACCATACCCATTTTAAGTACAAACTGGAAGAGGTCGGTTACTAATACACCCCAGAGGCCAGAGAGCGTGGATATGGAAGCGGTGATGAGCATGATTCCAAGAGCGATCATGAGTGCTTCTATACGGGAGACACCCAGTACGAGCATCATGATTTTGACGATTGCTAAATTCACCCATCCCAGAATAATAAGATTGACCGGAAGTCCCATATATAACGCACGAAAACCACGGAGGAAGCTTGCAGGTTTCCCGTGGTATCGAATCTGCGCAAACTCGACGTCGGTAAGAACATTCGCCCTCCGCCACAGCCGCGCATAAAAAAAGACGGTCATCATTCCGCTGAAGAGCATGCTCCACCAGAACCAGTTCCCCGCAATTCCATTTCGGGCAACAATTCCAGTAACGGCCAGTGGAGTATCGGCTGCAAATGTTGTTGCAACCATCGATGTGCCTGCGAGCCACCAAGAGACATTGCGACCCGAGACAAAATAATCGCTAACACTTTTTGTTGCTCGTTTTCGATAATATAAACCGACGCCAAGATTCAAACCGAAATAGAGCGCGATGACGATCCAGTCAACAAGTGTAAGTACCATCACGATTCTCTTCTTTAGTAATAATAGATAATAAAATTCTGCGATTGTACATGATTTACCACTAAATTAAATTGGTGATATACTATTGAAAAATATTGATACTTCACCATTTCTATCTTCCCATAGTTACGACAACTTCATGAACCGTTCCAGTTTTCTGAGGTGGAATTGGACATGACGTGATTTTCCCATTGAGTGTGACGGATTTTATTCCTCTTTGCACTCCTTGAGGATTCTTGACCTTGATTGTGAAGATTGCACCGCGCCACCTCCGAACGACTTCAAATTCTTTCCACTCTGATGGGATGCAAGGATCAATGACAAGTCCTTCAAATGCAAACCGTATTCCGAGAATATATTTCGTCACAGCAGTATAGTTCCATCCTCCGCTTCCGGTCAACCATGGATGCCGCGCGCGACCATATGCCGTATGATCCCTGCCCATAATAAATTGACAATAGGAATACGGTTCGGCTTCACGTATTTCGATCATCTCGTTCTGATTGTACGGAAGAAGATCGTTATAGAGTTTCATCGCAAGGTTGCCGCGGCCAAGTTTACATTCTGCGATTATAGCCCACGGATTCGGATGGCTGAAGATAGCACCGTTCTCTTTAATACCGCGATAGACACGTGTTACGTAACCGATGTCATCGTTCGGTTTCGTGTAGGTAGGCCAGTTGAGATGAATACCGTACGGTGACGCAAGATATTTATGCACGGAATCCATCGCGCTGATTCCTCGTTCGGGCGAAGCGGCTTCAGACATCACTGCCCAACTATTGCTCTCTAAAAAGATCTTGCCTTCTTCGTTTTCCTTAGACCCGACTTTCACACCGGCTCTGGTTACACCGCGGCTGTACCATTCTCCATCCCACAGCTCACGTTCACATGCTTTGCGTACTTTTTCTGCGATGCTGGAATATTTTTTTACATCATCCGTTCGTTTGAGGTACTTCGCGGCAGCAATGAATTCATTCAACGCCCAGTAGTGCATAAACGACGCCATCGAGCTCTGACCGCCCCCTAAATTCAAGCAATCGTTCCAGTCAGCGCGAAGACCAAGGCAGATGCCATTGGAACCGATTTGCTCCGCTGAAAAATCAAGAGATCGCTTTAGGTGCTCATAGACCGTCGCTTCTCCTTTATCAGCAAAGGGAATGATCTGATCGAAAAATGCCTCGTCGCCGGTTTCCTTCACATACTCACACACCGACGCGATAATCCATAACGCATCGTCGGAGCAAACATCTTCCATTCCATGAATTATATCCGCTGCGCTCGGAGTCGGCACGACGGTTGGCAATTTCACACCGGGAAGCTTTTGCTCTCGAGGTTTAAACACTTCAGGATCAAAAAGATGCAAGCCATACCCACGGCTCACCTGACCATGAAGAAGTTCTTCCATTCGTTCTCGGCATTTATCAGGATTGGTGTGAGGAACAGCCATAACATCTTGCGATGTATCACGATATCCAAGACCTGTGCGACCTCCTACTTCAATAAAGGATGCAAAGCGAGACCAGACAACGCAAGTTTCTGCCTGCAAAAGTGTCCACGTGTTGATCATCGTGTCCAAACCTTTGTTCGGTGTTTTGCATTGAAAGACTTCGAGCTTCTTCTGCCAGTATGTTTTCAAATCTGCAAACGCTTGATCAACATTTTTTATATTTGAATATTTCTTTTGTATTTCTTTCCCCTGTGCCCGATTGCCAACTCCTAACATAAACAGGATACGCGATTCTTCACCTGCCTTCAGGATCAATCGTTTATGCAGAGAGCCACAATGGTTACCGCCAAGCTCTGAGGTGTTGCCACAAGATCCTTTTTCGACCGCAATTGGATTTGATTCTGTACGATAATTTCCAAGGAACCTATCCCTCAGGCAATCATAGGAATCGGGTTGAACATTCGAAGCAAAATAATGAAACGTCCACGGTTCATAGAAGAAATCGTACTCTATAATTCCATCGGCATAGCTGGAACCACTAGCGTACAACGACATTTGAAGATTCTGATTATCGATCTCAATATGATGATAGGAAAATTCACAGTAAGAAAATATTGAGAGCTTCCGCGGTTTACCGCTGGTGTTCTTTAACTTCACATCCCACAATTCAACATCATCAAGAATAGGAATAAACAATGTTTGTTCTGCTTGAATACCTTGATATTCGCATCGGTATTTCGAATATGACAAGCCATGTCGGCATTCATATTTCGCTTTTGTCAGATCTTTACCGACCGGCTGCCAGGAGATTGACCAATACTCTCCTGTTTCATCGTCACGGATGTAGACATAATGTCCCGGACGATCTAGAGGAACACCGTTTTGTCGGAAGCGGGTTATCCGATGATGTTCTGCACTCTTATAGAATGAATATCCGCCAGCATTGTGTGAAATAACGGTACAGAGGTCTTTCACACCAATATAATTTGTCCAAGATACAGGAACATCTGGGCGATCAATAACATATTCACGATGTTCATCATCAAAATATCCGTAATGCATAAGAGTTTCCTTATTTTCTATGAATCAGAAGATCATTTTTTAAATGAGGTATTGAACTTTTGATAGATAACATTTAATAATGGTGTTGTACCATCAGGTAAATAGTCGCCAGTAATTTCCCAAATAATAAGTCCGCATATTTTATTATCCACAACATATTGAGCTTTGTATCCCATCGACTCTTCGTCATCATAAGAAACAAGCGTGTTCCAGGATGGGCTAATGAGATATGGTGCCTTGGCGCGGTCATCCCACTTTCTCGCAAACTTATCTAGAGATTGAACTATATCGTAATAAAAACAACCTTTCGGTGAGAAGTGCTCCACATCTGCCCCTTTATGTGATGTGTAAAGCGCTGTACATTCACGATAGGTGTGTGCATAAAATGGAACTCCAAGATTTACTTTTGATCTAGGTACCTTAAACGTTTCTGTGTAAAGTTTGAGTGATGCATCGATATTTCGCAAGGAATCATCAGTTCGTGGCGCATAGAGTGGTGCGTTGTGGCCGCTTAACGAATCCCATTCGCCATTTAAATCATAAGTCATAATATTGAGCATATCAAGAATCTGAGCGACTTGTTCCATTTCAAAGTTCATCGCTCCAGAATTTGTTGCCGGAAGCGCAGCAGTAAGCAGATAATGCCTGTCGTTTATTTTTCCATAAGCATCCAGACTTTCCCTCGTGGCTCTCAAGAGTTTTGTGAAATTCTCCTTATCCTGTGGCGTGCCTTTATGATCGGCAAGGCAAGGAAATTCCCAATCAATATCAATTCCATCAAATCCATATTTCTGAATGACTTCAACACAAGAATGAGCAAACGCTTGTCGTGTGTTTTCTGTCGATGATACTTTGGGAAAGTTGTCTGAATCTTCCCAACCACCAAGAGAGACCATTACTTTAACACCATGTTGATGTGCAAGATCAATTAATCCTGTGTTGGGTAAATACTTTCCGGTGTTCTCATCTTTTTTCTCCAAGAGCAACATTTGATCGCCCTTGGGATCCTTTCCTATAATCTTCTTACCGTCTGCAGATGGATAGAAAAAAGCATAATTGATTATGGTAAGTTTTTCATAGGGAATTTTATCGGGCGTCAACAACCAATGTGCACGATTCCATTTCCAAGATGGATAGTAGCCTATGATTTGTTTTTTCTGACTCATTGAAGGTAGAGATATCAACGATATTATCAATAGACAAAAGCATGTCCGGACGATTTTCATTTTTAGCTTACCTTCTTATTAAACAGTTTTATTTACTACTTCATCATCTTCCGTTTTTCGGAATGGCACCAACCATGTCACTAGGAACGATGGAATAGTTGCAATCATAACCCAAATAAAGAAATCCCTATACCCCAGGAAATCGCTCACAAAACCACTGACCATCGACGGAATCAAAAAGCCAAACTGCATCAATGATGTCGCAAATGCATAGTGAGCCATTTTATATTTTCCAGGAGCGATTTGTTGCATCATATACAATGTAAGTCCGACAAAACCAAAACCATATCCAAAATACTCAAAAACGACAAGTGCAGTAATCACTACAAAACTTGTCGGTTGATAAATTGCTAATATTGTATAGGCAAGGAATGGAATATTAAAAAAGGCGCATAACACGATTAACGCCTTGCGCAAACCACGATTTGCTGTAAAATATCCCGATAAAACTGATCCAAGGATAAATGCTAGTGGTGGTAAAAAACCGTAAAGCATACCAATATCTTCTGTCGATAGTCCGAGACCTCCCTGATCCCGTGCTGCCCGCATGAAGAGAGGAAATATTCTGATTGCCTGTCCTTCCGCAAAACGATAAAGGATCAGAAATACAATCCCCCAAATGATATATTTTTTTTGAAAAAACGTAACAACAACATCCCAGAATGTAACCATTGATTCCTTTACGCTTTTTACCTGAGTTGCTTGCCCTCCAGAAGGGAGAAAATACCAATGATAGATGCTCATCATTAGAAGAATCGCGCCAAAGCCGCTCATAACAATTGTCCAGGCAGGAATAACACCTATACTTTTTTCTAGCCGACCAGCAATATAGACAAATGCACCTTGTGAAAGTACTTTACCTACATTATAAAAAGCTCCCTGCCACCCCACATATTGAGCTTGTTCCTTTGAAGTTAAAACGTTGATATAGACACCGTCTGCTGCAGTATCATGAATTGCAGAATTGATTGCGATAATTCCGAAAAGAATAATTGTCCAGGTAAAATAATCCGGAAGATGAAGCGAGAGTGCAAGCAATCCGAATGAAACACCGCCGAGAAATTGTGTTGCTAAAACAAAATGTTTTTTTGTCTTAAACATCTCAAGCAACGGTCCCCACAGTGGTTTTAATGCCCAAGGGAAAGCAACAAGACTTGTGAAAAATGCAATTCGTGCATCGGCAATACCAAGACTTTTGTACATTAAAACTGCAACAACATTAACTACGACAAACGGTAATCCCTCGGCAGTATAGAGGGTTGGAACCCAGAGAGCAGGGTGCGTCTTCTTAATTTCTTTCAAAGCCATTATAAAGATCCCTTCATTCAGTTAATTCCAAAGTATTAAATATCTTTTCAGTTAAGCTTCGATACCATTTTAAAAGCAGACCATTTTTCTTCATCCATACTATTTAAATCAAAGATGGATATCCCGGATGCTCCGGCCTCGACAGATTTTGTGCAAGCAATTTTTATTTCTGTCGCTGTTAATTCAGGAATAAATAATCCGCTATATAAAGGTCTTGGATTTTTTAATTCGTTAATTTCCTTGTGAGTACACTCAGCTATCCAGCTAATATCCTTATTGTAGAAGTTATGATATAGCATAGGCATGTAACAATCGAGATCCCAGTTTTTCCAATCTTGCCGTACATTCTCCCAATTTGGAAAAACTGCCGCCGATATTTTCTTATTGTATTTTTTTGCTGTCGGAACAAGCTTATCGTTCACAAGGTTTGTGACACTGTCATATCTAAACTGACGCCATTCTTTATTCGCAGAAGGATCCGTAAGATCGGTAAGCGGATCTATACCGGATTTTGCTTTAAACTGCTCACGGCATGACTTTGAATATGAATAATCATATTGAGGGTATTCCCTGTCTTGGACAATACCATATTTTGGTTGAAGAGCAATCGCAATAATGACATCAGGTAAACGAACATAATCGAGATGTACGCCATCAATTTCATTAATTTTAGCAAGTGATTCAACATTTCCGCGAATAAACTCCTGCGCTTCTTCATTACACGGGCATAAAAATTTATAGTAATCGACATAAGCCGGTTTTTCACAAGCTGGTTCGCCTTTGCCATTTACTACATACCATTCAGGATGTTCCTTTACAATTTTATCAACATTGCAAGGCATAGTCCACATCCATGCGTGTAACTCCAGACCTATAGATTTACACAGCGGTATAAATTTGCTTAAAATATCTTCTTCAACTGGAAATCTGTCGGTATCATAAAAGGCAACTCTGCTATTATAAACTTCGAGTAGAACTGAATCGATACCATTAGCTTTTGCATTTTCTAACTTCTTTTTCCAATAATCGATGTCTTTCCCTTTTCCCGAGCTTATCCAGGCCCAATTTTTTAGATCCTTTTTTTGACTTTGTAAGACTGTCCCAAATAACTTACTTGGCAACAATTGGTTCGTTGCTAAAAACAATGTTCCAAGTCCAATGCTTTTTATTATTTCTCTTCGCCTCATTAGTGACACCTACTTAACTAAAAGAAGCCGTTTTGTTTCTGTAAATGAACCAGCAGTCATTCGATAGAAATAAACACCGCTTGATAAACGGTATCTTGAAGCATCAAATTGAACGGATCCAATTCCTGAAAATTTGAATTCATCCATGAGTGTTGCTATTTCCCTGCCTAATACATCATACACTCTTATCGAGACTTGTGTTGCCCTCGGTAATGAAAATTTAATTGTCGTAGATGGATTGAATGGATTTGGATAATTGTCATAAAGAATAAAATTTGTAATACGCGATTCCAACGGCTGTTCAACAATATTCGTTGGCGTCAACATTTCCTTAGCAATAGCATCTAATAAAGGTTGCGACTTTCCGATGACGTCTTGGCTGAGTTCCCAAATCATTATTCCTGCCAATCCCTTTGTTTTTGCATATTGGCACTTAAAAGCAATAGACAAAGAATCATCATATGTTATCACCGATGACCCATTTTTTAAATATGGAACCTTTGCTGTACTATCCCAGTAACGTGTCCACCCACCTGATTGGATCAAAGTATTTATGCCACTATAAGAAGGGGTTGTCCTGCTAGTAAATGTTGTGTCAAAACGTGGTGAACCGTAAAAATATTTTCCATAGAATGGAACACCAAGTACAAGTTTAGATTTCTGTAGAAGCGGCGAATGTCCTCCAGTTAAATAAAAAATGCTTTGATCTACAGAATAGTCTTGTCCTATGTAATCGTAATAGAGGGCAGCATTGTAACCTGAGTTTCCGCTCCATCCCTGATCCATGTCATATGTCATTACATTAAACCAATCTACATATTCGCTCAGAGTTGGATAGTCAAGCCACTGCCCTTCATAAGAGCTAGAACCGATAGCCATAGTCAATAAAAAAGAAGGATTTGTTTGCTGAAAGGATTCATGAATTTGTTTTATAAAAACGTGTATGTTTATACTATCGGCGGAACTGCCAACACCTTCCCAATCAATATCTGCTCCGTCGTAATTGTTTTTAGTAAGATAGGCAGCAAGATTATTAATAAATGTCTTCCTCTTAATGGAATCTGCAGTCACAGCAGTAAAAGCACTTCCCGAATTTGCCCCTCCGAGAGATATTAAAATCTTGCATCCCGCCAGATGTGCAGCATTAATCAAGGCAGCATCCGCAGTGCCTGAAATACTTCCATTTGGATTTGGCTCAGCAAAAGCGTAATTAATATGCGTGAGCGAATTAAATTTTACAGATGATACTGGAAGTGTTGATTGTCCCCACGAAGTATAATACCCAATGACACGATATTGAGATTGCGCAACCATCAAATGGGAAGTTACAAACAGAATTACTATTATGGCCACAATATTTTTCACAGTAATTCCTTTTTCACTTTCTTCAAAACTTTGGGGGATATTTTCTCGACTTCTTTAATCTATGTTGAAATTAAAGCGGCATTTTGAAACGAATTATTTCAATAAAACCATCGGCTTCATTTGAAGATGATTCCCTGCCTTTAATTCATAAAAATAAACACCACTTGAATAATCTCCCATATCAACAATAACTTGATGCTGTCCCATGGATTGATGCATGTCCCTGAGAACCGTCTTAACTTGACGTCCGAGTGCATCGAAGATTTCCAATGTCACATTTTCTGGTTTTGAAAGATTATAGAGAATGGTTGTTGATGGATTAAAAGGATTCGGATAGTTTTGCTTAAGCTCAAACTTAAACGCTACGTTATTCGCCCTATCTATGCCGACAGTTGTATTTATGTTCGCTTGCTGTATTAAATGGTAAAGGTACAAATGTCCAAAGTTAGCGTATAATACATCTTTGTGATTGCTAATATTAGATAAATGATTGATAAGGTAAGATTTATTACGATCATTATATAAAGTTTGAGGGTGCCACATAATATGATAAACGGCGCCACTACGCACAGTTAAAGCGAATATAGCGTTCATAGTTGCAAGATTTGTATCAACACCAATTTCCAATGTTGGATTGCAGGGCTCAAAATGCCCCATCGTATCATTCCACGCGCTAAAATTCATATATCCGGTTTGATATAATCTCGGAATAAGATATTTCCGAATTGTAAGTATTGAATCAGTCGTATGATCGAATTCGCCATACGGAGCGATCCATGCATAGACATATTCTTTAGAATTTCTTCGAAAGGGCTCCGACAAGGTTAGATGATTGACTATATCGTCATAACATCCATTTATTTCGCCCGTAGGGTCCGCGTACGGTGTATGCAAATGATTTCTGCTATGCGCAGCTACTTCAACAAAGCCAGAATCCACCTGTCGTTGTAAGACACTCCAGGTGGCTAAATCAGTATAATGAAAATCGGAAATTACACCGACAGTAACATAGAGATTATACGATCGAAAAAGGCTTACTAATTGACTGGCACCCCAATTAGCAACACTCGCCCATTGCCAGTCATCAGCAGTCACTGTAACAGCAGAGCGACGGTTGTCATAATATTTTGAGATTCCAGCATAGAGGGGAAAAATTGTATTGTCATTGCTATCAGTGATTTCTAATAAAAGTGAATCCGTATCAACAGAAAATGCAACAGATACATATGCCCGGTTTTTGGGATAATCAAAGCGAACAGCTTCTATCCCATTAAAAAAATCATTGACAGTCTTTTCAGTAATACTTTTCCAAGTATCTGTTGAGAAATTTTTTTTCCAGACTTTTAACCCACTCGAACCTTGCGGAATATCGAATTGGTAAGTCAAGGGATACATACATCCGTAGTCGGAATGAAAACTAGCTTGCACAACAACGACAAGTTCGCTCGCTGGTGTTATCCCTATTGAAAGAACAGCTCTCTGCTGTGCAAAAGCTATATCGGTAATACCAAAGAAGAGTATATAAAGAAAGAATAGTAGTACCATATTACCCGCTTTAAATCCATTAAAGTTCATAAAGCACTACGCCTTCTCTATATAAAGACAAAAAGTATATAATATAAAAATGGAGGCACCGTTTCCGGTGCCTCCAATACTTTCATCAGAGGATGAATTACTTCAACAACATCATCTTCTGAGCCGAGCGGTTGCCTCCTTGTTCAAGGACACAGAAATAAATGCCGCTTGTAAAGTTAGACATATCAATACGTTGAGTATAAGTATTCGCAGCTTGGAATACATTATTCACAACTGTCATGACATGTTGACCAAGAATATTGTACACTTTCAAGCTCGTAACACCTGATTTTATTATAGTGTACTGAATAGTTGTGGTCGGGTTGAAAGGATTTGGATAGTTTTGTGACAAATTAAATACATTTGGTAATGCAGCATTGTTTGAAGCAACAGAAGTTATATGGAGACCAGCAAGTTCTGGAAGCGGCCATGTAGGTGTCCAATCTGCAGCTCCTGAAACTTGTGTGATACCATAACCCCAAACATCAGTAGCAGCTGTCGCACCGCGTACTTCATCAAACCATGCCAACAGACCAACATTATTTGCCGGAGTTCCAGCATTAAGTACGCCAGTGATAGATGAACCAAATCCAGGATCAACATTGACGTTTCCTGATTTGCAAACATAGCTTGTGTTGGAACGTTCATCCACATTGGAGTGAGGATTCTGTTCGTTTGTGTTGCATTCCAAGTTGTCCAGTGATTTACCAGAGCAGTCGGCCAGAAATACTTATTATTCTTGACTTCGATTACTCGTTTTGCCTCAGCAATCGAATCAACATTTGCACTAGCAGCATCTGCAGGATCAAACATCAGTGCATTTGCATGGCTAAGCGGTTCCAATGCGATTACACCATATGTAGTATCTCCAGACCATAGATTATCCCACCATGGATTCTCTGTCTGATCAACACCACCCGCATAATTCGCATAGAAAATATTGTCGTTTATCTTTGCTTGGGTAGCGTTGAAAATGAATAATGGATTCTTAAATGTATACGCAACTATATTACCAGTAAATTCGAAGTAACGCGTATAGAGTTTCGTGACCGGTGCAGCTGCATATCCATTCACGCAAAGTATGGTGTTATTTTTCATAACGATCGATCCTGTATATTGCGAAGTCGCTGACCATTCATTGCGTAGCACTTCACCAACATACCATTGGTTCGGGTGAACCATATTTCTAAAATAACTACCCGTAATGGTGAAATTATCCCAGTTTCCATTATATCCAATGGCAAAACCAAGCCAATTATCAAACACGCAGTTGTCCACTATGGTCGTGACATTATCAGCGGAAACTTGTATGCCGGTTCCTGCTGCATTTGGACTATTGTTTGTAGCTAGAGCAAGAAGATACAGGTTATTGAATGTACCTGTTATTGATGAAGCGTTTAAATTCACCAATGTTGCAGGAATCGTTCCATCTGAGAGCACAGTCGGTTGAATAGTAGGAAGTTTTCCATTCGCACCAGGAACACCGATAATAGAAATGTCACGTGTTGCTGTTATTGCATCGTCAAACAGATAGGTGGTATCCAACGACACTAGTTTATAGACATTATGTGCACCTGCATCTGCAGTAATTATAGTATTCAGATTGCCTTCTGTTGCGTACACCACAAGCTCTTTGCTTGCTAAACCAGTGAACCAATTTGGATCACCTACTGGTAATCCATCAGATCCAGTTAATGATGCACTATAATGCAATGCTGATGCTGCGGCAAGTGGCCAAGTAGGCATCCAATTAGCAGCTCCTGAAACCTGTGTGATACCGCAGCCCCAAACATCAGTAGCAGCTGTCGCACCGCGTACTTCATCAAACCATGCCAACAGACCAACATTATTTGCCGGAGTTCCAGCATTAAGTACGCCAGTGATAGATGAACCAAATCCAGGATCAACATTGACGTTTCCTGATAGGCCATGTTGTCTTATTTGCAAACATAGCTTGTGTTGGAACGTTCATCCACATTGGTGTGATAATTGTGTTCGTTTGCGTTGCATTCCATGTTGTCCAGTGATTTACCAGAGCAGTCGGCCAGAAATATACATTGTTCTTGACTTCGATTACTCGTTTTGCCTCGGCAATCGAATCAACGCTTGGATTATCAGCATCTGCAGGATCAAACATCAGTGCATTTGCATGACTAAGCGGTTCCAATGCAATGATGCCATAAGTAGTATCTCCAGACCATAGATTATCCCACCATGGATTTTCTGTCTTATCAACACCACCTGCATAATTCGCATAGAAAATATTGTCGTTTATCTTTGCTATGGTAGCGTTGAAAATGAATAATGGATTCTTAAATGTATATATTACGGTATTGTGTACAAATTCGAAATAAGTCATATAGAGTTTCGTGACTGGTGCAGATGCATATCCATTCACGCAAAGTATGGTGTTATTTCTCATAATGACTGATCCTGTATATTGCGAAGTCGCTGACCATTCGTTGCGTAACACTTCACCAACATACCATTGGTTCGGGTGAACCATATTTAGAAATTTGCTGTTTGTAATAGTGAAATTATCCCAGTTTCCATTATATCCAATGGCAAAACCAAGCCAATTATCAAACACGCAGTTGTCCACTATGGTTGTGACATTATCAGCTGAAACTTGTATGCCGGTTCCTGCTGCATTTGGACTATTGTTTGTAGCTAGAGCAAGAAGATACAGGTTATTGAATGTGCCCGATATTCCCAAAGCGTTTAAATTCACAAATGTTGCAGGAATTGTTCCATCTGACAGCACAGTCGGTTGAATAGTAGGAAGTTTTCCATTCGCACCAGGAACACCGATAATAGAAATGTCATGTGTTGCTGTTATTGCATCGTCAAACAGATAGGTGGTATCCAACGACACTAGTTTATAGACACTATGTGCACCTGCATCTGCAGTAATTATAGTATTCAGATTGCCTTCTGTTGCATAAATTACAAGTGGGCTACTTGCTTTAACATTTTTTGCGGTTGCAAGTAGATGACTTGGAGTTACAAAAAGCAACATCACGGCAAAAATTAAAGCAATGGTGAATAGCTGTTTCATAATAACTCTCCTTGAATAAATGATTAGGTGCAATTACGTTTCTGCTTCTCCATTTTCGTATCCTTATAATATCGAAAACGGTTTTTACTGCATACCTTTACTCGATATGTGTCCCTATCACCTCCTCTACTATACCACAATTTAAAATACCATTAAACATATTGTTATTTATTGATTCCATACATCCTGCGAATTTATCTTTAAAATTATAGCTGCCAACGAAGTCCTACTTCAGCGGTCATATCATAACTTTGGGCTGATGTCGGAATATCGGAATACATTTGCAGTACAGAAAAATCTCTTGCACCATTAATATTATTCACATTACAATAGAGTTGAAGCCCAAACCATGGTAATTCCTGTTTAGCTGATAGATCCCATCGTTTATATGCTGCTGTCGTAGCACGTAACTGAGCCCACGAGTTAGATACTTGGAAGATATCAGCCTGATAGAGCATTGAGACACGAATTGAAAAACCTTTATAATCATATCCAATTGAAAGATTTACGATATCATTAGGCTGACCTATTAACCGATCAATGTAGCTTGTATCTATTGCTGGAACTATAGTTGTGACGCGACCTACCGTCACTCTTCGTTCAGGAATTACATACGGATATTCCAGTTTCGAGTATACGTGCGTGTAATTAATATTAAAGACTAAACCCTTTAATGGATTCGGTAAATACCAGAAGTGAGTTTGCCAATCAAATTCTAATCCAAAAACAGTCGCCATATTAGGATTATTTACATAGGTAGATATCGTATAGGTACTATTTCCAGGATTCCGATTAGAAAACCTTAAAGGATAATATGCTATGGCTGGTGCTCCTGTCACATTAAAAGTTTTAGCATATATAAAATTATCGATTTTCTTTAAAAATGAACCGACGGTAAATAATCCGATAGTGTTATCTGAAACAGATAAATACACATCATAATTTGTTGAACGTGCTGGAACTAAATAAAAATTATTAAACGAAATATATCCCGAAGCAACATCAATTCTTGGTATGAGAGCATTATAATCTGGATAGGAAACAGTATTAGAGTACGCGAGTCTTATATCGAACCATGAGAAAGGTTTGAATCGAATATTTACATCAGGTAGCCAGTATGGATGATCCGATGAATACGTTGTATCATACCCCTGATAAATTTGATAAAATACTGGAGTCTCGATACCTTGAATTCCTGTATAGGTATATTTTATATCCTGATATCGAACACCTGGAATAAGGGTAATTTGTGTCCCTAAATTAATGGTTGCCATTAAATAAAACGCAGTGAAGACTTCATTCCCGTTATAATTATACGATAATGATTGAAAATTATTACGAGCATACGCTTCAGCCCAGGTGCTTGTATTGCCCACACTATCATGAGCAAGTTGTAATAATTGCGACAATCTACTCTGACTAAGTGGATTGGACATTGTATAATCGCCATTAAGAAATGTACCAAAATTTAAATTCTGGTCAATAAAAGTAGTCATTGGTATATTTGTGTATGTTAATGCGCTTGGATTTGTGATACCAATTTCTGGAAAATTCCTAAGTATCGCTTTAACAGCCCCTGATGCACTAGAGGAATTGAAATTGGCATTTGTCCCATATTGTTCCTGACCATACGATCTTGTTTGGTATTTATATTTTCCTCCAAATTTTATAGTAGAAGTTATTGAGTTAGAGATGTTCAATGGAAAATCTAAATCCAGAGCTACCGTTTGTTGTCGTTCCATAGAATTACTATTTGTAGCGGCCATATAATTTAAAAATGCAGAGTCCTGTTTAGTGCTGACTGTCGTAGCAATCGAATATGGATTCAAATTTGTGTCAGCAATATATGGGTTACTTGATCCCCACGCCTTGCTCTGATAAAAATTAACATACCAATCTCCTGGATCTTTTGTCTCAGAATAAGAATTTGAAACTTTTAAGTTTGTATGAAAAACATACAGCTGTTGTTCAATATTAAGAGCATTCGTAATTGAATTTAATGTACTCTTTGAATAATTAAACTGATACGCGTGTTGGTTTTGGTTTGTACTGCTACTATTCACAATAAACATTTCTTGATAATTGTTTGTTTCCGTAATACCAGAACTTAAAAAATTAGAAAAAATTATTTTCCCTTCAGGTAATTTATAATCCATAACAAGCGTCCCATTCACTCGTTGCCGATCCCTAGGGATATAATTAATATTCACAGATTGTATTAAGTAACTAACCTGCGATTTACCTTGATTAGTATAGGTTCCAGTCAACTCGTTAGAGGTAAGATTTCGCCTCTCTACATCAGCTTGTAGAAAAACACCCAACTTTTGATTAAAGAAACGGCCTTCCACATCACCAACAAATTTATAATTACGATACTTGTTATAAGCGTCTGATAGATTGGAGTATCCCCCTTGTCCAAGAAATTCAACTCCCAATCCTTCTTTTTCTCCCTTGGCCTCTCTCATTTTAAAGTTTACACTTCCACCCAACACATCAGCATCCTGATCTGCGGTGACTGTCTTTGATACTTCTATTCCTTCAAGCATATTTGGTGAAATCATGCTTAGATCTGCACTTCGATCATTATTATTCGATGAAGCCATACGGACACCATCAATTGTAATATTATTATATTTTGGTTGTAGACCGCGGATCACCACTTTGTTTCCTTCACCACCATCTCTCTCAATAGAAACACCCGGAAGCCTTGCTATCGATTCGGCGGCGTTTGCGTCTGGTAATTCTTGTATCCGTGCCGAAGAAACCACATTCATAATTCGATCTGCGGCTAACTGTTGATTAATTGCCTGGTTTTGGCCCTGTGCTTGTGCAGTTACAACAACAGCATCAGTCGTGACACCTACAGCAACTAATTCAAAGTTGATAGTTGTCGTCTGTCCGCTAATTACTTGAACCTCGCTTTTCACAACTGGTGTGTACCCGATATAGGATGCTTTAACCTTGTAAGTTCCGGGCGGAATAGCTTGAATCAAGAAATTGCCGTCTAAATCCGTGGAACAGCCAAGCGAGGTTCCCTCTATTAGAATATTCGCCGCGACCATCGCTTCTCGCGCGGTCACATCAATAACTTTGCCCGTAATCTTTCCGGAATCTTCTGCAAATAAAGGTGTTGCAAATAATTGAAATAAGAAGAACATACATAACACAATAGAGTTTCTTGTTGGTTTCATGTTGGACTCCTTTTATGAATCACGTTCAAGGAAACAATAAATAAATTTCAAACCCGTCGAGCTTTTCAGGCTCAAAAACAATCATTACACTGTCACATCTGTCTTGTGAGATATTTTGTAAGTAGGAAGAGAATCTGCATCTTGTTTCTGAACTGTATTGGTCACAAGATAACTTGCTCCTAGAATTGCAGCATTATGCAACATGGAACTTGCTATTTCTACGGAGTCCCTATGCCATTCCGGTGCATTCCGTTCAAAAGATTTCCGCGTCGGTTCAAGAAGCAATTCCTTTGCGTTGGCCAAACCACCTGACAAGATTACCATTTCTGGATCGAATGCCGCTACAGTATTTGCCAGTAAACGTCCTAAGTAATCTCCTGTCGCAATAAACGCTTCTTTGGCAATAGGATCGTTCATTTGTGCAAGTTCATAAATTTGTAATGAGGTCATATTCTCATAATTGATCGAGCGTAACTTAGAATTATCGGTTCGAGTTGATAGTAATTCAAAAGCCGTTCGACATAAACCTGGAGCAGAAACATACGTCTCGACACAACCTCGCCGTCCGCATCCACACTGTCTTCCATGAGGCTCAATAATGATATGACCTAATTCGCCTGCCATACTATTTTTTCCATGAAGTAATTCACCCTCTACAACTATGCCTGCACCCAAACCAGTACCTAATGTAAGAACAATGAAATTTCTCATTCCTTTTGCTATTCCATAAATCATTTCACCTAAGGCAGCAGCGTTGCTGTCATTAATAATAGTAATAGGCAAATCATAATGCTTTTTTAACATATTCACAATATTGACCGTACCCCACTGAAGGTTTGCCGAATTTCGTATTGTTCCTTCAAGATGCCTTGCCGCTGGAGCCGCAACACCAATTCCACTGAGGATGCAGTTATTTGGCAGCTGCATACAGAGGTTTTTTATAGTCACAGATAATGTTTTAATGAATACTTCAGCATTCCTTTGATCTCTCATCGGAATACTTGTTTTATGCAAACAATTACCTTTGCGATCTATTGCCCCAATGGCAGTATTGGTTCCACCTATATCAACTCCGATTGTAAAAAAAGGTTCATTCATTCTTCATTCATTCCTCTCTGTGCTTTTATTAAAGCGCAATTCTATAATCAGCGAATATTTTTCGAATGGATAGGGCTGCCGCTCCCAGTAATGGCGGGCTGCCAACCATCGATGTTGGAAGAATCTCAGTGTTTCGCTGAGTTCCAAAGAACCCTCTCTTACTGACAATCTCCATAATCCCCGGATAAACCATATCCCATACCTGTGTCACTAACCCGCCAATGATAATAACTTCCGGGTCAAATGAACGAATAATATTTGCAATACCTAACCCCATATATTGAGATGTTATAGAAAGCGCCTCCTTTGCAAACGACTCATCACGTTTTGCTGCATCAATAATATCAGACATCAGAATGTTTTGTTGTTTATCAGGATGAATTCCCTTCAGCTTTCCGTAGCGCCGAAGAGTAGCCCGATCCGAAGCATAGACCTCCCAGCATCCTTGATTACCACAAGAACAAAGTTCTCCACCTTCAACAATCGTCATATGTCCAAACTCTCCCGCAGCATGTGAATGGCCGGTGAGAATATGATTATCGAGAACGATACCGCTACCAATACCATAACCGACTGAAAGAAAAACAATACTCGCGGGCGTCGATTCATGATGTCCTAACAAAAGTTCTGCTAATGCAGAAGCTTTTGCATCATTTTCTAATGTGATCAATTCGACATCTGGTTCCAAATCATGGATAAGATCTCCGAGGTCCAGGTTTTCCCAACCCAGGTTGGGTGCGTAAATAACTTTCGATTGCATTGAATCGACGATGCCGGCAACAGACACACCGATGCCTTTGAACTGCGAACAACCAGATTTCTCTCTTAGCTTATTTAGTTGTTCAAGGCATCGAGCGATGAATCGTTTTGGTTGATTCATTTCTGTTTCTATCTCGCATTTAATTTTTATTGTTCCATCAATATCAATCACCGCTAATTCTGTTTTTGTAGAAGCAAAATAAATTGCACCGATAAAATGCAATCCTTTCTTCACTCTTAGATTTATGGGATTACGGCCAACTTTTTGATTACGATCCAAATCTTCCTCGATAAGATTCTCTTTAATTAAATCTGCAACTATATCAGAGACAGTACTTTTATTCAAACCTGTTAATATGGAAATAGTTGTGCGTGAGATTGGTTGGCGCTCACGAATAGAATTCAAAACTATTGAGCGATTGATATCGCGTCCAACTTTTGAATTTACACTTACGAGTTGTCTATGTTTAGTTCTTTTCAGATGGGACATATTCACTTTCTTGTCAATTGGTTGTTTTGAACAACTAATTCAGTATAAAGAATTTCACATTGAGCTGATTGTTGCATATATGATGGTTTAATTAGTTTGTTGTAACGACCAACAATTTAAAACTAAAGAAATTCGAATAATTTGTCAAGTAAATTCTTTATTGTGTAAAGATTTAATAATTGATCTGCTCCCGAATGATGTGCCAATAATAAGTTAGTATTTTTTCGTTATCACGCACTGGCCACCTGATAAGGGAAAAATCAGTAATTATGATAAAAGGGTAATCTTCGGAACTGCGGTGGTACACAGATTCTGTCCCGATTGAAAAACATCGGGATAAATTGGGGAGCGTATTAATGTTAATTCCGCACAGCGGAATTTCTATAACGACGCAGACAATATACAAGAAAGATTGAAGAGTTAGGAAGGAAGATTGTGCATTGCAGAAAAAAATAAAAACCGTCAGCGCGTATTTTGCATGACGGTTTTTTTACCCGCATCAAGAATGGGCAACACTGAAGTGAGTACTCTAAAGTCCTAAGCCCACACTAAACATATGCACATTATTCAGAACTCCAAATGAAATATAAGAATAATCAAAAAGTAGATTTGTTTTTCCTGCAACATTCAAACGGATACCACCACCATAGTTCATTCCTTGTTCCGAGTCCTTGGAGAATAATCCTTTATATCCCATTCGGAGACTTAACATGTTTTCAAAAACATACTCACCGCCGATGTTGATAGATTCGACATCGTCGCTTGGATGAAGAGCATCTATCGATACAATCAAGTTACTTCCAAATAATCCCTTAAGAACATCCATAGACACTCCGATACGGAACAGTAATGGCAAATCATAAGGATCGGTTGATAACGTACCATTAATATTTCCGTTATTGCCGCTAATACCGGGATATGAATCATGCTGCACTTGAAAATCCTGGCCTTCCATTTGCAATTTTGTTCCGTAATTTGATATGTTCATACCAAGTTTCAAACCGTTAAAATGAGTTATAAAAAGAGCCCCGACGTCGATTGCAAATCCGGTTGCGTTGCTATGATATATTCTCTCGTTTATAAATTTCCCATTAAATCCGATTGAAAATTGATCTGTGAGATTACGTGCATATGATAAGCCAAAAGCATAACTCCCGGCATCCACTAATTCTCCGGTCCCATCAGGATTATCAGCTGTGGTCCTTTCGATCGGGTCCATTGTAAGAAATGTCGCATTTATGCCAAGTGTTCCAAAAGTGCCAAGCGGAAGAACCGCACCGGCATAATTGAACGATAGATCGGCAATCCATTTTGTACTTGAAAAAAATGTTTCAAAATTATCTATACGGGATATTCCTGCCGAATTCCAATACATTGCCGATACATCACTAGCAACAGAGACGAAGGCGCTTCCCATAGCGGTAGCTTGAGGCCCGACATCGATTGATAAAAATTTTCCAGCCGCTGTGCCTACTTTTGTTACTCCTTGAGCGTAGAAGGTAGAATTATATATAAATAATAATCCTATAATAAGTAAACTATAATTTTTCATTTTAATTATTTCCGTTTTTAATTGCAAAGTTCTTAGGAAAAAATTGCACAAACTTTTATTCGCATTCATATATAATTCTCTCCTATTTAAGAATTAAAATCTTTCCAATTTTTTCACCCACTCCTTCTGCTTTCACATGATAAATATAGATACCGTAAGATATTTCCAAATTATCTTTCGATAACATATTCCATATCTCGGTTCCGTTATCAATTGTAGAGTTATGGTAAAGAGTTTTGACAAGCTGGCCGCTTATAGTGAAAATTCTTATCTCACATGTCATTGGCAAACGAGTAAAATGAAGCTGCCTTTCCCCGCGTCCACTGGCGTATGTATTTTTGGGTTCCCATTGATTTGTAATAATATACGGATTAGGAACGACGCGTATTTTATCCAGGTCTGTCTTCGCTATTTCCTTATCTACCCCTGAAGCAACAGTTATGAATTCAAACATATCATTTGAAAGAAATGGGCGGACAAGGTAGATAGATAAAGTATCGCCTGGACCCGGCGTGAGTGTATCTACTGCCGTTCTACTCGTAACAATTGCAACCTGCCAGCTCGCAACAAGGGAATCTGAACCAGGAGTTATTGGACTTAAGAAAATTATTTGATCTGCTAGAGTCCCGGATTTATTACTGGTGAATTTTCCTGCTCCACCTGTCCTATCTTGCTCTCTGAAAGCAAAATTGACTTTCTTATTCGTCAGTGTATTAATGATTTTAAAGTTAACAGGTATAGCATTGAGTTTTTGAGATCCTCTTAGATAAAATTTTGATGTATCCACACCGATAGTATCAAAAATTATTTTAAAATCACCGGGAATTAATTTAACAGCTGCAGGTGGTAAGTAAAAATCCTTAAATTGATAACCTACAATTCCCGGATTATTCCATCCGGATCGGAGTGTATCCATAGTCAATTCGGCTGGATTATTAACAAATGATAATCTGAAGCCATCCGTTAACGGTATTCCTTCGGCTCCTCCTGCTATTGGAGAATTCAATAATAATGTATCATTGGCCGTAACGTCATAAAGTGTGAAGCTCTTAGTCATACTTAATCTAATACTCGATAATGTATCTGCGAAAGTCACGCGATATGTATGATTGCCCTTAACTTGTTCCGGTATGATTATTTTATAATCGGGTGTTCCAGTTGTCGTATTGTCCGGCCCGCTGGTAAATCTCGAGTCTTTTATTTGCCCGGGAACATAACCTGCCGAAGGCGCTTCCGGTCTAACAACCACAACATTTGTCCCTTTTTGAATATCACCGTTCTGTTGCACAGCAATAAATTTTGAGCATTCTGCTGGATCAATTTTTGCGCTAACATCCCCATGATCATAGGAGGTAACAGCATAATAATACGTTGTGCCGTTTGCTGCCGTCGTATCTACCCAAAAATGCTTTAGTCCTGTGTCGTTTCCGAGATAAAATTGTACGCCCTGTGTAGCGATTGGAGAAAAACCTTTGATGCCATTATTGAGATCAAATTGAGCAATTGGTTTGCGGAAAATAATCCCGCCATAACCGTCAGTAATAGGATCGCAATCATTCCAGCCCGGATCGGTCGAGCGATAAATTTTATATCCCTCAAAATCAAGCCCTCCGGAATCACTGCTAACCTTATCTACCGATAATTCTGCACCATTATCCCAAGTGAGTGTCACTTTATGATCACCGGCAACCGCTTTTACAATTGGAATATCCGGAGATTTGGCAAAATTATAATTGAGGTCATACGCTTTCTCAACATTATATTTCGTCCTGTATAACTGTGCAGTATCTTTGCCTGTTATGCCAGCATCCGCGGCAATAAAGCCTAATGAAAACCTTTCAGTACTATTCGGAAGTAATGGGAAGTATCCGGATCCATAACTTAATTCAACATTACCGACGGGAGATGTAATAAATGAACCCGGTGTAAAAATTTGCCACATCTTTGCATCATCATATTGATTGTAGTCATTTCCAAATGGATAAAGATCGAAGCTCGTTAATCCGATCATATCGCTTTCATTTATATCAGTCTTATCGAAATGCGGTTCTCCTTCCGTGGGAAATCCATCTCCTTCACCTTTATCCGGACCAGGATAGTCACGATCAGTCGGACCCAAACCATCAGCACCAACATCATCTGTAAGTCGATTCCAGTCGCCATTATTATCAATTCCATCATCTCGCCGCTCATCTATTAAAAGATTATTTTTTCCATCGCCTGTTATGTAATCAATATATTTATGGCCTAAATAAAAATAATTTGTGACCCCATTGAGTGTAATTCCTCGGCTTTCGTCAATGACACCGTTAAGATTATCATCAAATAAATTATCTCCTACTTCCTCCAGTGTAGCCCCTGCCCAAAATTTATTGATGGTACCGCCGAAGTATACAGTAAGTGTATCTGTTGATGCTTTCCCTAGTTTCGCAAGAGTATCTGCAAGTGTGGTAACAATACGTCTATAGTGAGGATCATTATAATCTATTAAAACTATTTGTTCATTAGCGGTAAGAACTTTCTTAAACATACCTAAATTAATTGTCGGTCCAGGACCATTTTTTCCGTCATTATCGTTATCAATACCATCATATGGATCTCCGGGGCTCTCTAAAAAACAGGCTCCGAAAACTCCTGTATAACCGGGTCCCCATCCGACTGCTCCTATGCCGTTATCATCCCAAGACCATGCGAGATTATTTGCTATGTCATAACTCGCGCCGTCACCGGCATCGCTTCCCTGTCTTGTGTCGCCAATATTATTTCCGATTTTATAACCGAATACAACTTTATTATGCTGATATGTGCCGATGTTTTTGAAATCGGTAATTACAAAAAGAGCATCTTGAACAAGACCCTTTGACCATTGCAAACCTCTCACATACATACGTATTCCCAACCCGCCTCTTGCTACATCATTTGTATCCGCTCTGAATGCGGGAAATTCCTGCTTGGCATAATCATCTGCAACAAAGTAACTTTCTTCGTCTGCATTATATTTATTTCTGCCAAAATAACCGTTCCATTCTCCTGCCCAGCCACTGGGTTCATAAAGAAGATTTGAAGGATCGGCTATATCTGGCCAGAAAGGAGGCCACGAATCCTCCCATTGTTTTCCTCCTTTTCCCATAGCAACTTTATCCGATTGCGGATTTGCAAAACCCGGAAGCGGCAGGAAAGTCCACCAACTGCCGGTAGCCTGATCGGGTCCTTTATCCCCGGTTGCCGATTGATAGTTTGCGGATTTCACAGTTGACTGAATATGGCGCATTTGCCCCCTATTCGTGAGAAATTTCTTTCCGACGGGATCGTAGTTATCATAGACTTCTGACAAGATGAATGTATTTCCATCGAGCAAGTAAAAATGGCCTGAGTTAATAGGCCATTCGCCTCCCCACTGTTCCGGTTTATTTGTTTGCCCACCCCATGTTCCATCGTTAAAGAAAGTAGTCCGAAATTGATTCCCTGCATGAAGGCCCATTCTATATTCGCTATCTGTTCCATGAAGATTTGCCATTTGGCTAAATAATGTTGCCGGAAATATTCCTATAAGGGCAACAATTGCTGCTATTTTTAGATAAGTAAGCTTTTTCATCCTCTATATCTCCTAATGTTTAATTAAAACCAAGCGCCAGCCCGACCTGAACTTGACGAGGCGCTGTATAATAGCTCGGTTGGTTGACAAAATCTTCAACTGTGCTCACTCTAATGTTATTATATGATTTCGCCGCCGGTTGACTTTGGGTTGTGTAATCGGGACTTCCAGTATCAGTATAGACGTTGGTTGCATCTCTCTGGTCAAGCAAGTTGTAAACATTGAGAAATACCTGCAGACTGACTTTTGAAAACAAGCGGATAGATTTACTGATAGATAAATCGATTAATTTCTGAGCCGGGAGGCGTTCGCTGTTAATAACAAACCCATTCCCTAAAGCCGAACCTTCAGCACCTTGCGGCGCAGTCGGAGTGTACGGCAATCCAGTCCAATATCTCCCGATCAATGAAAATATCCAATCAGATATTCCATAAATGACCTGTACATTAGCTGTATGCTTCTGGTCAAAACCGAGGGGAAGAAGCGATAATACAGGTGCTCGATTTGCTGTTAGATCGTTGTAGGCATCAATTGCATCTGAATATGTTCCCTCTGCAGATTGATACGTATAATCTGCCCTAAATGAAAAGTTGTCACTAAATCGTTTTTCAATCTTTATTGTAATTCCTTTTACATTTTCATAATCCTTGTTTTCATATTTGGAATAAGTAGAACCCTTTACTTCTTTAGTCTCACTAGATTTCAGAAGAATTGCAGGACTTGTCCCAACCCATCCGCGAACATCTCTATAAAACAGAGTCGCATCAACGCTGATGACATCAGAAAATTGCTGTTGTAAACCTATTTCGTACATTGTTGTTTTTTGAGGTTCGAGATCTGCATTTCCCATCACTACTGTGCCTGAGCTGCTTGTAACTTTGAAGTCCGGATCGACATAGAGATATTGGAATTGCGGGATTTGAGAAAAATGACCGTACGAAAAATGCAGAATTCCGCGATCTGTAATAGGGAACGAAAATCCCAGCCGTGGACTTAAAGCCATTTTTGCATCAACTTTTTTCTGCATAAAAGCTCTTCGTTCATCGGGAGTATATTTTCGAATGATATTATTTGTCAATAATGAATCGATATATTTATCTTGGGTGCCATGATAACCAGTCGGCATAGGAGTCCAATTCGCATATATATGTTCATTTTTGAATGGATTATAAATATTTGGATCGCTCGGATCCGAAGGTACGACTGAGTTGGCATCAAAATAATCGAATCGTAAACCGACATTTAGAATAATATCTTTAAATTCTATTTTATCCTGTGTGTAGAATGAAAACTCTTTCGGATCACGAACATAATCATTGCGATTTAAACTACTCACATCGGGAATTGCAGGTTCGAACGGTACTATGACATTCCCTGCATTATCCGTTTTTGCTGTAATTGTGTAATTGTGGAGTTCTAATTCATGAAGCCGTGCTTCTCCTCCGATTTTAAGTTCATTTGATTTGTTTAGCTGGCTTGTAAGATCAAATTTTCCAGCCCAATATGCGGTACTGCGATTAGAATGGTTAGGATCCATTCCCTTTGCAACGAAGCTATATTGCGTAGGTTGACCGAGTGTATTGGGATCTATATAGCCTTCAGGACCATTAGGATCTGGGACATAGCCATATACTATCCCACTTGAATTTGAATCTATCCTCTGATATAAATAATTATTCTTTAAGGTCGGATCTTCATACTTATACTGTTCTGTTTTCGAAAAGTATCTGCTTGCTCGAATCTCATAGAATGTATTTGAGGAAAGAACATGATTTAACGTAAAAGTTTGAGTGAGTCCATTAATGAAATTTTGCGGAAGACCATACGGATCGTATTTATAATCATGCGATGTAATATTATTGTTAAAATAATTTCTTTCCTGTTCAGTTTTATTCCAGAACACACCGTAACCCAATTTTATTGTGTTGGTCAGGAAATAATTCAATTTCCCCTGCACGGAAGTTGATTTATTGGGATTCATCGCAACAATAGACCCGTCTCCCCGTGTGCCGTTAGGTTTGAACCAATTTACACCATAATAATATCCTTCATCATAAAAATATCTTCCTAAAACAAAGAATCGGACGGCACTTAATATAGGAATCGGACCGCTCAGGTTAAACTCACCATTATAGATCGGATTAATACTTTTCAGGGGATTCGCCCTCTCACTATTTACAATTTTTGTGCCGCCAGTATTGGGATCTATGACAGTAGTAGGATCTTTGTACATATTGAACCGGTCGTCGCTGCTGATATAATCGCCGCCATACACTTTTATTTGACCTGAATATTTTTCTTCGCCTTCTTTAGTTATAGTATTAACGATGCCGGACATTGCCTGTCCATATTCTGCATTGAACGTTCCGCTAATAACCTGAAGCTCTTGAACCGCTGCATTCTCAACTCGTACGCCGTTTGATCCGTTGTACACATCTGTTGTTGAAATACCGTCCACCCAGTAGGATACTTCTCCTGCTCTCCCTCCGCGAATATGAAGACTGCCTCTGGCTTCGACAATACCAGCATCCAATCGCAAGACATCTGAAATTGTCTGGACAGGCAAATTCCTTATTTGATCAGCATCAACTGTGGAAAGAGAACCCGTATTATCTTTTAATACAAGGGGTCTCTCAGCCATTATCGTTGCACCTTCGACCTCAATAGCTGACAATTGTAACTTCACATCAATCGATGTAGTCAAATCAACGCTTACATGAACAGATTGAATTTGCACTTGTTTATATCCTATGAATGAAACATTCAAGGTATATTCACCGGGAGGGATATTCAGGATAACATATCTGCCCTCTATATCGGTTGTTGTACCGAGGCTTGTACCTTTGAGAACGACATTCGCACCGATTAAGGCTTCACCTATTGTCGCATCCGTTACGACACCACTTATTTTGCCGGTAGTACCGGCATAGAGTGCGCTCACAAAAACCATACATCCCAGTAGTGTCAATAAAAAAAATTGTCTTTTCACATTCATATTCATTGCCTTTCATATTATGAATTTAATGGATAAAGAGATTTGTGATTTCTTTCAATATTCATGTTTCACTTATTCATTCTTTTTGAATAATAAAATCAAAAGTCTTTGAATATACAAATGTTGGGAAATTGGGCACGATATTGGGGTACGGCATCCCAGGCTTTAGAGCTACCATATCTATTTTCGTTAACGGAATATTCTGGAAAGCAGCGACATTTACGTTCACCGAACTTTTGTATTTTTTTTGCAAATCACTTACATATGATTCCCAGTATTTTAAAATTTCAAGCGCATCATTTTCCATAATGCGCCCCTTTTTTATTGCGGCCTCAATCACATTCTTTTGCTGGTCATTTGCGACAAATGCATCTTTCCACATCTCTACTGTCCGCGCAACATCTTCCTCTTTGTCTAATGACTTTTTATAGGCTTCCCGAGTGAGGCAATGATCTTTCATTATATCAACAACAGCTAATTTGAATTGTTCGTTGAAATTTATAGTATCGAGATGTGTCGTTCTGAATAGAAATGGATGTGACATTAATTCATCCCTAAAATCACCTACTGTCCATGTCCTGTTTTCGAATGTAAAAAAAGGCGCTGAAAGATCCAGACCGCTCGCTTTGAAGGGTATTTCCGATATCCCGTTCTCTGCAAGAGTTTTTTTATTTTGTTCGGATAAATATTTATCCCTTGCCCAATGGGCTAATTGAATGAATGTTTTGCCATTGAATTCAATCTTCTTCCCACGCATTATCTTCGATTGATACGATTGCCACACCTTTGACGCTAATATGCGATGTTCTTTTTCCTGGACGATACTCCATTGTTCCTGCTGATCTATTTCACCGATCAACGGGTACGTAGTCCAATTTAATACTTTCATTACAAGATACTCACCGTTGCTGAGTTCGATTGGCCCTACTACTTCACCGACATGCAGCGGTTTTGAGTACAACGCTTCATGAATTGCATCATCGTCAGGATCTTTATAGTTGACCTTTCGCACCGGTTGATTACCTACAACCTCGGAGAGATCCTTGAAAATATTATCTATTTTTTCCGAAGCAGAATCTATTACAGTTTTTATTCTTTGCGCCATATTCTTATGCATTCGGTAAAATTCAAGTTCATACTCACGCTTAGACAGTGTGTAAGTACTTTTTATCTTGCTGTTATCTACAGCTGTTTTATTATAAGCGACATTGCGGTAGAGTAATTCCCGCATCGTCTGTTCTTTTATACCCTTCAACCGAGCTTGAAAACCAAGATGAGATGCAAGTGGATAGTTCTTACCTGCTTCCAATGCAAGAATTTTTTCTATTATTAAATTATTTAAGGTTATAGTTTTGTCTTTATAATTAACCGGCCTCACAGTAAACTCACTACGTGCTTTAAATTCTGCAATGGTAATGGTTTTATTCCCTATTGTTGCAAGTATATTTTTATTTGCCTGAGCCTTTGCAATACATATTGTCGAACAAAGAATAAGGATTACTAACAATACTTGCATTAGGTGCTTTAAGGTATAGAGTAGATTCTTTATCATGACAAATTGGATGTTTTATTTTTCATCGACTATAAAAACATATTGCTGAAATATAAATTGAAAATGGAAAGTAAAAGTCGAGTAACAAGCGATTTGTCGGCCGGCTTGATTAATAACTTGCTACTCCTCAAAGTCCATGGTGAGAAAAAGAATAACGATTTCAATTATCGTAATGCGATTTCGAAGGGATCACTGACATCCTCAATGACTTCTTAGAGAATACGTCCAACAATAATTGACCCGTTTCAATAATAGATAAGATGCCTTGAAAAGGCAAGGAAAAAAAGCGAGAAAAAGAATTTCTTTTTCATCAATTTCAATACAAGTAACCGAATCAAATGAAATTTATTGATGCTTCCATCGACGACCTTTTTGAACCGTTTCTGACCACACGTTTTTTTGAATGTCCCTTATGTTCCAAAAATATCCCATTTCCCATCGCCTTCTTTCACAAGAAAAAGTGTAGAAAGAATTGATCGATTGGAAATTATATTAGCCTTCACTCTTTACTTCAGGGAAAAATCAGTAATTATGATAAAAGGGTAATCTTCGGAGTTGCGGTAGTACCAGGATTCTATCCCGATTGAAAAACATCGGGATAAATTGGGGCACATAGGAGGGAAGATTTTACGTTGCAGAAAAAATAAAAACCGTCAGCACGTATTTTGCACTGGCGGTTTTTATTCCTTACCTCTTTTGGGAACTTAGAATTCTATATGAACATCAATCAGATGGTTGGCATCAAAGTATTGGACAGGTACGTATGCATAATCAATTCCAATCGGAATACCTGCATACTCCTGTAAATCAATTCCTATGCCAAGTGTAGCATTTTGGAAGATGGATTTCGTTCCAAACATATTCGTGCTATAGAGGTATCCGCCGCGAAGGAAGAGCGATTTCAAGAACGAAATCTCTGCACCCACCCGATATTTGTCAATCCCGTAGTTGTCATTTTCAAAGGCCGCGGAAAGCAGCACACCGTTCTTATCAGTGAGCATCATAGTATATCCCAACCCAATCTGGATAATGGTCGGCATTTGATAACTTGCCGCCTCCACTTTGTACTGAGTCAATCCTCGATGTGAGGTTGGATCATCCGCAGCAACCCATAATCCAGAACCGCCATATTGCATTGCAGTTCCGATATTCTTGACACAGACACCTATACTCAGTCCCTGCAGCCCGGCAAGATTTTGATATTGCACGCCTACATCCATTGCAATACCCGAGGAGCTGACCCTCGCAAAGCTTTCATTGACAATATTCATCGTAACACCAATACCGACATTTTCAGTAAGCAGTTTTGAATATGTCAATCCTAAAGTAAAAAAGGTTGGTGAAAATACTTCCCCGGTACCTTCCGTTTGATCTTCTGTCGTGACATCAATATCACCAAAACTAAATGTTCTTAACGTCAATCCAAGCGATCCCAGACCGGAAAATTTTGTACCAAGCGCGAGATAATTAACACCGATTTCACCTATGTACGATCTATAAGCAAATAATGCGCTTGTGCCTGATCCAAAATCCAAGCCGGCCGGATTCCAATATATCGCGTTTACTCCAGTCACCGTTGAAATAGAAGCTCCAGACACAGCCACCTCTTTTGCACCAAGCGGAATGAGGAGTTCAGGTGCCGCTGACGTTCCCGCTCTATCTTGTGCTTTGACTGCCGAAGGAACTGCAAACAATGCGGTTACCATGAGCACAGCAATGATTAATCTTATTTTCATAACTCACTCCTTGATAATTGTGGAGACACTTCATTCTCAGTATGTTGGTAAAACTTGTTCTTCCTGAACAATCGCCAGCTTCAGGATTTTATTTTTCCCAAGATCCGGCATTTCGATATGGGCGATATACATACCACTTGCTACTGGCAATGCTTTGTCATTCCGAAGATCCCATCTGACAAATTGACCCCGGATGGATGTCGGTGATATCGTTTTCACCAACACTCCTGCCATATTAAATATCCGAATTGTTGCATTTGGGGGAAGATGTGTAAATTGTACCCATTTGTTCAACCGATTGGTTTCTCTCTTATTGACACCATAATAAGGATTCGGAAATACCTTGATATCATCCACCTCTTGTTTTGCTGACGCTGTTTGATTTGTAAGATTCATGAAATCCTGGGTATTAATAATATATTTATCCGCATTGGCCGATGGTGTTAACACAGGCGGGATGTTTGCCCAGATCGTCATTACATCACCGTTGACAAAAAGTGGGTTTGCATCACTAAGCCTTTGTGGCCACATTTCATATATCATATCAAGGTTTCCGGAATTCATCGTCGTCGCTGTATAATCAATATGATGCGTACCACTTACATCCGGCAGAGTGCCATCATAATCGGAGCTTAAAATTCCCAGATATTCCCGATCAGAACCTGCTGCCGTTGTTGGGCCCCAAATATTATCGTGAGCTGCTCTTCCGTTTTGTTCTGCAGCACATACATTTACTTGTCTTGGGAGAGCATTCGGATCCGTGATATCGTACACTTTTCCCGGAAATGTGCCATAAGCAACATATCCATAATTGGGCGAACCACCCCTTAGGTAGATATAACATTTCTGCTGCTGAGCTGGATCATTACTAAAAACAATTTTAATGTTCTTGAGACACTGACTTGGAAGCAGAGAGCTTCCTGAAAAATTCAATCCCAGATCTAATCCATGTCCAAAGGCCTGAAATCCTGCGCTCAAGCCGCCAATATTTAAATTTGCGGTTGGTGTATACGTGACACTATTGATTTCCAGAGTGTTACCGTACAGATACCATGGAATTCCATTGAGCTTCCATTGCAGTCCATCTTTTATTATTGAATTATTCGCAGTTGTAAATCCTCGCTCAATATACAGGACGGAGTCTTTGGTCACATCACGCAATTTCCATTTTACATTTGGTTGATTAACGGAAATAGGATTTGCTGTGGTTTCATCCAAACCATCTGCTAAAGAAGAATCCGTAGCAAAAAATGTCACTTCATATTGATGCCCTGTGAGAAGATCCGGACTCACAACCGTGGGTGATATTCCAAGAGTTGAAACACCCGTCGAATGGTTCACAGGAAGAATTTGACCATGAGTAGATTGAACTACTGTACCAGGGTTCTGTCTATGCGGAATCACCGTATTGACCAAGACTCTGCTTTCCAGATATGAAAATGGGGAAGTAAAGCTTGCATCGTAGCCGTATGCGGTGACGACAAAATAGTATTCCTGTCCGTTGACTAACGGCCGTCGTCTCAGAGCATCCTGTGTAATAGTGAGATAACGCTTGATGCCGTTGTTGGATCCAAACATTTTCGGAACACTGACAACATACCCGCTGTTCGGATCAACTTCATTATTATAGATAACGGTCATAGGATCAGCGAGATCATACGTCACTAATCGTACACCTTCGCTGAGCGCTGAACTGGGAGATGGAAGTTGATAGACATTGTACCCCTCAAACACAAATGTTTTGCTCCGATAATTTTCCAGCTCAGTGTATTTTTGCTCATCTTCTCCCCAATTCAGAGTAATTTGATTATCTGATTCGGTGATGCTGACTTGTGGAGCTAAAGGCGGTGTCGGCAAGTCAAACAATTGGTTCATCGCATATTGAGAGAATGTTGTGTTGTATTTCATCACTTGAACGCTCGAAATATTGTTTGATCCCATTCCCGCAACAAAAGCAACTACTACTTCAGCCGTGTCACGATATTGAATAGTAATTGGACCATGGACACTCAACATTCTACGATCGCCGGACTGTAAATCAATTCCATCAATCCATCCCAATCCTTTCGTTGGATCACCCGGCATACAAAATGGGGTTACAATGTTATTTCTTGTACAGTATGCGGACGATGAATAAAAGGGTGTTCCTGCCGGATATTCCGGACGAGGAATCATTCCCCGCATAAGATTGAACCATTGGTTTGTTCCGGAGAATGTCCCGTCATCAGGATCGCTGATCGGAGAATTTGAAGCAAAGAAACTAAACGCTGTCATCGGTCGTGACAGGTAATATCTATATCCCTTTCTCCATTGGAAACTTACGATCGCGCTGTCAGAAGGGTTGCCGGTATATCCTGCTATGCCCTGTAAAAAGGCATATCCACCTGCTGGAACAGCCAGTCCTCTTGCCTGATACTTATTATCATTGGGCGTTGAATTATAGACATATCCTAAATTGAGCAAAGAGTCACTGCCTACGAAGTCATCACCCGCATCTCCGTTATCAGGATCAGACCATTGAACGACATAAAAACTGTCGATTCGTGCGGTTGCTGGTGTCGCAGGAAGACCTTTATAAATCAGTTTCACATGTTTAAAGATAATGTCATTCAACGGTGTAGATGAAGCGTATGCCCACACCGTCATTTGTTGTTCTATACCTATCGGCGGTGAACCGCCCAATCGTGCCGTAGCAGATGGATCGAGATCATTGCAGACATACCAAATCGTTTTTGTTGCACCGGGAATCCCGGGTTTATGATGCGGATTGTTATAATCATATACCGCGTCATACCGTGTAATTTTTACGGTATCCACGTACCATGGCGCTCCTGATGAGGCAGGCCATTCTATCCAATCGCGAAAATAACTTTCAGCAACCGCCTGGATTTGTGCGGCAGTTGGCGTTCCAACCATAAAAAACGTCGCTGCATCAGAAACAAGATTCGGCCATTTATCCGGTGTCAACCCCGGCGGCATATCACCTCTTACACCATAGGGTCTGACGGAAGCCGGAGTTACAGATTCTGCACCTGTAGTTCTCCCGGATGCATCGGAAAGAATTCTTCCCGGTGATGTTCCATTGAAATAGGTGTTCCCCGTTACGCGAAGCGGATCCGAGGATAAACCATCGCGGACAAAACCGCCGAACACAATTCCTTCCATGTAAATAATACCCACTCCTGACTGTTTCGGATATTCGCCATTCCATGCTTGCTGAATAGTTTGCGGGAACGATCCGTCCCCGTTGACCCAGCTGGTCACGTTATTCGCATTCATCATAGCACTGGATACGAGCGTACTTGTTTTCGCAAGACCCTGGTTTTGCTGATGAGTCTTTTCTTTCGCAGGAGCGGCAAGGAATCCGAACGCAACTGCCCCGATTAACATCATGATCATTTTTCTATGAGACTTCATATCATCGTTCTCCTAAACATTCAAGGACGTTTTGATGTTATAATTCAATTTTTGCACCGACGCGCAATATGCGCGGGATTCCAAAATTCACATACCCATTCTGACGGAATTGGTTTTGATTATTCGCCAGGTTCATCACTTCGTATAGCTGCTGATACGTTGCACCATACGTGCTCACGGTATTTGCGCTTGCAACAGGATCACTCAACCATCCATCATCATATGCATTTCCCGTCCGGTAATAGACATTGGTGACGTTCTTGGTATTCAGCAAATTCTGGACATAGACATACACGTTGAAATTGACAGAGCCAACGGAGAATGATTTGTCTACGCGCAGATCAAGCTGATACACCCATGGTGTGACAGAATTATTAATCGGTTCCAAAGGGAACCTTGAACGGGAATCGGCATCGTTCAGGATGGCACCAAGGTCTGTGCCTTGTTGCCCCCCTGTCCCTGTACTATGAGTATAAGGATGTCCCGAATTGAAGGTGAACAGGAGGTTGAATCCCAAATCTGAAAGAACAGCACCTCCCTCACCCTTACCCCAGCGATAATCCAATGAAATCGATCCGCGATGGGTCTGACTAAAATCCAGAGGCACGACTTGACTTGGCATGACTTCGCCGCCTGTCACATTCAGCAGACCGGCAGCACTGTTTGCAAATGAATTCGTTCCTCGAGAATCTTGCAGCGTATAATTCAACTGCGCCTGTATCCGATGGATTCTCCTGATCCGTAGACTCAATTCCATTCCCATGACACTTTGAAAATCACCGTTTGCATACGCATAGTGAGATGGCGTTGTTGAATTTGTCGGTTGAGCATTCCATACCATCTGTAATTGTCCGGTGATGTCCTTATAGAATCCCGTTATGTCGAAAGCAGAGACATCACTAAATTGTTGCGAAAAACCAACTTCATATTGGGTTGTCCTGGAAGGTTCGATATTGTATCCGACAACATTTGTGAAGTACCTTGTATTTTGGAAAATATACACAGTCGCTGCTCGTCCTCTATACATATTATAGAGCGGTGGTGCTTCTACATATTTTCCGTATTGCAGATGAAAGACTGTTCTGTCTGACGCAGGAAACGAGAATCCTAAACGCGGTTCGAGGTATGAAAATGCTTTTCCGGTTGTTGGATTATCGAATGTGTAATTTTGAGCATCGTATCCAAAATCAGCAATATTCGAAGCTGACCAACCCTTGATATCCATAACATCCGCGCGCAATCCGGCAGTGATGATCAGGTCGGATAATTCAAGCCGATCTTGTATATACGCGCTTAAAAATGTCGGATGCTTCGGTCCATCCAGACCGCTGCTCATTGGATTACCAAATTCATCAAAACCATAATTATTGACTTGACTGTTTGCACGCAGCATACGGGCGAACAATACGGGATCTCGTGCTAAGTCGGGATTCGTAAGGACATTCGTGTAGATCGTTGTCGGATCAAGATCAAAATGAGAGATCGTCCAGTATTGATACGAACTGCCCATTTTGAATTCATGTTTGCCCATAATCGAGGTCAGCGCAACAGATCCCTCCAACTTTTGGTTTTGGTCTTTATTATAGGACTGAGCAAAGTTGGTAACGACGGGATATCCCGGGCGGTAGAAAACGAAACCATTAAAATTATAATTCTGCGGGGGTGACGTAAGCGTTGCATATTGCCAGCCATATGCGGCCGCAGCAATACTATCCTGATATTGGATCAGGTTGTCCTTAAACGTTGGATCATACCCTTTTTGTCTTTGATCTACATAATTGATACTTGCTTCTGCAATAGAATTTTTTGAGAGTGCATAATTCACTTTCCCATTGAAAAGAAAATTGGTGTTGTCTGCAACCGGATATCGATCTAAGCAAAACATGTATCGTTGCTGGTTATTATTTGAATTCTTCGACCATGTAAAAGCACTTGCCAGTCTGACCTGGAGAGGTTTAAAATCCAGCAGGACTGTTCCATTGACCGAATATCGATTGTTGATCCGCCCCCGGACATTTCCATTTTCCCAGTTCATGAGCGCCGAATCGCCGGCTTGTCCGCCGCTTGTGCCATTATCATACAGGTATCCAAAATTAGCACCCTCGTAGAACCAAATATTGTTTTGGTCGCGCGCAAACTGATTTTCAAATGCACCGAATACTTTTATTTTTTCTCCAAAGAGTGGGGTACCTACTGTTAGCACATAATCGGAATATCCATAGGAGTATGTTCCTAAAAACTTTTTGCCGGGATAATTTCCGAAATTATCAGTTTCTGCCTGCAAGACGATTTTGAGATCGGAACCGGCAGTTTTAAATGTCTGTGCCACAATACCGGCACTCGCGCCGCCAAATTCAGCTCCGAAGCCGCCGGATTGAACGGATACTTCTTCCAATGCTTCTGGAATCGTCGTAATGAGATTGCCGCTGATATTCGCGCGGACGGTCGTTCCAACAACATCTCTTGTATCGGCACCTTCGATTTGATAACCGGTTTCCTCGTTACGACTGCCCCTCATATACACAGTGCCGTTTTGAACAACAACACCGGGCTGTATTGAGAAGTACCCTTGCACACCCCTCAAAGGAAGTTTTTCTAATTCTTCGGAGACCTGTGTTCGCACAGCATTCGCAGCGCTCTTTTCAATCAGCGGCCTTTCAGCAACGATTGTTATCGATTGAACCTGCACTGAAGTATTCGACAAGGCGAACTCGACACTTCGAGTAATACCCCCGACAACCTTTACCCCCGTTAACGTTTTGGTTTGATAACCGATGTATGATGCTCTGATATCATACGTGCCCGCCGGTACATTGAGGATGGTAAAACTGCCATCTAAATCCGTCGAGGCGCCAATGGCGGTTCCTTCCAAAGAGATGTTTGCACCAACCAACGGTTCTTTTGTCTCTTCATCAGTTATTTTACCGGCAATTTTTCCATACTGGCCATAAAGAACTGTTGAGCCTAGAAAGGATAGGAAAAATATTATTACACATCGTTTCATACAATCCTCCTTTTTCCTTAGTCTTCTTTATAAACTTTAACTTGCAGTGTGTTTCCCTGTTTGTTCCCAAACAGAACGACAGAACTACGTCCTTCTGCTAAAGCAACTCGTGCAGCCAGAGTATCTCTGTACACGTTGTACACCGAGAACCGCGGGGAATTGGCAATATCTATTTGGTAATACGTAGTAGCAGTCCCAAATCCGATGGCGCTCTGCAAAATGTCGGCTGTTGCAGCTACCGTATCAATAAATTTAAATGAAACGCTTGCTGCCGTAGTGTCATGTGACAAGTTGATAAATCGAACAAGCGCGGCTTGAGGAATGTATGTTTGCGTACCAGGATATGTACGTCTTTCAAATATAAAATTGTAAGTGCGAATTGTATCTCCGTTTAAAGGATCGTACACCGCGAAGACAGAATATTTCGAATCATGCGCTAACGCTGTCGTGAGTGTGTCTACACGAGTGCTATAGGTAAATACAAAATTCCGGACACCTGTGGCTAAACTTAGATAATCCGATGCTACTCCATAGCCGACACTGGCGACGGTTCCCCCGTCAACATTCACATTCATCGTTCCGAGATTCGCAAGGTTGACAAATTTTGTTGATGTACGCAGATCCACTGTGGGTATTGTGCCGCTGCTCGTATCGATACAACCGCTTATAGTAACACTTAAGACAATACTCCATAACAGCATCAATCCATACTTCAGGAATAATTTCATATTTCCTCCATAGCAGTAATGGCATGACAGATTTTGTTTTAATGTACTTTCTGATTGAAGAGAAGAATGGTTTTCCATCAACGAAATTTTGAGTTTCATTCTGATTGTATCTTCTTCAGTATATAAAAAAATATCTGCTGCAGATTAATTTCTTGGTCGCTCAGTAGTCCTAAGAAGGAGGTGGCCTACGTTGTGAACGTCTCAAGTGCCGCAGCAGATATTCTCTTTCATCGATTTCATTGCATTCGGTTTTATATGAGGATACTGATCCTTCTGAGACCACCTCATCGTCATTCTGAGTGCAATATACTAAGTCATGTATCTGTCAAACAATTCATTTGGGATGGATCCTTTTTCTCGTGTGATGAACTGCCATTTTTTAGTGATAAACTGTTTTTCTATCGAGGTTCTTTCACTTCGGCTAAAACTGCCTGATCTACATCCCTAAAAACGAAGGAACCTTGTTTCACTTTGTTTTCGTAATACCATGCACAAACAAGTTTTGTTTTGCAGCAGCTATTGAATTCCGCTTCCCGCTTCACAGCAAATGTTCCTCTGGCATCACCGATGTTGCAGAGTGCCCAGGCTGCAGCCGTTTTTAATTTAAAATTATCGCTTTGTCTCAGCAGTGCCATGAGTGGAATAACTGCCTGTGAAGATTTGAGATCGCCCAGCATCAAGGCACAGCTGTACCGTAAGCCTTCGTTCGTAGAGTTCAATCCTACAAGAAGATTCTCTTCTATCAGCGCTTGATCGGCCTTTGCCGGCAGTACCGGATCTTCCGCAAACACACGTGTCACCGCAATGGACAGCAATACGGTGATGGTTAACGCACATTTTGTTTTCATACATACCTCCTGTGATGAATTGGTATACTATTCATCTCCTCCAGCAGCAACGTACGTATGGAAAAATTGATTTGAAACAAGAATGGGATGAAGTGTAAGGACTAAGTGATGAGGTTAATATTTCTGAAGATAAACTGCCGCAGGTTTATTGAATAAGAAGTATCTTGGTTAAGAGTTTTTCCAGTCTGCTATTGATATACTTTCACTAATGATGAATCTCGTTCATGGAAGTTTATACGGAATTGGTTTCATAGAATTTCTGTTTGACACTTACATTCGTTAGACTATCTGGTTGAGAATCTGCTCAACGTTTTCGCGATAGCCCCGGCTGGAAAAAATCTTGGTATTACCACTGAGCAGAATCATATACGTACCGTTGAAATACGAACGCAACTCTTTGATCGATTGGATATTGACAATGGTTGAGCGATGAATACGGAAAAATTGTTTTGGATTCAGCCGTTCTTCCAACTGATTCATTTTAATGCGCAGCAAATGTTTTACTGTTCCCGCATGCAACGTTACATAATTTCCTTCCGCCTGGATCCAATCGATGGATGTGGTCTCCACAAAATAAATACGTCCATTATTTTTAATGGTGAGTCTATCGAGTGACCCTGCCGGCTGAAGATCCTTTTTCTGTTGTTCAATCAATTGAATGATTGAATCCAATCTTGAATCAGTTTCCTGCCTCCGGCGCTGACGAATGCGATCTGCAACCCGCTCTATCGCTTCACGGATATTGAATTCATTGATTGGTTTCAATACATAATCTGCTGCTTGCACTTTAAACGCATCCAAAGCATATTTTTCATACGCTGTGACAAAAACAATGCAGGGATCCCCTTTCTCCATCAACCGCTGAGCGAGTTCCATTCCATTTAATCGCGGCATTTCAATATCAAGAAAAATAAGATCCGGACGAATTTTGGAAAGCATTTCTATTGCTTCTTCACCATTCGAACACTCGCCAATCACTTCTACATCCGATACTTCTTCCAACGCCCGTCGCATTGCCCGACGCGCCAAAGCCTCATCATCCACGATTGCCACACGGATCGTTTTGGCATCCTCTTTTCTCGTAGGTCCTTTTGCTACGGACAACTGTTCTGCAGAGGGAGGAGAAATATTTTCATGAAATCCATTCATCCGGAATCCCTATTAATCATTCATACCTCTTCTTCCTAAGGCATACGTTCAACAAAAAACCGTAAAAGGATAAATGCCCCGATGGAGAGCACGGCCAGGAGAAACAAAATAACAATGATTCTCTGCGGTTTTCTCCGCTGATGAGTTTCCTTGCTATCGGTTTGTTCCCTCTGTTCACCAAGAGTGCCTGCGTTCATATAATCTCCTTCAATAAATTGCTTCCAACGAGTACAATGAATCTGGTGGGTACTCGTTCGAAGCTGTGATCGATGTACTACATTCCGAACCAATAGGATAATTTCAGCATAAGAATATTATCCGGCTTTACCTGGAACATTCGATCCATCGAATTACCAAACTGAAAATCACCAAAATACTGATCATCAGCCCTGCTTTGTGTCCACACAAGGTACAATGTTGATCCCGGCAAATATTCCCAGCGAAGCACTGCATTACCCTGAAACGCGATATAGTTGAAATCCCGGTTTCCAGAAAAGGCATAGGGAGTAAATTCAAAAGACTTGGGTCGTGCCAGTGATTTATAATCGGTGTATTTTCCTGTGGTAATATACGGCTGGATATATACTTGAAAGCTCAATTTCGGCGTCATAATCCAATCCGCGCGGATATCTGTTGACAACGTGTATCGATTAAGACGGGCAAAGAGATAACTTTTACCAAATGTCTCCACAGCAATCGGATCTTCAACAACCGTATAATATTGAGCGCGATTGATTTCCTCTGTGAATGTCGGCGCAATGGAAACAGTTAACGTTGTACTCGCTTTCAATTCCAGGGAAGCATAAATCGTTTTCGTATCTGACGCGTCCCCAGTTTTCACCATTCCGTAGAGGGAAACGACCCACCACTCACGATTGTCCGTATAGAAATTTGCACTGACCTGACTACTGACGGGATTCAATGTCAAGGGACCGCCGCGCGTGAGACGGGCATTATATGATTCCGGATTATAGGTTAATGAAATGTTCCCGCCATAAAATGACGGAAGCGTAAGATATCCCTGCAGCAAAAATCCTTGAACTGTTTTATTTCCTCCAAAATCATAATTGAGGTATGTGGCAGCACTGACTCCAGTATTGAGATAATACTTGGTCGGTGTGTTCCATCGGTACCCCGTAACAACGTGTGCATTAATCAGATCACTGAATGCACTGCTCCCAAGATCGTTGAGCTCAAACTTCGGACTAATGAACCCAACCGTTGTATTGAATGTCCAGCGGCCGCGGTTCTTATTTACTGCAAACCGTCCGGCGTACCCTGATAACGATGTTGCCGAACTATCCACGCCAAGATAACTTACATCCGGACGTTGGAAATAGTGTCCCGAGCTTCGCTGAAGTGCAATCATCCGATCTGTACTTCCTGAAACGCGCGAGGATGCGGCCCAACCTGTGAACACATACGTTCTCTCCTTATCCAGGAATGTCCATCCATCAGCGGCAAGCACAAGCGCATTGCTGTTCGTATTCTCACGAAGCGCATTGTCGTCATAAAAACGTCCTGTGTACGTAGCGAGTACTCCCACTCCTTGTTCACCGCCATGAAAATCTCTCTGAGCACGGGCAACCCCGTAGTACGTCATCGGTTCAATTTCAAGATTTGATTTCTGGCCATTGTCATTAACCTCTGCATGTTCTCTCTTGGTGAGTGCATGCACAGTTCCCACTTTCCAATCTTCGCCTAACGCACCTGAGATCTTTCCGGCTCCGAGTATCCGCGTACTATTCGGAAAATCTATATAATAATTACTTGCCGGATCATTTCCATTGACGGAACGTTGGGGTGAACGACCGATTCTGCGGCTATAGAAAATATTCGGATCAGTCCAATTGAATGCGTACGAATTATTTGCTCCTCCCTGTCCAAACTGGAAGATGCCGACTCCTTCTGTGAAAAATGGCCGCTTCTCCTCATAGATTGTCTCAACGTCCGTTAGATTTACGTTTGCTGGATCAAGTTCTACCTGGCAGAAATCCGGATTCATTGTTCCGTTTAATGACAAGCTGCTGCCGAGGCCGGCTTTGAGATCAATGCCCGCACTGGGTATATACCGCTCCATCCGGTTGAATGGATCATGAGCACTTGTTCCAATACGGTCAGCTCTCCCTGTGACATAGGGCAGCACTTCTAATCGTGTCGGAGGTGTAATGCCTTCCAGTCCAACAAGATTGGGAAATCGCGATGTGAATCCGCTCTCATTCCGCGGCGTAAAGGCAATCATATCCGTCTCATTCCTGCGGCTGATGAATCGCTCTACATCGACTCCCCACACCTGAGAGCTTGCCTCCTTAAACCGAAGCTGGGAAAAAGGGATTTTCATCTCAATTGTCCAGCCATCCGGATCCAAGTGCGCAACTCCTTCCCATACAGCATCCCATGTCAAATCATTGGGCTGCTTGACATCATTTTCAATAATACCGTCAGCAAGTGTTCCAGCAGCAGACACATAGAAATAATATCCGTTCCGGAGATCATGGTGCGTATCAAAATAGAGCACGCATCCATCTGAAGGATCTCCCCAAATAAAATCTCTTCGAACAAGGCGTGCCATTATGGAATCCGGGCATGTGTCCTTATATTTGGCGGCGAAGTATATGGCTTCATTATCATAAGCGAACCATACTTCACTTTGCTGCGATGGAGCAGTGAATTGATCCGGTTCCTGCTGTACCAATCCTGTAAAACCTGGCCTTTGCCAAACTGCTTCTGTCAGCTTGCCATCGGTTTTCATCTGTTCATGAGTTCGAACCGTCTCAATATTTATATCTTTGGTGTGAATAATTTCCGAGTATGCCAATGATGCTAATGCTATCGGCATACACATCATAAACAACCCTCTTATCATAGTATTTCCTTTATCGAACTTGGAAAATTATCGTTTGGCTAGATATACGCATCAATCAGTCAAAAAGAGGCGGAAAATCGATAAACGGATAAATGAATCGCTGGACGGTAGATTAAAATCTTAGGTTTTTTTTGCCTTATTCACTTCACACATCTCTTCAGCAATACTTGTTGTCCTACTTTATTACCGCCTACCGACTATAATAACCATTCATCCCATAAGACTTTACAATCTGACAAGAAAATCAGACATTGTATCACTATTATAGAGAATGGATGAAAACACGATTTTTCAATACGCTGCCTACACTTCAAAATTTAACCTTCTGGCATTTCCATATTGGCGGATGGCTGCTGTTCTGGTGCGGTGATGTAATTATGATTTGGTTGCAGCGAATTCACCCCGGTGAGATATTTGCTCAGGCATTAGATGCGCCTATTGCATTTCTTTTAGGAATTATTCTGCGACAGGCTTATCTTCGTGTTGATTACAAGAAGCTGTCAATCCTTGGGTTGCTTGCGTTGGTAATCTATTGGTCCATCATTTTCACAATCCTCTGGGATGTCGCGATGGCCACAACTCGATATCATTTAATAGGTCATGAAATAATCCTTCAAATGGCGCATTGGAAATTTGCAATTCCTTGGTTAATCCAAATTATGCCAATTTGGTTTGGATGGAGTACACTTTATTTCGCAATGAAGTACTGGAGGGATTGGGATGCGGAAAAAAAGAGGGGTCGAAAAGCTATATCATTAGCACAGAAAGCGCAATTACAAATGCTTCGTTATCAGGTCAATCCTCATTTCCTTTTCAACGCTTTGAATTCGGTCCGGGCTCTCATCGATGAAGACAAGAAGAATGCAAAGGGAATGATCACAGAGCTTTCCGAATTTCTCCGCTACTCGCTTGTTACTCGAGATCATACTGAAGTAACCCTTCAACATGAATTAGAAGCAATCCGGCATTATCTTTCTATTGAAAAAAAACGCTTTGAAGATAAACTCGATGTCTCGTTTGATATTGATGAACATGCTCAGGATTATCCGATCTTAAGCTTTCTTATCCATCCATTCGTTGAGAATGCAATCAAGTATGGGATGAAGACGAGCCCTATGCCGTTGCGCATTCGCATCCAGGCTTCCACGTCAAATGGAACTTTGCGTGTCGTCATCGCAAATTCAGGTGCGTGGTGCGAAGCTGCGACTGAAGCTGAACGAAAGTCTAATGGAACAGGTACAGGCTTGGAAAATGTGAGGGCGCGGTTAGAAAATGCTTATCCAAAGAACTACCGGCTCATAACTCAGGAATGCGAAGGATGGGTAGAAGCTATACTGGAAATTCATCCTTCAACGGCAGAAGGGTGATGCCATGAAACTTTTCCCTAAACGTATACGCGACATTTCTTTTTGGTATTATCATACAATCGGCATGGTATTATATGGCAGTCTGCAGATAGCACTCAATATCGTTTGGTCTGGCTGGCAATGGCCCGCACTATTAAGCATCTCCATACAACTACTTGCAATGTACGTACTCTTTCTTGGATTACGGAAGTACTATAGCAGGATTCCATTTCAGACTTTACATCTGTTTCCTCTGATCGCACGAATTGTTATCGCGTCGTTTATTTTTACAATGATCTGGATATTATTCTGGGGAGGGATCGAATATTCAATCTTTGGGGAAAAGCTTATTAAATACATCAGCAGCACTCTGCGGATTACGGCTCGCATCGCGTATTCATTCCCTCTCTTTCTTGGGTGGAGTGCATTATTTTTTGGTATTAAAGCGTGGCGTGACTGGTTAAACGAACGGGAACAGACAGAACACGCCATAGAAAAGGCACAACATGCCCAGCTCCAGATGCTTCGCTATCAACTCAATCCGCATTTCTTATTTAATGCGTTGAATTCCGTTCGTGCCCTCGTGGACGAAGATACTCGCAGTGCTAAGACGATGATCACGGAATTATCCGAATTCCTCCGCTACTCGCTTGTCAGTAGAAATAAACCAATCGTAACTCTCAAAGATGAACTCGATGCGATACGGCTCTACCTTTCTATTGAACAGCAGAGGTACGAAGATAAATTGCAGGTTCATTACGAAATCGACGAACACACGGAGGATCTTCCTGTTCCAAGTTTCCTTATCCATCCGCTTGTGGAAGATGCACTTCGGGACGGGATGCAGACTAGCACGATGCCGCTTCGTTTGGAGATCACATCAACACTCCATGATGGTATGATGAAGATCTCCGTCAACCATTCCGGATCACATGTACCAATAAATGGAAATGGATCCGTCGAATCGGGCTTGGAACAAGTAGAGGCGCGATTAAAAGAATTGTTCCCTGGACAATTCCATCTTTCATCCCGCCAACAGAATAATCAGGCTCAGAGTATTCTTGAATTAGTAATCACTAACGGAGTGAACTATGAAGAAAAAATTGCGAGCCTTGCTCATTGACGACGAGCGCCTGGCTCGAAACGACCTCCGGTCTCTGCTCTCTGAATATGATTCGATCGAAGTTATTGGTGAAGCGGACAGCGTTCAAAAAGCAATCGAAGTGATTACTGCAGAAGATCCAGACCTGCTCTTTCTGGACATTCAGATGCCGGGTGAATCTGGTTTCGACCTCTTAGAGAAGATTGATCTCCAGGCTCATGTTATTTTCGTTACAGCGTTCGATGAATATGCCATTCGCGCATTTGAAGTAGATGCCATCGATTACTTATTAAAACCAGTCAACCCCGAACGATTAAAAACCGCTATCGAGCGGCTTAATCGAGAAAAAGCGTATTCCCCGAATAAGCAGCGCATTCTGGATTACGACGATGCCATGCTGCTCTCCCTGAATTCTCATTTGAAGTTTCTCCGCGTCAATTCGATTGTCTCTATCCAATCGGCAGGAGATTATTCCGAGATTATCACAAGCGAAGGGAAAAAGGGATTGATACAAAAATCTATGACAGAGTGGGAACAACGCCTGCCGGAAAAATATTTCTGCCGTATCCACCGTTCCACCATCGTCAATATCGAATTCGTAACAAAGATCGATGAGTGGTTCGGTAATTCCTATCAGGTCCACCTCAAGGGGATCGAAACACCTCTCACCATGAGTCGGCGGTATGCAGCGCTGCTGAAGCAGAAGAAAAGTTAAGAATAAAGTGAGGGACAATTTCGATCAACAATAATCGTCCTCGGGGAGTCATTGTAATAATTGAATTGCCCGTTATCTGAAGTCAGCCCCAAAACAGCGATAGAGACCATGGAGTGGTACGTTCTTGCGAGATATGTATCTGTTTTATCTGGGGAGAGCAAGAGTCTCAGGTTTAATGGGTGTGATTGTTAGTGCAGGTCCTCTTCATCACTCACCCAACAGCTTAACAAATTGATAATAATTCCTTCATCGTTAGGAAACGTCCATTCTCTATTTTGTGTGTGACAAAAACGAGAAGAATAACAGAATGGAGGAAAATATGAAACAATGGTTAGTAAACAATATCCTCTCGACCGACAATATGCAGATGTTCGAATCCGGTCCTATCGGCGATAAGGAATTCACAACCTCAATAACAATGGTAGGCATCGCCCTCGCACTCTTTGGGATTGTTGTGCGAGTGCTTGGTGCATAACATTCATCCCTGAAAATGACTGCAAAAAAGAAAATCCCGCACGAGCCTTTTCTTTTTCAACTTATCTTCGACCTCTTTGGTTCGGACGAAACGCAAGAGGTTGAAGTTCAAGAGATGACCAATAGGGAATTTTATTTCTTTATATTCGTAGTGGCGATTGCAATGTTCATCCTTAATTATTTCGTTAAAGTATGTACAACTTACAATATGAAATCATTATTTCTTGATTAATAAAACTCAATTCATATCAATCACAATTATATAAAGGAACAAATTTTTATGAAGAAGATGCTAGCAGTTTCTATGGTTCTCATTCTTCTTGGATTATCCACAGCCGTTGGCCAGGGAAAATTCAGCGGTTACATGTTCGGGGATTACTATTATAATGTATCCCGGGATGCAGGTATCCCGAGCTCGAACATCGCCAGCCCGGCTGGAACGACCGCATTTCAAGCCTTCCAATTACGCCGTATGTATTTCACGTATGACAACGATATCTCAGAACAATTCACCACACGCTTCCGTCTTGAAGCCGATCAAGCAGCAAACGCAAGTAATGGAAAGATCGGTACATTTGTCAAAGATGCGTACATAAAGTGGAAGAATATTTTCTCCGGCAGCGATTTAGTCTTTGGTATTCAGCCGCCTCCTGCGTACGAAGTCTCCGAAGCAGCATGGGGATATCGCTCACTCGAAAAAACTATTATGGATTTGCGGGGAATCGTTTCTTCCCGCGATCAGGGCATCTCTCTTCATGGAAAAATCACAAATGACGGCATGTTCAATTACTGGGTTATGTTTGCAAATAACAGTGCGAACAGTCCGGAAACCGATAAATACAAACGATACTATGCACACATCCATATAAAGCCCACTGTAAATTTCCAGGGCACTCTGTACGTCGACTATAAAGATGCGGCCGATATACTCAATAGTTACACCAAGAGTACCGTCAGCAACAGCGCCGTAACAACTGCGTTGTTTCTTGGCTACAGTGAGCCGTTCAGTTATAACATCGGCGTCGAAGCCTTCTTACAATCTGCCTCCAACTCGCTTAAAGACACAGTTGCAAAGTCCTATTCGACAAAATCCACTATGGGTTTCTCTGTGTTTGGTTCCTACAACATCCTGCCTGAGCTTGCAATTGTTGTTCGATATGATAATTTCAATCCGAGCACTGATGACAAGGGAAAAGATCCTGTTGCAGTAACCGCGAGTGTCGCAAATGGAAATTTATCCCGCAATTATATTATTGCCGGATTGTCATGGAAAGTCGACAAGAACGTTGCGATTATGCCGAACGTTTTGTATGAGACCTATGAAGCGCAAGTCGGACACGGTACGCCGGATCCATCGATTACCGCAAGAATTACGTTGTTCTATACTTTCTTGTGAGAATACTTAACAATTTGATAATATTAACTTAACAGAATCCGTGACATTCTTTTACTAAATTTATATCACTAATTTTAAAGACAATGAGGATAATGAGAATGAAAAACTTGAATTTTATAATCTATACGACAATCGGACTGCTGCTACTCAGCGGCTGCGCGAGGAAAAGTAACGATGCAAATTCCCTGCAAATTAAAGGTTCGGATACGATGGTGAACCTCGGTCAGGCCTGGGCTGAAGAATTTATGAAGCAGAACCCGGGTATGTCGATAGCCGTAACCGGCGGTGGATCAGGGACGGGAATTTCTGCTATGGTGAATAATACTTGCGACATTGCAGAAGTATCGCGTGAGATGAAAGAAAGCGAAATCACACTCATCGCATCAAAAGGAGAAGCTCCAAAGAAAATCATTGTTGCTCTCGATGGCCTTGCTGTTATAGTAAACCCTGCAAATATAATTTCAGAATTGACCATTGACCAGCTCGCTGATATATTTACAGGAAAGATCAAGAACTGGAAAGAACTTGGCGGGCGCGATGCAAAGATTGTTCTCCTGTCGCGCGAAGTGAATTCCGGTACCCATGTGTACTTTAAAGAGCATGTCCTTCGTCACGGAAAAGCAGACGGCAAGGAGGAATTTGCCGCAGAAGCGTTGCTGCTTTCAAGCTCGCAAGCTATCGCTGACGAAGTATCACAAAACCAGGACGCAATCGGGTATTACGGGATGGGCTATATCACTGTAAAAGAAAAAGCCCTGAAGATAGCTAAGGATAAAAACTCACCCTATGAAGCTCCGACGATGGAAAATGTAATAAGCGGCGCATATCCTATCTCGCGCCCGCTCCTCATGTACACGAAAGGCGAACCCAAGGGACTTGCAAAGACATTTATCGATTATGTGCTTTCGCCGGCAGGACAGCAAGTTGTCAAGAAGCTGGATTTTGTCCCTGTGCAACCGTTGGAACAGAGCAAGTAAAATAAATGCAGTTGCGAAAAATAAAAGAGTTCTTCATTGAGCGGACGATCTTCCTGAGCGGCATGATGTCTATCGTCATTGTCGCTTTGATCTTTGCATTTCTGCTGAAGGAAGGACTCTCTATTTTCTGGAGAGTTCCGATATCGGACTTTTTATTCGCACGCAATTGGTATCCGATTTCTGATCCGCCGCAATTCGGAATTTTACCGCTGATCATCGGTTCCATACTCGTAACAGCCGGCGCGGGAATTATTTCAATCCCAATCGGAATTGCCAGTGCGCTCTTCATCGCAGAAATTGCACCGCGCAAAACAAAAGAAGTGCTGAAGGCAGGCATTGAACTTCTTGCCGCCATTCCTTCTGTTGTGATCGGTTTCATTGGCATGATAACACTTGGTCCGTTCATTAAAGAGCTCTTCAATCTTTCCACCGGACTCACGGCACTCTCCGGTTCCATCACGCTCGCTTTTATGGCTATGCCGACAATTGTTTCGATTGCCGAAGATGCCATCACTGCTGTTCCGCGCCAGTACCGTGAAGCTGCAATCGCGATGGGTGCAACAAAATGGCAGACGACATGGCGCATCGTCGCATACGCAGCGCGCCCCGGTATGGTTGCAGCGGTTATGCTCGGTATCGGCCGTGTGATCGGCGAAACGATGGCGGTCATGATGGTGACAGGAAATGCGGCGCTCATTCCGCACAGTATTCTTCAACCTGTCCGCACGTTAACGGCAACCGTTGCTGCGGAAATGGGTGAGACAGTACAGGGCGGTGAGCATTATGCAGCTCTCTTCGCTATCGGTATTGTCTTGTTCATTATTACATTTCTGATCAACGGCGTAGCGGACATTTATCTTCACAAAACAAAAAAATAATAATTCCAGAATGAACAGATGAACGTTCAGCTTAAACAAAAAATTGCATTTAGTATTCTCTTCCTCTGCACACTGTTAGTCGTAGTGCCTGTGTTGATCATTCTTGTCATCATTTTCGTCAAAGGAGCAAGTGCGTTAAGTTTAAGTTTTCTATTTGAGATGCCCACAAGCGGAATGACCGCAGGCGGAATTTTCCCGGCAATTTTAGGAACACTGTATCTGGTTCTGGGGGCAATAATTTTTGCTGTGCCGCTCGGAGTTCTCTCTGCAATCTACCTTGTCGAGTATTCTCACGATAATGCATTAAGCCGCATAGTGAAACTGGCGATTGTGAATCTTGCCGGTGTGCCATCGGTTGTGTACGGTCTTTTCGGATTAGGCATCTTTGTTCTTTTTTTAGGATTTGGCGCCTCCATCCTTTCTGGCTCGCTGACACTCGGCATTATGATTCTGCCGGTGATTATCACTTCATCACGCGAAGCATTGGAAAGTGTTCCTCAATCTTTCCGCATAGTCAGCTTGTCGCTCGGAGCAAGCAAATGGCAAACAATTCGTCATTCCGTACTGCCGCATGCGCTGCCTGGAATTCTCACCGGAACTATACTTGGCCTCGGCCGCGCTGCGGGCGAAACGGCTCCTATTCTTTTCACCGTCGCTGCGTTCTATCTTCCAAAACTGCCCCAATCTGTGTTCGACCAAACAATGGCGCTTCCGTACCATTTGTATGTCATCTCGACGCAAGTGCCGGGCATTCCGGAAAACGTTCGCTATGGAACTGCTCTTGTTTTACTGTTGCTCGTGCTTGTACTCAATCTTGCCGCCATCATCCTCAGGTATCAATTTAGAAAGCGAAAAAGATGGTAGAGGCAAAGACGATAAAAATATCGATTCAAAATTTATCAATTCATTTCGGAAATGTACCCGCACTCAAGAATTTGAATCTTGATATTTACAACAATGAGATTTTTACAATCATTGGCCCGGCAAATTCCGGCAAGTCATCATTATTGCAGTCGCTGAATCGTCTCAACGATCTCAATACAACGTACCGGAAAAGCGGGAAAATTGTCATGGATGGCAAAGACATCGATGACCTTGAGGTAGAATCACTTCGCACACGAGTCAGCATCGTCTTCGCTTTGCCATTTCCACTTCCATTGTCGATTTTTGACAACATTGCGTATGGACCGCGGATGCACGGACTTAAAAACAAAACAAAGCTCACAGAAATTGTTGAGAAAGGTCTGCGTGAAGCATATTTATGGGATGAGGTGAAAGACAGGCTTCACATTCCAGCGATGAATCTTTCCGGCGGACAGCAGCAGCGTCTTTGCATCGCCAGAATCCTTGCGGTAGAGCCGGAAGTCATTATGTTTGACGAGCCGACATCCGGGCTTGATCCGATTTCGACTGCACGAGTTGAAGAAACCTTGCGAATACTAAAAGAACGCTATACGATTATCCTTGTCACCAACAATGTTGCGCAGGCGGCACGCGTAGGAGATCGAACGGCGTTTCTTCTGATGGGGGAATTGATCGAACTGAATGAAACTAAACGCCTTTTCACCATGGCGCAAGATAAACGCACCGATGATTATCTTACCGGGAAATTCGGATGAGTATAGATACACCAATCATAGAAGCGCGTCATCTAAATTTATTTTATGGAAATTTTCAGGCACTTGTCGATATTGACATCGAGATCGAGCAACAGCATATCACCGCTTTGATCGGGCCTTCCGGCTGCGGTAAATCGACTCTTGTGCGGGTCTTCAATCGAATGAACGATTTAATCGAAGGAGTTCGGGTCACCGGAGAGGTAGTGATTCAGGGGGAAAATATTTTTTCTCCGGAAACAGACTTGATTGCATTACGAAGAAAAGTGGGGATGGTGTTCCAACGGCCGAATCCTTTTCCGTTGTCCGTGCGGGATAATCTTACATTCGGCCTTGAGATTCATCGCGAGCACTCAAAAAAGGACCATACCAATATTATTGAACAATCGTTAAAAGATGTACTTCTGTGGGATGACTTGAAAGATCGTCTCGATCAATCTGCGCTGCGCCTTTCGCTGGAACAACAGCAGCGTTTGTGTATTGCGCGGGTCCTGGCAATGAAACCGCAAATCATTCTTATGGATGAGCCATGTTCAGCACTCGATCCTATTGCAACATTGAGGATTGAAGAACTGATGCAAGAATTAAAAAGGAATTATACAATCGTCATTGTCACGCACAATATGCAGCAAGCCGCCCGTGCCAGCGATTATACCGCATTTCTCTATATTGGCAAATTGATAGAATTTGGCGAAACAAAACGCGTTTTTTCTGCCCCGAAAGAAAAGCAAACGGAAGATTATCTTACTGGAAGATTTGGATAAAAGGAGATACCGCTATGGAACGACATTTTCAAAAAGAATTAGAAAGCCTGAAGACATCGCTGATTAAAATGGGAAGTGTGGTGGAGGAAAATATTGCGATAGCAATTCGTTCAGTGATGGAGAGTAATCAAGAACTGGCACTCAAGGTCATCGAATCAGACACACGAGTCGATGCGCTTGAAATCGAAATCGATAATGCGATCGTTGATTTACTGGCTCTGCAACAGCCTGTGGCGAGCGACTTGAGATTTATTCTTGCCGCACTCAAAATCAACAACGACTTGGAACGTATTGGCGACCATGCAGTGAACATTGCTCAGGCTGCTCAAGTACTCTCTTCGCTCCCCAATGTCGAGCTCCTGGACGAAATTCCCAAAATGGTAGAAATCACAAGGACAATGTTAAAAGATGCAATCGACAGCTTCATCCTTCTTGATCCTGTGAAAGCACGTATTGTTTTAAAAACAGATGATCAGATCGACGACCTCAATCGAATAGTTATACGAAAAGTCATCGAATTGCTGAAGAACAATAAACAGACTGCTGAATGCGGATTGGAATTGAGCCTGGTGAGCAGGAACTTAGAACGCGTGGCAGATTTGGCAACCAACATTGCTGAAGAAGTCATTTTCCATACGCAGGCACGCGTTGTGAAACATCATGCTGACGAGAAAGAGCGTTCAGCAACGGACAAATGAAGCGCGCGACTTGAAGACTATTTTTTCTGAAAATATTTGCCGCGATAATAGTCGGTGTTAATAGTTTATTCTTTCGATGAATCTGATAGCGGTGGTTTTGCGGAAGCTGCATCTATTTGTTTTTTCACCTTTGCATAAAGGTCACCATATAATTTTTCTGCACACTCGGGACAGACACCGTGACTAAATTGGGCTTGTGAGTGCGCCTGAATATATCCTTCAAGTTGCGTCCAATACCCTTTGTCATCGCGTATTTTCTTACAATTAGAACAGATGGGAACGAGTCCGCTCAAGACCTTAATATCTGCTGCGGCATCTTGCAGCTTTGTAATCAACCGTTCGCGTTCAGCTATTTCAGACGCAAGCTCCTGTGTTCTCTCGTCGACCATATGCCGAAGTTTTCGTTCATTCGCACGCAATTGATGTACTTTGAAAAGATACGCGCTTGTACCAAACATGATAAGGCTTACAGCACAGAGACTATAGAACCATGAGGTTTGCCAGAATGGAGGAATAATATCGATCCTCAGCGAAGTGCCCTCAGTATTCCAAATTCCATCATTATTAGAAGCTTTGACTTTGAATGTGTATTCGCCCGGATCGAGATTCGTATAGGTAACATATCGCCGAGCGGCATTTGTATAATTCCATTCTTTCTCAAAACCTTCCATGATATATGCATACTGGTTTTTTTCAGGATACGTGTAATTGATGGCGTTAAATGAAAATGAAAAGACCGACTGGTCCCAGGTCAGTTTAATTTCTTTTGCTTCACTGATGTGTGTTTGAAATTGGGAGCTGGGTCCACCATAAACCACTGGTTTGTTAAATATTTGAAAATCAGTGACATACACCGGAGGGACAAGGTCATTATCTTTCAGGCTGTCAGGATAAAAGGAGTTGAAACCGTCATATCCGCCAAAATAGATTTCCCCGCGACGAGTTTTAAGAAATGATTGCTCAAGAAATTCGTTCGCGACTAAACCATCCCCTTTCGAATAGTTCCTCACCTTCTGAGTCTTTCGATCCAATCTGCTGATACCATAATTGGTGGAAATCCAGAGGTTGCCATTATTATCTCCGATAATCGCTTTTATTTGGTTGTTTGGTAAACCGTCGACCATTGTAAATGTTTTTATAATTGTCCCATCAGGCTTACAATAGTATATCCCCGAAGTATTACTACCGACCCACAAATTACCGTCCCTATCCCTCCAGAATGCCTGGATATCATTGTCACGGAAATTATATACTTTAAATGAATGAGTCTTTTTATCATAACGGTTGAGTCCGTCACTCGTACAGATCCACATATTTTTTTCAGCGTCTTCAACACATTGCCAAATCTTGTCACTACTAATCGCTTGGGGATTAGCGTGGCCCGGTTTGAATCGTTTAACTACTCCAATTTTTTTATCAAAGAGATCGATTCCTCCTTGCAAAACCCCCAACCAAAGTATGTTCTCATGATCTATCGTAAAGTGCCAAATGGTTCTGCCAGAGATGCTCGATGGATTGTTTTTCTGAGGAAGATATCGAAAAAACCGCCCTGTTTTTCTGTCATACCGGTTCAGCCCCGCATCCCAAGTCGATATCCACATATCATGATCTTTATCTTCAGCGATACATCGTATGATGTTCCCGCTCAAGCTGTACGGATTTGAAGGATCGTTTTTGTGTGCCGTAAAAATACCTGTCTTCGGATTGTAAACATTCACTCCGCCGCCATCGGTGCCAATCCAAATCAAGCCTTGATGATCCTCATAAAAACAACCAGTAAAATTGTATGACAATGATCTGGAACTATTACTATTATGCGTAAAGACTTTAAAATTCTTCTTTTTGGGATTATAATAATTGATTCCTCCGCCTGAAGTACCTACCCATAAAATTCCTTCCCTATCTCTATGGAAACACCAAATGCCGTCGTTATTAAGACTATGATCATTTGTCTCATCATGCACGATATATTCAAATGTCTTCGATACTTTGTCAAAACGGTTTATTCCTCCCTGATCGACTGCTAACAATAAATGGCGGTCATCTTCCGGTACAATGTAAAGAATGAGATCTTGATTGGGACCTTTACCATTTTTTTGTGATCTGAATTGTTCAAATGTATTGGCGGCCGGATCATACGAAATGAATCCGCTGGCATCCGTTGTAATCCATATTTTATCCTGATGATCGATGTATACGCTCTTATAACAAATAGTGCCGAAATTAATAGAAGGATCATCATATTTTTTAAATTTTCCAGACTCAGGATCGAAACGACGGATGCCCCGGCTCAGTGAGACGACCCAGAGGTATCCCTTTGAATCAAATGCCATCATCTTGGATGGGAAGGATAAAGCCTCCTTCTTGCTCTCAAATGGATATCGCACAAAGCTTTGAGTTGCGGGGATCCATTTGTTCAGGCAATCCGCATCGGTGAGAATCCAAAGGTTTCCTTTTTTGTCCTGGATGATACTGGCAATGTAATTGCCGTTTATACTAGTTGTATCGGTAGAATTATTTTTAAATCCCTTAAAATTATCTTTTGCAGGATCGTATAAGTTTAATCCATCAAGAGTACCAAACCATAGATTTTTTTCCCGGTCTTCATAAATACATTTTACATAATTATTGCTGATTGTTTCCGGCTGCTGGTCATCGTGTCGGTATCTTATAAACTGATAGCTATCATATTTGTCAAGGCCGGCATCGGTGCCCACCCAGAGATATTCTTTACTATCTCTAAAGATGCACCATATTCGGTTATCTGACAAGCCGTCGCGGGCGGTGAGATAATCAAATCTCATTGAATTGCTTTGCGAAAAAGTACTTCCTGTACCGCAAAACAATCCCAGACAGACAAAAACGATGCTTATGGCTTGTATTCTTTGCATATGGCTGATAAACTTACATAATAATTTTCATAGTACGCAAATTTCTTTTGAGAAATTATTGAAAAAAAACCTACACTTAAAATTTCCTGCTTACCTCCGATTGAACAACCGGCATTATGGAAGAAGTCATCTTCCACACGCAGGCACGCGTTGTGAAACATCATGCTGATGAGAAAGACCATTGAGGTAAAAAAAACTCAATTCCCGAATAGATTAGACTCCGGAGTGAAACACTTCGGTGTTTTTTTTCCTACGCCTGTAATACTCTATTCAATTTTCTTAGGCACAAAGTTCGGGTACAACTTCTTCATGCAATCGGGGCAGACACCGTGACTAAATTTAGCTTGTGAGTGCGCCTGAATATATCCTTCGAGCTGCGTCCAATATCCTTTATCGTCGCGAATCTTTTTGCAATTGGAACATATCGGTACGAGTCCGCTTAAAACCTTAATATCTGCGATGGCATCTTGCAGTTCTTTAATCAACCGTTCGCGTTCATCATCTGCTTTCTTGCGTTCGGTGATATCTCTGCCAACACCGACCAGACCAATGGTTTGACCTTTTGCATCTCTTAATGGAAGTTTAGATGTGTTCAGCCAACGTTTCTGGCCTTGCTTATCAATTATATACTCCTCTTTATCGACTACTGCCTTGCCAGTCTGAATGACCGATTGATCGTCAGCATAAAATCCATCCGCTAACTCCTTCGGGTAAATATCGAAGTCATCTTTACCTATTGCCTCCGCTTCTGATTGGAGACCCATGTTATGCACATCGGCGACCGAATCAGGAAGATTGTTTATTAGTGTGCGCAATAAGTTGCGCTCCTTGGCTATTGCTTCATCCATCCGTCTTTGTTCTGCAAGCTCTCTTGCCCGTATACGACTTCTATAGAACAAGAAAATAACATATGCAATTATTGCAAACAGTATAGTGTAAAACCAGTAGGTTCGCCAAAATGGAGGTGTAATGCGGATGCTCAACGATGTGCCTTTCTCATTCCAGATGCCATCGTTATTTGAAGCCTTCACACGAAAAACATATTCTCCGGGATATAAATTGGTATAGGTTGCTGTGCGTTTTGTGCCAATATAATTCCACTCTTTATCAAATCCTTCCATCATATATGCATATTGGTTTTGACCTGGAGCGGTATAATCCAGAGCTGCAAATTCAAAAGAAAACACCGATTGATTATACGATAATACAATCTGATTGGACTGGGAAATTTGCTTACTTAATGGAGATCCGGCTTCACCAACTTTCACGGGTTTATTAAAAACTGTGAAATCGGTTATCATTACCTGTGGTAAATTGAGATTGTCAAATAGACTGTCGGGTCGAAAAATATTAAATCCATTTGTACCTCCAAAAAGTATTTCGCCTCCGGATGTTTTAAAACAACTGTTTCTAATATAACTGTTGCCCTGAAGTCCGTCGGTTAGTGTATAATTTCTGAATGAATTCAATTCCGGATCGAATTTAGAAATCCCCTTAGCAGTACTTGCCCAAATGAAACCATGGTCATCTTCAATCAGACCGGTTATATTATTATTCGGTAAACCATTTTTATCGTAGTAACGGGTAAACTTTTTATTTTTAGGATTGAAATGATTAAGGCCATTAACTGTCCCTATCCATAGTGTAGAATCACGTCCCGGCAATATATTATTGATCTGGGCGTAACTCAAACTATTTTCATCATCTTTTTTATTGTAAAAGTTCTCAAAAGTTTCTTTGTCAGGATTGAATATACTGAAACCAGAAGTATGCCCCAATATAATATTCCCGGCATAATCTTCGGCCATATTGAGCACCCAATTTGAGGGAAGTTTGCTATTATTCGATGAGTATGTAATAAAAGTGTTCCATTTCTTATCGTATTTGGCAAAACCAAGGTTCCCAAATGCAACCCATGTCCGGCCTTTGTGATCGACTAATATTTCAAATATATTGTCGTTCGGGATTCCATTTTTTTTCTTTGAGAATGTTGTAAATGTTTTATTCTTTTTATTGTACAAGTTAAGGCCACAATCCCATCCGCCTACCCAAATATCATTATCCTTGTCTTTACAAATTGATAATATTGCATCGCTTTTCAGACTTGAATTCTTTGAATTATAATGTATAATCCGATCCGTTTTTCGATTCCAAATATTGATTCCACCCCCATCGGTACCAATCCATAGAGTACCATCGTTATCTTCATAAAAACAACTTACTGCATTGTAACTAAGGCTATTGGGATTACCAGGAATTTTTTTATAGGTATAAAACTTTTTTTCGTTTTTCTTTACTACATTGACTCCACCGGTATAAGTACCAATCCAGAGGTTTCCTGTTTTATCTTCACAAATAGCATGAACTGAATTATTATTCAAATTATTAGGAATATTTTCATTCACCCGATAATTGATAAATGTTTTATTTTTAGAATTGAAGTAATCTAATCCTCCATTCTCGGTGCCTATCCAAATACCATCCTTTTGATCGGCATAAAGAACTAATATTATATTGCGATGCTCATCATCCGTAACAGGTTTGAATGTATCGAAGAAGTATTTTCCTGACCTCGATGTATTCATCCTGCACAATCCGCCACCTAAGGTTCCAATCCATATAGTACCATGCTTATCTTTTGTAAGCGAAAAGATTTCATTATAAGAAATACTTCGGGAATCATTTTCTTTGTGTATAAACCGGGTACTGGTTTTTGTTTCCGGGTTCAAAAGATTTAGCCCGCCCCCCATAGTTGCAATCAATATGTTGCCATCATTATCCTCAATGATAGAGCGAATATCGTTATTGCTTATGCTGTTAGGATTATCTTCTGCATGGATAAAATGGGTGAATTTATTATCTTTTCCATTAAATGAATTCAGACCGGCATCGGTTGTTCCAATCCAAAAACGTCCTTTTTTATCTTCATAAATACAATATGCCCTTTGTCCACTCAAACTGTTCGGGTCGTTAGCATTATGTGTATAATTAGTAAAAACATCGAGGTCTCGATTATATCGACTTAAGCCCCTGTCACTACCGAACCAGAGTTCTCCATGACTATCTTCATATATACAATCGATTTGATTGCCGGCAATACTCATTGAATCAGCAGGGTTATTATAATATTTCACAAAATTATAACCATCAAATTTGTTTAGCCCATTCATTGTGCCAAACCACATGAAACCATTTTTATCTTGTAATATGCAGTTTACTGAAGATTGAGATAATCCATCTTCAGGAGTAATGTACTTGAACTTGAGCCCCTGGGCTGTAATAGTTGTTGAAATGAATTCCAAGAGGAAAAGTATATTGAAAACAATTTTAAGACTCATGTTTTTTCGTTTTTTAAATAATCATTTTAAGTTACACTATTTAGACAATATTTAAAAATATTTTTGGGTTTTGTAAAAGCATTGAACGACGAAATACTTTACTCCGAATTGATTTCCTATCTCATTCAATATACACGAAAGATTAAACTCCGAAGTGAAACACTTCAGAGTTATTTATTCCTCCTGCAACACTTTCATTCTTTCTTCTTAGGTATGTAGTTCGGATACAACTTTACCATGCAATCGGGGCAGACACCGTGACTAAATTTAGCCTGTGAGTGCGCTTGTATATACCCTTCGAGTTGTGTCCAATATCCTTTATCGTCTCGTATCTTTTTACAATTTGAACAAATTGGGACAAGTCCGCTCAAGACTTTAATGTCTGCGACAGCATCTTGCAGCTCTTTAATCAAACGCTCACGTTCTAATACGGTGCGTTTTCGTTCTGTAATATTTTCGATAGCGCCCAGTACACGCTCTACCTTCCCTGATTCATTCTTCAAAGATACTCCTTGATCCTCAATATGAATATATTCTCCATCCCTGCGGCGATACCTGTACTCAATCAGATAATGGCCAATAGTTTTATTTGCCTCATCAATTAGAGACACTGCACGTTCGCGATCTTCTGGATGAATGTTATTCCGCCAATCGAAGATCGTTGAATTACGGTGTTCATTGGGTGTGTATCCAGTAACATCTTGTATAGCCCCTGCCCATTTGATAATACCTGTTTCAAAACGATAGTCATAGACTAATCGACCCGTTTGTTCAGCAATGATCCGAAATCGTTCTTCGCTTTCACGCAACGCTTCATCTGCTTTCTTGCGTTCGGTGATATCTCTGCCAACACCAACCAGACCAATGGTTTGACCTTCTGCATCTCTTAATGGAAGTTTAGATGTGTTCAGCCAACGTTTCTGGCCTTGCTTATCAATTATATACTCCTCTCTATTGACTACTGCCTTGCCAGTCTGAATGACCGATTGATCGTCAGCATAAAATCCATCCGCTAACTCCTTCGGGTAAATATCGAAGTCATCTTTACCTATTGCCTCCGCTTCTGATTGGAGACCCATGTTATGCACATCGGCGACATGTCAATCAATGTCCGCAGTAAGTATCTCTCCTTCTGAAGTGCTTCTTCTGCAAGCTTGCGTTTGGTGATATCTCTGCCAATGCCAATCAGACCAATGGTTTGACCTTTTTCATTCCGTAATGGAAGTTTAGATGTAGCCAGCCAACGTTTCTGGCCTTGCTCATCAATTACATACTCTTCTCTGTTGACTACTGCCTTGCCAGTCTGAATGACCGATTGGTCGTCAGCATAAAATCCATCCGCTAACTCCTTCGGGTAAATATCGAAGTCATCTTTACCTATTGCCTCCGCTTCTGATTGGAGACCCATATAATGCACTTCAGTAAGATTGGCAATAGTTTTGCGGCAGTTGACGTCTTTTACATAAATCGAATCAGGAAGATTGTCAATCAATGTCCGCAGTAGGTTTCTCTCCTTTTGAAGTGCTTCTTCTGCAAGCTTTCGTTCAGTGATATCTCTACCAATACCGACTAGTCCAATGATTTTACCTTCATTGTCTCGCAGTGGGAGTTTCGTTGTAGCTAACCAACGTATCTGACCTTGCTTATCATATACATACCCTTCTTTGGTGAATACTGAGTTGCCGGTCTGAATGACTGATTGATCACCAGCATAGAATTCCTCTGCCATCTCCTTAGGGAAAACATCAAAGTCGTCTTTGCCTATTGCCTCCGCTTCTGATTGGAGACCCATATAATTCACATCGGCGACATTGGCAATAGTTTTGCGACAATTAGTGTCTTTTACATAAATCGCATCAGGCAGGTTATCTATTACCATGCGTAATAAGTTGCGCTCCTTGGCAATTGCTTCATCCATTCGTCTTTGTTCCGCAAGCTCTCTTGCCCGTATACGACTTTGATAGAACAAGAAGATAACGCATGCAATTATTGCAAACAGTATAACATAAAACCAGTAGGTTCGCCAAAATGGAGGTGTAATGCGGATGCTCAACGATGCACCTTTCTCATTCCAGATGCCATCGTTATTCGAAGCCTTCACACGAAAAACATATTCTCCGGGATCTAAATTTGTATAGGTTGCTGTACGTTTTATGCCAATATAATTCCATTCTTTATCAAATCCTTCCATCATATATGCATATTGATTTTTCTCAGGATGTGTATAATTGAGAGCCGCAAAATCGAACGAAAAAACCGATTGTGTATAAGAAAGCGTAATTTCTTTCGTCTCAGCAATGGATTTTTTAAGCGGTGAGCCCTCTGTTCCTATATTCATAGATTTGTTAAAAATTTTGAAATCCGTAAGATATACAGGAGGAACAAATGGATTCTCGAGTATACTTTCAGAATGAACAATGTTAAAACCTTGCCTGCCCCCAAAAAACATTTCACCATTACGACTCTTCATTGCAGCCCTACCATTGAATTCATTTCCCTGAAGTCCGTCGCTCACATCATAATTTCTAAAAGTTTTCGTCTTGAAATTAAACCTGGATAGACCCTTCAGAGTACTCAACCATAGAGTACCTTGATTATCTTCTAAGATTCCTTGAATTGCGTTGTCAGGTAAACCATCTTCTTTACGAAAGATGGTAAACGTACCACTCTCTCTATTCATCAAATTCAGTCCATTACTCGTACCAATCCATATGTTGTGATAACTGTCTTCATAAATACTTTCTACGATATTATTACTTAAAGTGCTTGGTTCTGTTGGATCGTTTCGATAATGGGCAAACGAAACTTTACCCAATTTATCCTTTTTCATTAAATCCAATCCGCTCCCCTCTGTACCAATCCAAATTTGATCCTTGCTGTCTCGATAAAGCTGTATGATAGCATTAAAACTCAGGCTGTTTTCATCCGATTCATTATGGATGTAGGTAAAAAACCGTTTCTTTTTGGGATCATAAACATTTAGTCCGCTATTCGTGGCAATTAAAATATTGCCTTTATTATCATTGATCATTGTGTAAACATTATTACTTAAAAGACTACCGTTACCTGTATTATAGTGTTTAAATGTCTTCCTGTCTTTACTTAACACATCAATCCCGCCCGCCCACGTGCCCACCCAAAGATTTTCCTCTTTGTCCTCATAGAGACCTAATACTGCATCACTGCTTAAACTGTTTTTATTATTCTCGTTATGTCGGAAATGTTCAAATGATTTTTTATCTCTATTAAAGTAGTTGAGACCTCCTCCATCAGTAGCAATCCAAAGATTCCCATGTTTATCTTCAAGGAACTTTGATACGTTTTCATTACTCAAACTATTTCTGTTATTCGCTTGACGTCGGTAAGTAATGAACTTCTCATAGTACCTGTCAATCAAATTGAGACCTTTATCAAAAGTTCCAATCCATATTCTTCCAATCGGATCTTGATAAATGGACCAGATGGAGTTACTGCTAATGCTGGATTCATCATTGGGATCATTTTTGTAATGCTTCAAAGTTTTCTTCTCAATGTTGAATATTTCTAGACCGCCATTTTCAATTCCTATCCACAAGTAGCCGGTTTTGTCCAAGTGCATTGACAGGATGTGGTTATTCAACAGGCTATTAACGTCATTTGCATCATGCACATATTGTCTATATTTGATATGACCTGCACTATAACTTTCTATTGAAAAAAGCCCATTATCTTGAGTACCAACCCAGAATTTGCCCTGATTATCTTCTACTATCTTTCTGAATCGACCCGGGTTCAGGTTGCTTGCCCCTCCGTTATCAAATTTGAATTGTGTAAAACTTCGAGTATTTCTATCAAACAAGTTTAATTGTCCGTCTCTCGTGCCAATCCATAGATTCCCCTTACGATCTTCATAAAGACAATAAACTGTATTACTGCTCAGGCTCCTTCTGTCCTTATTATCATTCCTGTAATGAATAAAGTTATTATCTTTTTTATTAAACATATCGAGTCCGCCCTGATCTGTGCCGACCCACAAGTTTCCTCTTGAATCCTCCAAAATTGTATTGACAACGTTGTGACTCAAGCTGCCTTTATCTTCCTTTTTATGAACATATCGAACGAACTTGTTTTTATCTCTATCAAACATGTTCAAACCATCGGCCGTGGCAATCCATAAGTTGCCCTTACTGCTTTCTAAGATATCGAGTACCCAATTGGCACTCAGGCTTGTGGTATCATTACTAACGTTTTTATAAACGATAAATTCAGCGCCGTCATATCTGTTCAGCCCTCCTACCGTACCAAACCACATAAAACCCTTTCTGTCTTGCAGAATGCAACTAACCGAACTTTGAGAAAGACCTTCATATAAACGTTTGAATTTGATGTCATGCATTTGAGCAAATAAATTGGTTGACAAACTACTGACAACAATGAATAGGAGAATGATTTTTTTCATTGATTCACCTTATATTTTGCATCCAATATCTTACGAAACACCGATAAAATACTATTTGATTTGCACAACCTTTGGATAAAAATTTTTATGCTAATTTCCAGTAATTCATAAAGAAACGGTTTTAATGGATCTGATACTTTCTTCAATAGTCAGCAATAATACATATCATGAATAATGCCGTTGAGTAAAAAGTTTGGGTATATCAGAGGAAATAGAAATGACCGATAATAAGCTGAATATCAGTTTATGAAAAATACGCAAAGCTTTCCTCTGCTTTTTTCCAAAGCATTGTAATACTGCAATCATTGAAAAAGACGTTTTGAAGAATTGACAACGCTTTTACCGGTGAGCGGTTCCTAGGTCTAAAACATCTCAAACATATATCGAAAGACGTCTATGCGGAAAACCAAGATTATTTGTATAAAGTTACACTATATCATTATCAAAATCAAAGCAAGGGAGATCATTATACAGATGGGATCAGAATGCGAGTCTAATGATCTTTTAATAAGTGCTTTGCACAAGTGAATAAAATATGTATTTTAGTTAACAAATTATCAAAAATAATACTCCTCAACCAATAATAGAAAACTGGAAGATAGAAATTCTATTTATGGCTTATCAACTTATTTCTGACTTAACTCCTTCCGGGGATCAGCCGGAAGCAATCAAACAGCTTGTAGAAGGAATACAACGCGGTGATCGTCATCAAACACTTCTTGGTGTCACCGGCAGCGGTAAAACATTTACCATCTCCAATGTTATCACGCACATCAATAAACCTGTGTTGGTGATGTCCCATAATAAGACGTTGGCGGCACAATTATACGCAGAATTCAAAACGTATTTTCCTTATAACCGCGTTGAGTTCTTTATTAGTTACTACGATTATTATCAGCCGGAGGCGTATGTTCCAACAACCGATACGTACATCGCCAAAGATTCATCGGTAAACGATGAAATAGACCGCTTGCGGTTGCGGGCGACAAGCGCATTGTTAAGCGGCGATCCAAATGTCATCGTCGTCGCATCTGTCAGCTGCATCTACGGAATCGGCGCACCGGACGAATGGATCAGCCAGACACTCATGATTAAAAAAGGCGATCGTGTCGGCCGTCAGGGATTGCTCAAGCGGCTTATCGACTTGTTGTACACACGAAATGATTACGAATTTGCCCGGGGCACATTCCGCGTGCGCGGCGATGTCGTGGAAGTAATCCCAAGCTATGAGAACGAAGAAGCTATTCGCATCGAATTCTTTGGCGATGAAATCGAACGGATTTCTTACATCAACAAAGTTGATGGACAAGTTCTTGGCGAAGCGGACGGCGAGATGATTTATCCAGCAAAGCAATTTATCACTTCGCGCGAGACTATCGAACGTGCAATGAACGGCATCTACGATGAATTGCGCGAACGAACCGCAGAACTTCGTTTACTTGGCAAACTTGTCGAGGCGCAGCGAATTGAACAACGGACACGGTTCGATATGGAAATGCTGCGCGAAGTTGGATATTGCTCCGGCATCGAAAATTATTCGCGGCACTTCGCAGGCAGGTCGCCAGGCTCCCGCCCCTCATGCTTATTAGATTACTTTCCAAAGGATTTTCTTACCATCATCGACGAGTCGCATGTTACCGTATCGCAAATCGGCGCCATGTATGCCGGCGACCGCTCGCGCAAGACGACACTCGTTGAGTACGGATTCCGCCTTCCATCAGCGCTCGATAATCGACCGCTCATGTTCGATGAATGGGAAGCGATGGAGAAACAGATTATTTACGTCAGCGCAACACCCGGAACGTACGAATTACAGAAATGCCAAGGTGTTGTAGTGGAGCAGGTTATTCGCCCCACCGGACTCATTGATCCGGAAGTGGAAGTACGTGCGAGCAAACATCAGATTGATGATTTGATTGCGGAGATTCGTACTCGCACTGCGAAGAAAGAACGTACGCTCGTGACGACGCTGACGAAGCGCATGGCTGAAGATTTGACCGAGTATCTATCGAATATAAATATCAAAGTACGGTACATTCATTCGGAAGTGGATGCACTGGAGCGTGTGGAGACACTGCGCGATTTGCGATTGGGCGAGTTCGATGTCCTCGTGGGCGTAAATTTGCTTCGCGAAGGTCTTGATTTACCGGAAGTTTCGCTCGTCGCCATCATCGATGCAGACAAGGAAGGTTTTCTCCGCTCCGAACGCTCGCTCATCCAAACGGCAGGCCGTACCGCACGCAACTCGAATGGTAAAGTCATTCTTTATGCAGACAAAATGACCGGCTCAATGGAACGAATGATGAGCGAGACAAATCGCCGTCGTAAAAAACAGGTCGCGTACAATACCAAGCATGGTATTACACCGACAACCATCTACAAAACGACGGAGGAAATTCTTGCCGCGACATCTATCGCTGACGTGAAAATGAAACAAGACGAGCGATATCAGCGTTCAAAACCAATGGTTATTGCCGAGTCAGTCACAAAATATCTAACAAGCGATCAAAAGAAAGACATGCTGGAAGAATTAAAGGCAGAGATGAAGCGGGCGGCAAAAGATTTAGAGTTCGAGCGCGCCGCAGAACTGCGGAATGAGATTGAGAGGCTGGAAGGCAGGAATTAGTTGAGGCTATAAGTAGTGGCTAAGAAAACAATTATATGCGACGAATGACAGTTTTGATAACAGAATGCCAAATGTCAATTTCCAATTGAGAATTGAAAAGATGACTTCTGAAGAATTGAAACAACGCACAAAGGAAATGTCCTTAAATATTCTTCGGCTCGTTGCCACGGTACCTAAAACGAGAGAGGGTGATGTCATCGTAAAACAGATCATACGATCAGCAACGTCTGTTGCTGCAAATTACCGTGCTGCGTGTAAAGCACGGTCAAGGGCAGATTTTATCAATAAAATTGGAATCGTTGAAGAAGAGGCTGACGAGACTACGCTATGGCTTGACTATCTTTTAGAATTATCTCTTGTTGACAAAAATCGATGTCTTCAATTGCTACAGGAGACAAAAGAATTGGTCGCTATATTTGCAGCCTCAGCAATAACTGCAAAAAGCAAACGTGTAAAGTGATTCGGCAATCGTCAATTAGAAATCAGAAATTACTTTCTCTTTGAACATCGAACATCAATACATTGAACATTGAAAATCCGCGACTTAACAAATCGCCTTACTTCTCCTTTTCTCGACTTCCTCTACCCGCCGGTGTGCGTCGCTTGCAATAAACCCTTGCCGGATGGAGGTCAGAAAGTCTGTATGGACTGCTGGAATGCAATTCCGCTCGTGACACAACATCTCCATCTCTACCAAGAGACACGAGCGAAACTTCGCTCTGGAGGCGATATCAACGATCTTGTTTCATGTTTTGTTTTTGAGAAGGAAGGATCATTTCAGCACATTGCGCATGCATTGAAATATAAAGAGTATAAGTCTATCGGCATAGATTTGGGAATTCGCATCGGAGAAACGTTGGAAGAATGGAATTTTGAGGTCGACCTTCTTATCCCGGTACCGCTTCACCGCATAAAGCAGCGTGAGCGCGGCTATAACCAGTCCGAATTCATTGCGCGCGGTATTTCCTCCGTCATTGGCAAACCGATTGTTTTGAATGCAGTATGCAGGACACGTCACACGCTGACGCAGACGAAACTCACTATCGAAGAGCGGCGCAAAAACATGGAACATGCGTTCGAGCTCAGTCCACATTCATCGGACATCCTGTTTGAACAAAAATGTCTTTTGGTGGACGACGTCATCACGACCGGTGCTACAACGAATTCATGCGCGCAAGTAATGCATTTAGCGGGCGCAGCAAAAATCATTGCCGCAGCAGCAGCACTTGCCGAGTAGTCTGCATTCCTTTTATACATTCGTATATCATCCTTTTCCTATTTAAAATATACTTTTCTACAATTTTCAATTCAGCAACTTTAGTGTTGAAATTTTTAGCAATGGTTTTTCAAGCGTTTTTTGCAAATAAAGCCGTTTTTATGCCATATCTCTACCAAACTGATTGTTTTAAAGTTGGAACGGTTATTGTAATATTAGATCCAGAGAAATGAAATAGACAACGTGATCTTGAATAGAGAAGTAACAAGTTAATAATGACGATCTCTTACAAAAGAGCGGTCTGAAGGATTGAGACAATGCTTGGACAAACAGTAAACCCGCAAAAACCACAGATTCCACACGAACCAACACATCGCGACGACGCTAAGAAAGTGGTCAGCGAAATCTTAAAACGTGTGGATCAACTGATTCGACAGGGTAATCTCGACCATGCACAACTAGAGATTTCGAAAGCAAAGGCAGTGGATCCGCGCAATGTTTATGTTTTTGCCTTAGAAGAACGCATCTCTATTCTTAAAGATCAAATTGTTCATGTGGAAGAGAAACAGACTGTCAAGGAACCAATCTCTGCGCCTGTGATCGGACAAATTTCCAAACCAGAAACTAAGACTCCGCAGATGCCGACTCCACCCAAGCCAGAACCGACTATTGCGATTTCTTCACCGACTCCTAATGTAACAACTTCATCTATTCTGCCTTCACCATTTTTTGTCGGTCCTGTAATAAAGCCACAAGAAAAACGGGAAGATCGCATTCTTGATCGATCTGCTGATTTGGATTCCTATCGGCAAGCCCTCATTCATGCATGGTCCGACGGAGCGTTGACAGAAAACGAAGAACGACAATTGAACGAACTCCGAACGGTATTCGATATTTCGAAAGCCGATTATGAACACATTGAAAAGGATGTAAAATATGAATGCTATCGGAATGCATTGCTTCGACAGCTCTCCGACAATTCGAAGACGTTTTCTGACTCGAAATCCCTCACCGAGTTGCAGCACACTTTTCAAATCTCCGACGAGGAACATCTGCATATTCAGACACAGTTGATGAATACCATACAACACAAACAGCGGGACAAAGTGCTCGTCATCGACGACGATACACGGCTTTTAGAATTGCTTGCAGCATCGTTGGAAGACAGCGGATTTGATGTTACCGCACTTCCTACTTCTGATGAGGCGTACGCACTTCTCCGAAAATTCGTCCCCGATCTCATCCTGTGTGATATCAATTTAGAAACTTCTACGATGGGCGGATTTACGTTCTACGAAAAAGTACAGGAACTGAAAAGCGTTCAAAGCATTCCATTTGTTTTCTTAACCGGGCTTACAGATGAAGCCCTCGTTCGAACCGGTAAAGAACTTGGCGTGGATGATTATCTCATGAAACCGATTTCCGAACAAACGCTGGTTTCGACGCTGCGCGGCAAATTGAAGCGGTTTAGACAACTCAATAAAATAATAACTGCTCCTCTGCCTACGATGGCGGCGGCATAAACGATTTGGTGAAGGTGCAAAAAAATAAGTCATTCACACGTAATTAGTACTTTATGCTTTTTGCATCTTCGCAGCGTTCGTCGGAAAGCATTATTTTCGAGAATATGGAATATCGCGGCGCAGGCATTGGGTTACCTGTCACCACCCGCCAGATAATTTCGCTGAACTCGCGGTCCGGCATGCTATCTTCTTTTTTCATATTGAATTTATCCATCAACGCTTCACCATAGGAACCGCCTTTATTTCGTTCGTTCAAATTCCAACGCGGTTTTTCTGCTGTGTAGCTCGCGGTATCTGCCGGAGTCGTAAAAGCATTGAACATCGGCGGAGCGGCGGCATCGTACTGGCTCATCGGAGGCAGCCCGAGAATTAATTCCATCGTGCGCAGCATTGAAGCAGTAGTATAAAGAGTGTGATTCACATCGTGCTTCTTGATGAATGGGCTTAGAACAAGGCACATTGAACGGTGAGCGTCCACATGATCAGGACCACTCTGTGCATCATCCTCTAAAACAAAAATCGCACTTTCCAACCAAAATTTACTTTTCGAAATTCGATCGACAATCATACCAAGTCCGTAATCATTCTGCGCAACGTACGCACGCGGCGATAAGGCGCCTTTTTTTGATCCGGCAGTATGATCATTTGGCAAATGCATAATGCAAAGCTGGGGCAAACTACCATTCTTCTCGAACTCTGAAAACTCTTTATTCCACTCTTTGAAACGATCTACATCTGAATATTCCAAATCCCATCCGCGATAGTACGGTGCAAAATGTCCTTCCAATTCTTTTTCACGCGGTGTACCAGGCTTCCCAACGATTTCATCCGCAGTAATAAATTCGCCATAACTCCGGTAACTGACTTTGTGTTTCGCAGCAATCGTCCAAATATATCCTGATGTTGGAGTGCCGGCAGCTTGCCCGCCTTCAAAATCATATTCACCGCCGCGCTTGCCATACTGGGTAGGCCACGTCTTCTCGATATAATCCGTTGCATAGCCGGCCATAGACCAGTTATGTCCGTCTGCGCTGACTTCCGAATTAACGTAAAAATTATCAAACAATGTGAACTCGCGTGCCAACTTGTGATGATTCGGAGTTACTTTATCGCCAAAGATACAGAGCGACGAATCACCATTGCCTTCTTTCATATCACCCAGCACTTGATCGTACGTCCGATTTTCTTTGATGATATAAAAGACATGCTTAATCGGCGACGGATCACCAACTTTGTGAGGAATGGCACTCTCGTCTATGAAAGGAACATTAAGCAACTGTTCATGTTTGTACGGTGTGTTCGAGAAAACCTGTGTCGAGTACTCTACCAATTTCATTTCGTCCGGCAGCGGGAAGATTGAAAGCGAACCTTCCATGAGATTGGCTATATAGTGTCCATCAGGATTTGGGAACGAACGGCTGCCTTTGCCGTTCAGCACAAGAACCGTTTTGTTCTTCAGCACCATGACCTTTGTCGGATACCAACCAACAGGAATGAATCCAAGAGGCATCGGTGTATCCTTTTTTTCTATATCAATGACGGTAAGCGAATTATTGTCTGCGTTCGCCGCAAGTATTCTGTTTTGATCTGGAACCAGTGCAAGTGAGTTCGTCGTCGAGCCTTCCGGTGCATCCGGATGAATTGCTGTAGAAACAGATGCAATGGCTTTCTTCTTTTCAGAATCGATGATGGTCACTGTATTATCGTTGGAACAAGCGATATATGCGTACATGCCGTCCTTCGAGAGCGTTATTTCATTAGGATGATCACCGGTCGGAATTTCATATTGAAGCTTCATCTTCTTGAATACTTCCACCTTCTTCGATCCCCAAATTGAAACCATCACTGAACCATCTTTCAGGAACACGCAAGTAAATGGCATTCCATCCAACTTCATCACTTCCTGCTTTTTTGATTTCAGATCCATCACACGGAAAGAACTGTCTTTACGGAAAACAACTGCAAGCATATTCTTCTGTACATCCAATCCTTGCAGCGCTCCATCGTACTGAGGGCGCGGTTCGGCAAAGCAAATCGTGTCCGCCGCTGCTAATCTCCCTTTTTTCACATTGAATGTGAATACGCAGTTTTGGTAACCGCCTGAAACGTAGAGCTTTCTGCCTACAAACTTTATTCCGTACCACGTGTCCGGCAATTCGATCTTCTGCACATTCTTCTTCGTTTTTAAATCCATCAGCCAGATTTCTGCCTTCGATTGTCCGCTGTGCGAAATCGCAAGATACTTTTCATCTTCGGAAAGGGCTGCATTCATGGGAAAATCACCCAAACGAATCTGTTCACCAGCGGGTGAGAGCCACCATCCATTTGGCAAGAGCATGCGGTTGTCTTTCTCACCCGGAATTTGAGAATGAAGAGTGGCAACTACGATAAAAGTGAGTATCATGAGAAAACGAATTTTCAATGTATTCTCCTTAGATTCGACGTCAGAGTTTTTTCTCAGAACAGCATCGCGTGGACAAAATAAACCGCCTGTACATAATACAAATTATCAGAATTCCATTCATGAGAAACATATTAAGATAAAGGTATAATTCCAATTGATTCAAAACAGAAAATACCATCAGCAGAAATAATTCCGTACCGAAACCAAGCAGTCCAGAAATGCGCAGAGCGATGGTATCGGAGTACCATATGCTGTACCCTTCCGAAGGTTCTCTATGTTCATTCGCTGGAATCCTTCGGAAGGCTTCCTTTGCACTCCATCCATCGATCCGGGCGACCAACTTATCTTGCCAACCGTAGATAATCTGAAAGATTTGTTGAAGTGTAAGTTCAAATCCACCTTTATTCAAGTCTTTTTCCTGTACCTCTTCTGTAATGCGATTATTCAGGTACTGTTTCTGTAAATGGAGAAAGTGCACCTGATAAAATACATGAAATGACACTCGAAGAGATATTCCAATAAGTCCGAGCAAAGCCAAAAACACCATCAACCAATCATCATTCAATTTACATAATGTCCACCCGATAGAGCCAAAGACAACGGCATCCACGACAAAATCACCGATGGAATCTAAGAATCTTCCAGTTCGACTTTGTTGATGTTTGGCTCGCGCAAGTTGTCCATCAGCAGAATCCAGAATATCTTTTAATGTCACAAGCAGTCCCGCAACAATGAAAGCGCTTGCCGTTCCTTTGAGATAGAATAGTGCAGCGCTCATGCCCGATAAGATTGAGACAATGGTAACTTGATTTGGCGTGATCGGAGTATCATAGAGCACCCAGACGATAATGCCTGCAATCGGACGCAGCAGATATGTGTTGATGAGTTCGTCGGACTTATCAGATTTGAGTGAATTACGATAGGAATACATTCTTTTCGTCGACTTTTAGCCGCTCTGCTAATTCGAGATCCTCTGGAGTATCAATCTCAATTGATGGAAATGCGCTCACATCCACCGCTTTCAGTTTGACACCTTCGTTGATCATTTCTTGAAATGCTGTTTCGTAAAATTCAGATCTCCCTACTCCTTGCCGTACGTGCCGTTCTAAAACAGAAAATAACCTTGCAACAGCTTCTGCAGAAAACAATTCAATCCCGATTGACTCGCAAGGTGTTTTGGTGAGAGCAGGTCTTTTGCCGATAAAAATAATATTCTCATCCGGATTTCTTCCTACCTGAATCTCTTCTTCATCATGCTCACCCAATACACGTACCGTAATTTTATTTGCTGCTTTGATACTTAAGAAGTGCGGCAATAATTTACTGGAAAACAGAATATCTGAATCGAGGAGAAGCAAAGTAGAGTCCACTTTCCCGTTTTCATCCTCAAGAAATCGACGTGCGAGCAAAAGCGAATAAGCATTGTTTGTACTCGCGTAGTTGGGATTGAGGATCAAGCGGATTCTCTGCTGAGGAAATCGTTGTTTTACAAATTCACGAATCATTGTCGACCGGTAACCTACAACTAGTGCGATTTCTTTAATACCGACAGTGAGGATGTTTTGGATAGTTCGCTCAAGGAGTGTCTTCCCATGAACTTTGAGCAGACATTTGGGCATCGCATCCGTCAACGGGCGCAAACGTGTAGAAGCACCAGCAGCAAGGATCACACATTTTGGAGTGTTCGATGTTGCAATTTGGCAATTTGGTAATTTATTTTCTGTCAATGAAATTTCTATTAGGTTATTATTGATCACTGATCATTCATCACAGTTCATTATTTACTCCACCACCCACGGCTCCAACAAATTCTCGCCAATGCCCTCGATAAACCGCGACGGTTTTGTGAGGATCAAACCACTTTCACGGTCATAGATATTCATGGGATACGTGATGATGAGATGTTCTTTTGCACGTGTACAAGCAACGTACATCAAGCGGCGTTCTTCTTCCATTTCCTCATCGCTTGCAGCAGAACGCATTGTCGGGAATCTTCCTTCGAGTGCATAGATAACAAACACAGTATTCCACTCCAGCCCTTTGGCGCTATGAATGGTCGAAAGCGTCAGATATTCTGTCTCCGGGCCCGGCGATTCGATGTCGGCGACGCTTTCATTCGGCGGCTCAAGTGCGAGATCGGTGAGCAGCTCATCCACCGACTTATAACGCTCGGTGATATTTTGGAACGTGTCGAGATCTTTCTTCCTTTTTAAGTGATCTTCATACCGCGTACGCAGAATCGGTTCGTAATATTGAAGAATGTGAAACGTTTTTTCTGCTGGAGAAATATGAGGTGCGGCAATGTCTTTGAGCATGTTGAACAACGTGCGGACATTTTCCGGATAACTTCCGTAGTCCATCCAAAACTTTGTCGTCGCAGTGACAGCTTCTTTAAATTCCTTCGCAAGACCAACGCGCTTCTTAAGAATATCATCTACAACTTTTTCCGCTGTGCGCGGACCAACGCCATCAATCAGCAACAGAATGCGATTCCACGATACGACATCACGCGGATTTTCCAGCACGCGCAAGTACGCAACAACATCCTTTACATGCGCTGTTTCAATAAATTTGAATCCACCAAATTTGAGAAATGGAATGTTCGCCTTTGCCAGCTCAATTTCGAGATCAAACGAATGAAATGATGAGCGAAACAGGACAGCCATTTCTTCCAGTGGAATACCCATTTCACGGTATTCAAGAATCTTCTGCACAACGTAGCGCGACTGCTGGTTTTCCGTTTGTGAGGAAACAAGCTGTGGTAAACTGCCACCAAATTTCTGGGTGAAAAGTTCTTTCGTGTACATTTTAGCCAACTAACCTTCCTCCACCTTTCAACAAGATTTCGTTTGCCAAATTCAGAATCGGTTGTGTACTTCGGAAGTTTTCTTCTAACTTAATAATTTTGCAATCCTTAAATTCTTCACCAAATGAAAGGATATTCTGAATCGTAGAGCCCCGAAAAGAATAAATGCACTGAGCATCATCACCAACGACCATCAGATTGCGGTGTTTGAACGCCAGTAGTTTTACAATCTCTGCCTGCAATCTGTTCGTGTCCTGATATTCATCCACCATAATATATTTGTAGCGATCGGAGAGTGTTGCGCGCACAGCTTCGTTCTTACGGAGAAGCACTGCAAGATTCAGCAGCAGATCATCGTAATCCATCAGGTTATGTTCATGCTTATATTTCACATAGGCGGTATGAAGCGCGACGATGTCGGTTTCAATTTCAAGGTATTGCGGATAATCCATCGCCAGTAATTCCTTCACCGGTGTCATCGTATTAAGAGAGCGGCTGTAGAGATCGTACAGCGTCTCTTTGCGGGGAAAGCGTCTTTCTTTTGTGTCTAATTTTTGCCGTGTACGAATAAGATTGACAACATCTTCGGCATCTGTCTGATCAAGAATAGTGAAATTACTTTCGTACCCAAGTTGACCCGCATACTTCCGCAGGACGCTGTTTGCAAAAGAGTGAAATGTTCCTCCTGAGATTTGGTCGCATCGGCTGTCTAATAATATCGATGCCTTGCGCAGCATTTCTTGGGCGGCTTTTCGTGTAAACGTCAGCAGCAGCACAGAATCCGGTTTTACGCCTAACTCCACGAGATACGCCACGCGGTACACGATTGTGCGCGTCTTTCCTGTTCCTGCTCCGGCTATAATGAGATGTGGACCATTGACAGATGTAGCCGCTTCGTACTGTGCTGCATTCAATTCCTGCTGATAATGAATACGCAGGTTCTGCGGCTGGACGAGGTGCAGATGATCACCCGGAAGGGGTTTGAGTGTGAATTTTTTCAAGAAACATCTAATTCTTTGATGAATGGATTCATGAATTCCAGTCATGAAGATAGCTGAAAAAACCCGTAAAATGAAACAAACCTAACTTGAGTTTTCAGCAACAAAGCCGTACGTTGGAACAGTTATTTTTAAAATCAACAGAGTGGTGCATATTCAAAAACAGAACGGCTACTCTTTCCATTTCACTATTAATCTTTGAATAAACCTATGAACGTCTTAGTCTTAAATTGCGGCAGTTCGTCTCTCAAATTCCAGATTATTCAGACTGACCTTGAGATGATCGAGAAAGATGCCGATAAACAACTAGCAAAAGGTATCATCGAACGAATCGGCAGCCAGGCACTCGTCTCATTTCAAGCTGCCGGGAAAACTCCGGTGAAACATGTGGCGCCTTTACGCGACCACAAAGCGGCACTTGACCATATCGTCAAATGGATCATTTCAGCTGACGCACAAATTCCCGGTATTCAATCGCTTGCAGACATTCACGCTGTTGGTCATCGCGTGGTGCATGGTGCGGAGTTGTTCACGAAATCAATCATCATTGACAACTCTGTCATTCGCGGAATTGAAGATTGCATCGACCTCGCGCCATTGCATAATCCGGCAAATTTGAAAGGCATCAGTGCCGCGCGCGAACTGCTCGGAGCCGGCGTTCCTGCAGTCGCAGTATTTGATACATCGTTCCATTCTACAATGCCGGAATCATCGTTCCTGTACGCTATTCCCTACCAGCTTTATCGGCGGCATAAAATACGGCGGTATGGATTTCATGGAACTTCGCACCGTTATGTAGCGTTCCGATATCGACAATTGACCGGCAAGACACGTGAAGAGACGAATATCATCACCGTGCATCTTGGCAACGGGTGTTCTGCATGCGCCATCAAAAATGGAGCATCGTTCGATACGTCCATGGGACTTTCTCCATTAGAAGGATTGGTCATGGGAACGCGCAGCGGCGATATCGATCCGGCAGTACTTGAGTTTCTTTCGCACAAAGAAGGTATGTCGATGGGCGAGATCGACACACTGCTGAACAAACAGTCAGGGCTGCTCGGCATTTCAGGCTTAACGAACGATATGAGAGATTTGTTGGACGAAGCAAAAGATCATCAGGATCGCCGCGCCACACTCGCCATCAACATCTTTGCGCAGCGTGCAAAAAAATACCTCGGCTCATATCTAGCAGAATTGAATGGCGCTGATGCCGTCATCTTCACAGGAGGTATTGGTGAAAATTCTGCGGTTATCAGGCAGCGCATCTGCGCCAATCTTGAATGGCTTGGCATCGAAATCGACGAGCAACTCAACCTTGAAAAGGTTGGCGGCAAAGAAGGAGAAATCAACACAAAGAAAAGCCGTGTAAAGGTGTTCGTCATCCCGACCAACGAAGAACTATTGATCGCTCGCGATACCGTTCGCTGTGTTTTCGATGTGCCTCGAAAAATATAGGATCCGTTTCGGAATTCAATCTCACATAAGCGCGGACATGCGAGTTCGCGCTTTTTGTTTTTCATGGATTCATTTCCATCTGGTTTTATTAGTAATTATTTCGCATTCTTCATAAGATATTATTGAATCAGTGGATAGAGGTAACATGCCGACAATTTTCAAAGTGAAAAATCACACTCACAACTCTCTTGCGAAACGCCTGCGCGCTCTTTCGAGAAACATGTGGTGGACATGGAATCCGGAAGCGCAAGCCCTTTTCAACGAACTCTCACCGCATATATGGCGGCATTCCAATCACAATGCTGTTGAGATCATGAGAGATATATCCGAATGGGAATTAGAAGCCCGGCTGCGAGACCATGAGTATTCTCGGCGTGTGCACAGCGTGCTGGAAGAATTCGATTCGTATATGGCAGAGCCCGCAACGTGGGCGAAACACCATGCATCAACATTGAAGAATCCGGTTGCATATTTTAGCGCTGAATTTGGCATCCATGAATCACTGCCGATTTATTCGGGTGGTCTCGGCATTCTGTCCGGTGATCATACAAAATCTGCAAGCGATCTTGGTATCCCTTTCATCGGAATCGGACTTTTTTATCGCCAAGGATATTTCCAACAGCGATTGAATGCAGATGGATGGCAGGAAGAAGTATATCCCCTCAATACGACCGATAGTCTTCCGATGGAACTCGTACTTCAACCTGAAGGCGGCCGCTTACTAAACTCTGTCGAAATTGGACACAGCACAGTGTACTTCCAAACATGGGCTGTCCATATCGGACGGGTCATTCTGTATTTACTCGATACAAATCTTCCAGAGAATGATCAACATTTTCAGGGACTCACAGCTACGGTGTACGGCGGCAACATAGACACGCGTATTGGGCAAGAAATTGTTCTTGGAATCGGCGGTGTGCGGCTTCTGCAATCACTGGGAATAACACCATCTGTTTTTCATATGAACGAGGGACATTCCGCATTCCTCGTACTGGAATTACTGAAGCAGGAATTAGAAACCGGAAAAGCACAGGATGAGGCAGAGCGCGCAGTTCGCTCACAATGCGTCTTCACAACTCACACTCCTGTACAAGCAGGACATGACCGATTCAATACCGAATTGATGACATACGCACTTGGAAAATTCTGGAATTCCACCGGCTTGGCGCATGAAGCCCTTATGTCGTACGGTCGTGTTCATCCGTCTGAGAAGAATGAACCATTTACGATGACAGTACTAGCGATCAAGATGTCTCGCGCAGCCAATGGCGTCAGCGAATTGCACGGACACGTGAGCAGAGAAATGTGGAAGGAATTATTTCACGAAAGATCGGTAGATGATGTTCCCATCGGATACATCACCAACGGTATCCACACACCAGGATGGGCAACAGCCCATGCGCACGATTTCTGGAACAAACGACTTGGTTTTGATTGGACCGCTAAGTTGATGGAACCGAAATTTTGGAAGAAGATTGCGGACGACGAACTTGCAACCGACGAAGAACTCTGGGCGTTGCGTTATTCACTGCGACGCGATTTAGTTGACTATGCTCGCCGGCAAAAATATATTCGCATGGGCGGTACATCTCTTGCAACAAGTCATATCTTATCTCCCGATGCATTGACGATCGGATTTGCTCGCAGGTTCGCAACCTATAAACGAGCACCGTTGATATTCAAACATCTAGAAAAAATCATTCCGTTATTTTCAGATCCACAGCATCCGCTTCAAATCATCTTTGCTGGTAAAGCACATCCACATGATAATGACGGTAAACGATTCATTCAACATATCATAGAAATATCGCGCCAGCCAGAGTTAAACGGAAAAGTTGTCTTCCTTGAAAATTACGATATTAACGTAGCCCGTCATCTCATTTCCGGTGCCGATGTATGGCTGAATAATCCACGCCGTCCGCTTGAAGCCAGCGGAACAAGCGGCATGAAAATCACCATCCACGGTGGGTTGAATCTGAGCATTATGGATGGTTGGTGGCGTGAAGGATACAACGGACATAATGGCTGGAATATTGGTGACGATCAGAACGAAACCGATTTGGAAACACAAGATGAACATGATTTTGAAAGCTTAGTCAAAGTTCTTTCCGAATCGGTCATTCCGGAGTTTTACGACCGTGACGAGCGAGGCATTCCGCACGCGTGGTTAAAGCGCATCAGAAACGCAATGCAAACACTGCTCTCGCAGTTTAGCACGAATAGGATGCTGGAGGAATATGTACAGAAATACTATATTCATTGAACAATTATTTCAATGAGAGGAGAGAATTTTTTGTTCCAATATTCAGTTCTTCTCGTTCTTCTGCCCAAACACCATCACCTTTTTTCTTCACATGTGTTGACATTCAATCTCTCCACACCTATCTTTAAAGAGTTACGATACTCGAAGACTCACGATTTTTCATTTGAGCGCACATTGTAATGCCATTTCCGATCGACATTGAAACCCGCAAACTCACTGCGATTATGTTCACAGATATCAAAGGCTTTTCCAAAAAGATGGCTCAGAATGAAACGAAAGCCTTTGAGTTATTGAAAACACATGACGCTCTTTTGCGCGTGCTCGCTGCAAAATTTGATGGACGTGTCATAAAGTCCATTGGCGATTCGTTTATGATTGACTTCTCGAGCGCCGTCAATGCAGTTCGATGCGCAATGGAAGCGCAAAAAAGATTCTCACATTTCAACAAGAAAAAATCGGAATTAGATAAAATAGAAATTCGCGTCGGCATTCATCTTGGCGACGTGATTATCCGTGATGAGGATATTATCGGGGATGGCGTGAACATCGCTTCCCGCATTGAAGCGATGGCAGGGCCGAATCGAATTTGGATTTCACAACATGTGTACCAGCAGGTGCGCAATAAGATACAACTACGGGTTTTCCCGCTTGGTCCTCAGCAATTGAAGAACATACCAGAGCATATAGAAGTGTATGAAATCTTAATCGATAGCATTGCCGAGCTTGCAACACCGTCTGCTACCGCGTTAGAAACACTGGCACATAATCAGGAAGAGACGGCGCAAAAAATAGAAACCGAAGAAGCGCTCGAAGCCAGAAATGTTGAAGAGGCAAAGCAACGGGCTCAGGAGGGGTTCGAAAAGAGAGAAGGAGAACAAAAAAAGCAAATTGCCGAGCATTATGCGAAAGCCGAGAAATACTATGAAGAGGGCAAGACAAGCGAGGCTGAAGCAGAATTAAACAAAATCTATCAACTCGACCCTCAGCAGCGCATCAACACCGAACGCAAGAAAGCAGAAGAAGAACAAGAAAAAACAATGCAACTATCCCTTCAAAAAGCGAATGAGCTTTTTACAGAAGGTCAGTTAGACGCGGCTGAAAACGAAGTAAATGAAATCTTCCGACTCCGTCCATTGCATGTCGGCGCCCAACAACTCCTTGCGCAAATCGAGGAAGAGCGTTACCGGCTTGAGGAAAGAAAGAGAACTAAACGATTAGAAAATGCACCTAAACAAATATCCAGTGAAGAGCGGCATATTGAAGAACTTCTTGATCAAGCGCGAGGTCTTCTTCAGGAAGAAAAATTCACTGAAGCAACATTTACATTGCATGAACTCTTTGTTATTGATCCGAATCATTCCGACGCGAGGCGATTAGAAGAAAGTATTCGTCAAACGGAGCAGGCAAAAGCAGAGCTGTTACGCATTCAAGCCCAGCAGGCACGCGAGGAGCAGCATGTCCAAGAACTTGCTAAACTTCAGCAAAAAGTAGAGGAACAAAAACGGCAGCAAGCGATTGTCCGCCAACAAATGGACTATCAATCAAGGCACAAAAGATTGTACTACATAATAGCTGCAATCATAACATTGGGGGTGGCGATCTTGGGTATTCCAAAACTATTAGACATCGTATTCCCCAAGAAAGCATCGATTGCCATCATGCAGCTCATGAATACTCCTCGCGATACAAGCAATCTTGATGTGTTCGATGCACTTCCAATCCTCCTCGCAGAAGATTTTTCACAATGCGAACACCTCACCGTTATTGCCCCATCTTCATCACTTTTATATGTACCAGATCAGGCACACATTCAAAAGATCACAACCATGCTTCCTACATGTTATCTGGTGATGGTAAATATTCAAGAAAACCATGGGGGCTACACTTTGCTGATACGCTTATTCCTTCCAGATCAACAGAAGATTGTCTCTATCGGGTCAGTGGAAGGACAGATCTCCGCATTGAGCGAAATGCGCATAAGCATTGTGCAAAAAGTGATTGATCAAATGGAAATAAAATCCAAACTGCCAGAGATTGCACGGATTTCCAACGTTGATGCTTTTGAAAAATATCTAAAAGCTATTCATATACTGCAATTAAATTTTGGATCAGGAATAGATTCTGCAAAAACTCTCTTGCTCATTGCGGTACAAATCGATCCTTCCTTCGGTCCGGCGTATGGAATGCTCGCTGATATTGAGCTGCGCATGTTCTCTGCAACGAACGATCCGCAGCATCTGCAGTCTGCCGTCGAATATGCACAACGCGCCTTGCGATGTTCACCCAACATTGCGCTTGCTTATAGGGTTCTTTCAACCTGTGCCCGTTTGCAGCAGAATTATAATGCGGCCTTATCTTCCATAGCACAGAGCGTGACGTTGCAGCCGCAAGATCCGGAATGTTACCGGGAACTCGCTTTTCTTTCCAATATTGCCGGGAAATTCGACGACGCTTCAATGTACGCCTCCATCGCACTTCAGCACGATCCAGTCAACGCGAAATCACATTTCACGATGGGAATAACTCAGCAGATGAAACAAGAATACTCCGCTGCAGAGAATTCCTATAAACAAGCTCAATCTTTTGGAGAAGACGAGGAAGGACTGACGACTAATTTTATTCAAAGTATTTGGCTCAACGATGGAAAATACGACAAGGTTATTAAATACTTCCAGCAAAAGCTCCTCACATCTCCAAAAGATTATCGATACCATTATTGGATCGGGCGTGCCTATCAGCTCTCACTCCAAATCAACACTGCACAACAATGGCTGCAAGATGGATTAGTAATAGCGCAGCAAACAATTGAAGCAAACTCTGAAGATGCCATAGCTCTTTCCTATGTCGGATTGTTTCATTCGCGGCTTGGAAATTTTTCTGATGGTGAAACAGCAATGAATAAGGCAATAGAGATCAATAGCAACTCAGCTGAAATATTGTTTCGAAGCGCAGCCCTCTATTCTATCCAGCGTAATGGACAGAAAGCATTTTCTACCCTCGAAAAGGCATTACGTCGGAAGTACAATTTTGCAGAGCTGTTGAATCCGGATTTTTCTTTTATAGCACGCGAACCAGAATTTCTCCCGGCAGTAACACGAAAGATCGAAGGCAATTGGCCGTTGAAGTAGAGATGAGTTTGTTCTACAGAGATGCTCATTCCTTGTTGCCTTACGCGCTGCATCTATCAATCACCAGTTGCCTCCCTCCTTTTTTTTCCCTAAGTTTGAGGGTGCAGTACAATCATTTTATTTATAAGTTCTTTCGCTGGTAATACCATGTCCCTCCGACGACGAGTAGTACGAGAACGGGTTTTGCAGGCGCTGTATGCGTACGAACTCTCTCATGAACCTATCCAGTTTATCATCGAGAACATTGTCGCTGATTTGGAGAAACAGCCGGAATCGTTTGCCTTCGCAAAGCAGCTAATCCTCAAGGTTATTGAATGCAATAATGAGTTAGATGATTTAATCCGCCAGCGGATAGAACATTGGGAATTTAGCCGTCTCGCTATTATCGATAGGATTGTGCTGCGAATGAGTATTTGCGAATTATTGTACTTTGATGACATCCCGCCGAAAGTCACTATCAACGAAGCCATAGAAATTGCGCGTGATTTCAGCACCGAGAAAAGTGATAAATTTGTTAACGGCGTGCTCGACTCAATTCTCGATGATCTGAAAAAAGATGGCCGTATAAAGAAATCAGGACGAGGATTAGTGAACACTGGAGCGAACAAACAATCCAAACAAAGATGAGCAGCACTCTTCAACCTCCATCTTTGCATACGGCAACACGTTGGCAAATCTTTTCATGGGCGCTCTTCGATTTTGCGCACACTGCATTTTACGTTCTCATTCTTACCGTTGGGTATCCGCTCTACTTCAAAGAAATAGTTGCGCAAGGCAGCCATCAAGGAGATTTTTTGTGGGGTTCTGCGTTTAGTATTTCTATGTTCATAGTGGCTCTCTTCTCCCCCGTACTTGGCGCGGTCGCCGATTATGGCGCAGGCAAGAAGCGATTCCTTGGGATTTTCACGGCAATATGCGTTCTTGCAACCTCGAGTCTATTCTTCGTGCACGCCGGAATGATCTTCTTCGGGATGGCGCTTCTCGTAGTTTCGAATATCGGATTCGAAGCAGGACTTGTATTCTATGATGCGTTTCTTCCGGAGATAACAACGGCTCGAAGTTATGGCCGTGTCTCGGGTTATGGATTCGCCCTCGGATATGTCGGATCGCTCGTTTCGCTTGCGGTGGTGTTTCCATTGTACGCAGGTGGATTCGGTATAGACAATCTCTTCAACATTCGATTAAGCTTTCTTATAGCCGCTGCTTTCTTTTTCGTATTCTCCCTGCCCCTATTTTTCTTTCTCCCAGATAAACAGCGAACCGGAAGCTTAAAGTTGGACTTTATTAAAATTGGTTTTGCCCGGCTCCGAACCACCTATCAGCAATTTCCGCGGTACCGCAACATCGCACGCTTTCTGATTTCTTATTTTATTTATATCGATGGTGTCAATACGATCATCGTCTTTTCTTCCATTTTTGCACGCGAAACACTCAAGATGGATATAAGCGAAATTGTCGTGTACTTTGCCATGGTGCAGACTTCTGCCATTGTTGGTTCTATTCTATTTGGCATCTTGGCAGACCATACTACCCATAAACGGACGCTCAGCATCACTTTGTTTCTATGGCTGACTATTGTAGTCATTGTTTTTTTTATTCAAGATAAATGGATGTTCTACGGGCTTGGCGTGCTTGCCGGATTAGCTCTCGGTTCCTCTCAATCAATCAGCAGAGGCATGATGTCTATTATCACTCCGCAAGAAAAGAAAACAGAATTTTTTGGATTTTATTCGTTCTTCGGAAAAGCATCTGCGATACTTGGACCGGTCGTTTTTGGATTTGTTTCGTCGTATCTCAATCAACGGTTTGCCATTCTCTCTATTGGATTCTTTCTTCTCACCGGCCTCGTTCTGTTACAGCGCGTAGAAGAGAGGGCTATAGAGAGTTCTTCTATAACCTCTTAATTTTTTCTCAGGAAGGGGCATCTCATGCGCTTACTCTGCGTTGTTTGTATCATGACTGTCATTTTGGGCTGTCATACTGAAGAAAAGGAAACTACAACGAAAGGCAACCTGCATATCTTCATTCCGGAATCTATCGCTCCGGTCATGATTGACGAAGTGAATGAATTCCTGAACCTCTATCAAGCAAACGGCGCATATATAACGGATACTATCGTATCCGCTGAAACAGCCGCACGCCACTTCGTGATGGACACTGCACGCATTGCTTTTCTTCCCCGTTCATTGACACAGACTGAAAAAGAACAAGTAAAAATAATCTCTGCCAGCCTCAACGAAGTCATTGTTGCGTATGATGGTATTGTTGCTGTTGTGCATCCAAAGAATACTGTCGTTGAAATGACGACAACGGAAATTCAAAAAATATTATCGGGAAAGATTACGCGGTGGGAACAACTTGCGAAACCGATGAAAGGCACCATTAAAATTTACTGCCAGGATTCATCGGATGCATCAGAATATCTTAAGCAACGCTTATTAAAGCAAGCTGGCATCTCGGCAATATTCACGCGCACAAGTTCTGATATTCAGACACTTCGATCGGTAGAAAAAGATCCGTATGCAATCGGTTTTGCAGCATTAGTGTGGATTGATTCGGTAAAGTCAGATGCTAAAATTCTCAGCCTCGGCAGAACAAGTGAAGACACTGATACAGCGTTTACAACTCCAGCCGAAGCACTTCGAAAATTCTTTTCACCTCATCCAGCAAATATTTATAGAAATTATTATCCACTTAAGCGGGCAATTTATATGTACACGAGGGGGCCGGTCACTTTGGCGACGGGCTTTGGCACTTACGTTGCTACATCAGAAGGACAAAAGCTATTTCTCAAACGCGGACTTCTCCCCGGTACACAAAAGATTAAGTTACGATCTAGTCAACCTGAGTAGATCACCGCCCTCTTTGGCTGAATGAACAGAACCTATTGAATTCGTATTAATACAAGTAATAGCTTAGAAATCTCCGCCCAGTGAAAAGTAATAGTACGGTTCCGAGAAACCGGACCAGTTGAAGCGCCACGCAACATCGATGCGCAACGGCAATCCAAAAAGAATAATCCGCGATCCTAAACCGGTACCAATGAGCAAATCTTTCGTTATTGTCTCGCCGTTGTTAGGATCTGTGCCGAACGCCCTCCACGAAGGATCGTTGCTCCACGCTGATCCCATATCAACAAATGCTGCACCAAGAATGTTTGCAAAACCAATCGGAAGTGCACCGAAGATAAGATATTTGAGAAGCGGGAAACGAAATTCCATGTTCGCTACTGCGAACCGCGTGCCAATCTCCTGGGCGTAATCGTACCCGCGCAGCGGAAGGACTTGTGTCAGAAACGCAAAATCCTCTACATTGTGAATAGGAATTTCATTTGTCGCAAGATGGTAATTCAACCACCCTTCTGTCCCACCAAGTAGAAAATTTTGTTTATTACTTCCCATACTTATCCCGCCTGAAAGGCGGTACACGAAGATGAATTCTTTTGCCAATTTGTTGTAGCTTCGATAGTCTGCTGTAAATGTCTGCATATCCAATCCATCATTTCCTATCTTTGGCGTTCCGTAAAACGTAGCGTTAAAGCGTGAACCGTTATTAGGGCCAAACCATTCCCCCTGCCAGATGGAATTATCATTCACATAACTCACGAGCGGTAATACAAGCGAGCGCCGCTCTGAGGGGCTGGATGCATTATCCAAATTATCTCGCGAGAGATTGAGCCACATCAAAGAGCAATCAATGCGATTGAATCGATCTATCGGATAGGACGCAACGGCCCCAACAGCCCACGTCTGGAAACGATAAAGCGTATCATACCATGCACCCGGAGAACCTACATACAGAAACTTCGCATCATGAAAGGCTTGGAATCCCCAATCCATGCGCCCTGGTAAATAATAGTATGAGAGTCCATAATCACTGTTCTTGAGATCGATCAACAGATTTGTTTGAAAAATAATCTGATGATCGCCCAGCATATCACTGAAAGCCAAAATCGTACTTCCTTCCAATCCGTAAAAAGTGCTCACACCCGCCGCACCGTAGACAAGGTCAGGCGAGAAGTTTAACTTATAACGGTGCGGGATATAATTACTGTCGACGTCCTGATTGTCTGTAATTTCCACTTGTGAAATCGGCGGTGGGCCGTTCGTTGTGTCGTGCATGCCTTCAGGGGAAAAAATATAATTGGAAAGATCGGCTTTCACACCTGAATGATATGTTGGTTCCACGCCGACGGAATCGACAACCACAACAACATTGCTGCGTACCGAAATGGTGTCGGAGGATGGAGCAAGAGCGACAACTTCTTTCGGCTTCTCTTCACGTGGAAGTTTAAATTTCATCTTATAATATTCAGTCGGCTCCAGCGACGAAACGTTGAGTTTGCGCTCTAACGGGCGCAGCATCAAGTAAATGTCAAACCCTGCCTCATTGAGGGATGCGAACACCAATTTGGATCCATCGTGTGAAAGCGAGAGTTGGTACAATCCGCTAATGGAATTTGTAATGGGATAATACTTGCCAGAATCTAGTTCCTGCACATAGATGTTGTTGATACCATTCATATCGGCGATATATAAAAGCTTTTTGCCGTCCGGCGATATGACAGGTGATGTTTTACTACCATTGGGCTGCGTAGTGATTCGTCGAATAAGTGCCGTGGAAATATCGATCGAATATAAATCGATTTGTGCATGATCATAATTCCAAATTTTGAAGTTCTTCGATATCATAGTCCGTGATGTTATATCTCCACGGTCTGATGCGAAGTAAATCTTTTTCCCGTCAGGTGAAAATACCGGATCACTATCCGAGAAAATATCGTTCGTAAGATTCTTCACTTCCTTTGTAGTTATATTGTAAATATAAATATCAGACTGCGGCGATTTTACGCCGACAAATGTCAGCAACTTGCCATCGCTACTCCAATTCACTGAAAACACACCGTCTAAATCCAGCTGAATTTTTTCCTGTTTGCCGGATTCAATATCTACAAGAAAAATAGCATCGCGTTCACCTGCCTTTACGGCAAGCGCAAGTTTCTTTCCATCCGGCGACCATGTGATACCGGGTGTCAGCAAGTGCATCTCTTCAAAATTGTTCGTCTTTTGCCCGCTGACAACTTTATCAAGAATTTCGCCATCCAACGCTGACATGATATAGACATCGAAGTAATCATTTCGGTCGGAGATAAATGCAATCTTGTCGCCCTGCGGCGAGATCGTAGGACTGGTGTTATAGAAATTGCCATCCTTCGTGTGATTCGTCATCCGCTTATACGAAAAATCCGCCGGCTCTTCACGCTTTGCAACGTCCGGCCAATAGTACACTTTTTGTTCTTTCTGCCAGCGTTCTGAAAGTTCTTTGACAGACATACCAATGGCAGATTTGAATCCTCTTTCAATACTTCGAGCACTTTTTATCTGGCTGAAGATTTCTGCAATTTTCTGCTCGCCATATTTATTGGCAATGTAATACCACACCGATTGCCCACCGCGGTATGCAAAATATCCACTGAGATAATTGATGGGCGGCAGATAATTGTGCACTGTTGCATCACGGAGAAACATATCCGAATTATTATCCCACTTCAACGCGGCGTATTCTGCGATGCCTTCATTCATCCACATGGGCAACTGTACCGGCGATTTGCTGGAGATAAGAGATTGGATTGTGCCGCCATAAAACATATCATTCAAGACCGCGTGCACTAATTCGTGATGGATGACATGCCGAAACTGTCCATAGCCTCCTTCAAATGGAATAACAATGCGATTCTTAAACAATTCAGTGACTCCGCCGATGCCTTCTTCCATATATTCGCTTACCACATTCGTTTGCTGGAACTCATTATGCGAGTTATAAATGACAAAGGAAATGCGGTTGTTAATATCGTAACGCAAAAGTTTCTTGATAGAAGCATACGACGCTTCTGAGGCGTTGGCGGCGAACTGCGCAAGGTCGTAGCCGTCCTGTGAGAAATATATATCGAAGTGATCTGTCTGGAGATACTGCCAGTGGAAATTCTTATACTGAACTTTATTCTTACCAAAGACGGAGTTCTGCGCATTCGCCTCAACTGCGACTCCGCAGAGAATTAAACTGATGAGAATAAACTGCCGCATAATATTCTTACCCTTCTTCTCTTGAATTATTTTTTCCTCTAAATACTGTTTTGTATTAAATACCGCTGAGCCACTAAGTCTGTGAGCCCCTTAAGACAATATCTTTTCAATTCATCTCTTTCCTATCTTATGTCCTCGCAGTCTTAAGTACTCAGTGTTTGCGCCGCCGCTGAACTTTAACTTCATCTTTTTCTACAAGCGAAAAATCGATCTGGCGATCCTCCGGGTTAACACGAACAACTTTAACTTCTAACGTATCGCCAAGACGATATTGTTTACCTGTTCGACGCCCTTTCAATGTGTACTGCTTATCATCATAGGTATAATAATCGTCGCTCAGGTCACGCACGTGAAGCAATCCCTGAACCAGCAAATCTGTCAGTTCGACAAAAATGCCAAAGTTTGTTACACCGGAAATGACGGCGTGGAATTCATCACCAATATGGCGCTTCATATATTCCACCTGCATCACTTTCACAGCAGTACGTTCAGCTTCCATCGCCGCCCGTTCCATTACAGACGATTGTTTGGCGATATACGGCAAACGTTGGCGAAGCGCATTCCGTTCCTGGAGCGAAATACCTGTCGCGTATTGTTTGAGCATTCGATGAACAATTAAATCAGGGTAACGTCTAATCGGTGATGTAAAATGCGAATAGTAATCAAACCCCAAACCGTAGTGACCGATGTTGCGATCAGAATACACTGCTTTTGCCATCGACCTTAACGCCACTTCATTTATCACATTTTCGACTTCTGTGCCCTTCACTTGATTAAGAAGCTGCTGTAAAGATTTAGACGTAACACCGCCGTCTGTGTTCAATGTAAAACCAAATTTCTCAACAAACACGGCAAGTTCGCCAATGCGTTCCGGATCGGGCGAATCATGCACGCGGTACAAAAACGGCTTTGCCTGTTCTTCTTTCTTCGCTAAACCAATATGCCGCGCCACAACCCGATTTGCCAGCAACATAAATTCTTCCACTAACCGATGGCTTTCTAATCGCACTTTCTTCATAATCTTGATCGGCTTTCCCTGATCATCAAATTCAAATTTCGCTTCTGCAGAATCAAAATCGATGCTGCCTTCCTTCAGACGTTTTTTCGTCAATGATGCACTCAACCGATACATCTGCGCAACAACTTCAGCGAATGGGGCATCACTCGGTGATGCTGCCAGGTTCTGTTCCAACCGGTCAATGAGTCCCTGCACTCGTTCGTAACTGAATCGGAATTTGCTGCGAATAACACTTTCCACAATTTCATATTCTTTCACACTGCCTCGTGGCGAAACAATCATGAAAACAGTAAACGCCAGGCGGTCTTCATCCGGACGAAGACTGCACAAGCCATTGGAAAGTTTTTCCGGAAGCATGGGAATAACGCCATTTGGAAAATAAACGCTTGTGCTGCGTTTGAGCGCTTCTTTATCTAATTCACTTCCGGTTGTTACATAATATGAAACATCTGCAATATGCACACCGAGATGGAAATTGCCATCCGGCAGCGGTTCAAGGGAAACCGCATCGTCAAAATCCTTCGCATCTTCCGGATCGATTGTAAAACAAAGCAGATGACGGAGATCGCGTCTGCGGTCTATTTCAGTCTGGGGAATGTTCGATGGAACAGCATTCGCCTCCAATAAAACTTCCGGAGGAAATTCGGTTGTTAAATGATACTCACGTGCGACAGATTTGATTTCTGCCGATAATTCGCCTGACTTTCCAAGCACTTCCGCAACTTGCCCTTCCGAATTCTGACGATGCTTTCCCCACACGGTCATCCTTACAACAACCTTATCGCCTTCTTTTGCATTATGCAGTTGTTCTTTTGCAATCAAAATTTCTCGCGCCAAATGGCGGTCATCCGGCACAACAAAGAATTGCTTGTGTGCCCGTTCCACCGTTCCAACAAATGTCTGAATTCCGCGCTTGATAATCCGCACAACTTCGCCCTCGCGTCGCGCACCGCGTTCCTTCTGTTTTGTGCTTTGCGCTAAGAGCGAGACCTCTACCGTGTCGCCATGAGCGGCATCTCCCAGATTTTCCTGCTGAATGAATAGCTCTTCTCCGCCTTCCTCAACTGTGACAATGCCAAAGCCGCGAGAAGTAACTTCCAAAGTGCCAAAGAAGAGCTGCGTTTCGTGGAGATGACCGTACCGTTTCCCGCGGATGCGTAAAATCTTGTTTTCATCCTGCAAAGACCGGAGCGACCGCTTAAAGATCTGTTCATCTTTCGCGCTGCGGATACCTATGCGGCGTGATAATTCTTTTGATTTGAAGGATTCATGAGGGAAGCGGGCGAGAAATTGCAGGATGCGTTCTCGAAGAGACTCAAAACTCTCGCCGGTACTTTTATTGGTCACTGAATACTCCTTGATGAAATAGTTCGTGCAATGCAAATGACAGAGTCATGAAAGTTATTTTAGAATATAATGCGGTAGAACAACCGGACACCATTGGAGGCACGGCGTTCTTCTACCGCATTTTGGATGCCTTCGACACGGCGCTCAAATGTCAGGATGAGGTTGCGGTATTTCTCCGAGTTCATGATGCTGCTCACAGGAAACTCAACGCTCACATTTGCATTTGTCAAGTCGCTTAACACTCTTCCCCCGGCTCGGATAACAGCTTCACCCACCTGTCCGGTCAATCGGAGATCCGTTGACTGATTAAATTGCCCGCCGACATAAATGACATCCATAGACTGGATATAACCCGATGTATTACGGCGAAGCGCATCACTAATTAGTCCATTGACACTTCCCCAGGCCAATGCAAAGCCAAGATTCGTTCCTATAAGTCCCATACGCTGTTGATCCGTGAGTTCATTGCGGAATTGACCGGCAAGGATAAAAGAGACGGCATTGGCTTCATCGTCACCATCTTTCCAATTTGTCCAATCTTTATCAGAAAATATTTTTGTCTGTAATGAAATCTTCGTCTTCGGTTCATTCCTTGTGCCAGTGATTTTAAGTGTGACTAATACTTGTGGTGCCTTACTTGTTCCAGAAATTCCGGCTGATTGCGACTGATTTGATGGAGATTTAGTAGAAATAGTGTCAGCTAATCCCTCGTGCATTCCCTGATATGTTGCGGTAACGTCAAGTTCAGGATTCAGAATGTTGCCTGTAAAAAGTAGTTTTCCGGTTGCTTCAAATTTCTTGATGAAATAATAATACGAACGATTACTCACTTCGACCTGGCCGGTCAAACGCGACATTTCCGGCGTCCGGTTGAAGGAGAGGCGGCCCTGAAGGTCTGCAAAAAGTTCTTCACTCGTTTGGGTGTTGAAGACAAAACGGAGAGTCGTTGGCCCCTGCGTTTCAATACGAACATCATAACTGATGCCGTCAAGAAACGAATTGTGAATGAGTTTTAATGCAGAAGATACTGCATCCTTATTTTTTTTAACAACCGCCTGGCTCGATTTTGTTATTTCAGATAAGCTTACATGCGATGTGTCATCTTTAAACGTGATGTTCACACCGGTTGTGCGGGCTAATTCTGATTCTTGCTCCGGCGGGAGAGTTAATGCTGCGTCTTTTACAAATACCTCGCCGCGTACCGTAGAAGCAGTAAGGTCACCCTGCCAAACAAGTCCACTCGGTCCTGTTGCTGCAAACAAATTGCCATACAGTTTTTGTCCGGTAAGTCGCTTTTCTTCACTCATAACCTTTAAATCGCCCTGCGCCAGCAGATCGAACTGCTTAAAATTCAATCCAAGAAGAGTAAAGTTTCCCGAAACTTTCATCGTTCCAACATGCAACCGTTCCTGCGGACTGTTCTGAATGGTGAACTTTTCCAATTGAATTCGGTCTCCTGCTGGAATTAAATCGCCGTTCAAGACAAACGGCATTCCAAGCGGATCAAAAACAAAGTTCGCATTCCGAATCGACATTGACCCTTGATAGTGCGGTGCATCGATTGGACCTTTCATTTGCATATCGCATGTCATGACTCCCGAGAGATTCGAAATAACAGGAATAAATGGATCAAGAATTTCCAAATTCATGCCGGTGGACTTCAGCGTAAGATCCACACTTCCTTCCAACGGATGCGGTGCTTCTCGTACAAGAACAAAATCATATGGGAGCGACCCAGAAAGGAGTAAATCTGGCGGGGCTTGTGTATCGCCAGACCGGCTTGTGAATTTCACGTCCAATCCAAGAACATGTTCGAAATATGATATGTATGAATCGATTTTACCGAGAGTTTTTTGTTTGTTTTGTACCGAATCAATTGCACGAACGTCCTGAGCGTGCATATCTATAACGATGTTGGGATGTTTAAAACTGCCGCGAAAAAGAGTTTTCGCATTAAGCATCCCGTCAAACTGCATAGAAGATTTGGCGTAGGGACCGCGATAAAGTATCTGTCTCAGATGAGAGAGATGAAATTTATTGAGCGAAATATTCAGATCTGAAATCCCTGTCGGGCTGAAGTGCCCCGCCAATGATGCTTCTTCATCTTCGTGTTCCATCTTGAGCGTTTTGATGTAGGACCCATCACGTCCCAATATCAATCGAACGGTGTCTTTATTTTCAGCAATGTACCGACCTATCTCGGTTTTTAATCGTGGAATATCAAATTCCATGAGGTTAGCATTCACATGAGACGTTCCCTCGAATTCAACACGTGCAGTAGAATCTATGTATGCTGAAAATTGGAAATCACTTGAGTCGGCATCCGCTTTCATTTCACCGGAAATTCGATTGAAGAGAAGTCCGTTGATCTCAAAATTAGTAAGCTCCGGTTCGACGGATGCGTGGAATTTTTTAAAGAGTTTCTCATACCCAATGCCGCCGAAGAAGTATTTGAACGACGCCATATCCGTCGTCAGCGTATCGGTTGCGGCATCAAGCTCAAATTGTTCAAGATCCGCTTTGCCGCGAAGCTGCATATCTATTGAATCTCCAGCAATTGTACCCTCGATGATTCCCATGCCCGCAAGCGGCACATGAATGAAGACACCGATTGGTTTGAGATCTTTTACTTGCAAGCGATAGTGTGCATCAATCGGATTGACACTAGACACGTGCGAAGGATGAAATTTTTGCGGTGTCGTCAAGTATCTGTTGAACGAGCGTATGGAGTCAAGACTTTGAAACCGGTACGCAACTCCCTCGGTGACCAGTTGATAAGAATTTTGCCATGCCGCGATAAATGAGGCAGGTGTAAAATTGCCGCTCACATTCAAATCGCCTATTGTTGATGTAATCTGCAAATTACTATTCACACTATCTTTCACTTGAAATATTGCCTTTGCCTGCGCCGATTCGAACGTCTGCAGCGCGAACGCCGAACGATAAAAATGTACTTCTGCTGTGTCGGATCGTGTCGAAGCACCGATTGCTCCAGCAGCAGTAAGATCAAAGGAAAGATCGCTTCCGTATTGTGGATCTTTCAGCACATCGGCAAGATCCAGCGATCGAATTCTGCCGGAAATGTTATACCTTGTTGAGTCTTTTTGAAAAAACGTGAGAAGACTTGATATCTCATAGATTCCGCTTCCAACGGAAGCTGCCACATGAGATCGCAGTATTCCGTCAGCAACATCGAATACGGCGACTGAATGCTGAATGGAAAGTCCATTGAACAAGGAGGAATCCATTTCCACTTTCGCAATTCCGGTCATGGTGCGCAGATTAAATCCGGTTCCATCGATGGTCATCTTTGCATTAAGATTGCTGGATAGTTTTTGATCATTCAGAATAGTTCCCATTGCCAATGAATGTACAGCTACCATACCAGAATACGCAGTATTCTCCGTGTCGATTTTCATTTTTCCATCAATGTTTATATCTCCGACAGCTGTGCTGCCCGAAAATCGAGTTTTAAAATCTAACGGCCGTCCTTCATACGTCAGCGAATATTTCACATAACCAAGAAATGTTAGGTTCGGCAGATGAAGACCCGGCAGACAGTCGAAAAGGTCGCGCGGAACAATGAAGTTATCGCCAGCCACCGCGGTCATTTCCAAATCACGGGGATGGTGAATATTGCGAACCTGACCATGGAGTTTGACCATCGAATTGGGCATTTGGATAGAAAGGTTCTCAACGTTTAATGCTCCAAGCGTTCCCTTTGCTTTTAATTGGAGCTTGAGTGAATGATCAAGAAAGTTTACGGAGGGATAGAGAAATTGCTTTAGCTCCCGAGTATCAATATCATCCGCTGATAGCGAGAGATCGACTGGAATTGATTTCAACTCCTCCAAACTGGACAAGTGAGTAATATCAAATCCATTCATTCCGGCATCGAAACGGAGATGTGTCCCTGGTGTTTCAATACTCATATTTCGCACACTGACTTCATTCTTCGTCAGCAGAAAATCGCCGCTCAAGTGTTTAAAGGTAAATACCGGCGCTTGATGCTGCCCTTTTGATAGGTTTTCGGTAGCGGCTGAAATGAACTGTTCATCTCGATAAATTGATGTGGTAAGATCTCTTATCTTCACAGCATATGTATTGTTTTGTATTTGTGCAGAAAACACAAGCGTAAGTGCGTGGCAATTAATGCGTGCATAATCGATGACGCTATCCGGCGGCGCTTCGCGTTCTCCCATCTGCCGTTGATGAAGCAGAAGTGAATCTATGAAAAGTACTTCTGCGTCTGCTAATTCCCATCGCTTGATATTAATGGTCCACACTGAGGAAGTCGTATCAGTCGGGTTTGGTTTTATGAGGCGGGCAATGTTTATTGTACCGTTCAGTGATCGAGAGATATGAATGCGGGGTTTCACAACGATAGCGTTGCTGACTCCCACACGTTTGAAAAGAATTCCAAACGGATCGTATTTCAATTCGATCCGTTGAGCCGAAAGAAGCTCAACACCGCCTTCAGTCACAATGACATCGTTCACCCTGAACCCTGTGATAAGATTTCCATCGATAACGCCAAGTTGAAGCTCACCGTTGATGGCGGTCAAGGATTCATGCAGGAGAAGATCGCGAAGGTATGTCTTAAAGGATCGGGTCTGCGTATACCCGATGATGGCAATAAGGACAAATAAGAGAATACCGCCTATGTAATATGTGATTCGGAAAAGCTTGCGCACGTTGTTCATTCCACCGGCACATGACGAAGAACAAAAAAAGCGGCGCAGACGTAGGGAAACGCAAAAAAAATTCCGGCGTTCATTCAGTGCGTTTTGCCGTCTGCAATTTTTTTAATGATGTCTGTTGTGGAGCGATTTGGAACAAAATCAATCGTTTGCACAGTGCCGCCTGCTGCCTCAACAATATCTTTTCCTACAATGGAGTCAACCGTCCAGTCGGAACCTTTCACAAGCACATCGGGCATAACGGCTTTGATGAGTTCGTGCGGCGTGTCTTCATCAAAGAGGCACACATAGTCAACCACACGAAAAGCGGCAAGCACCAAGGCACGGTCATCCTGACAGACGATGGGCCGTGATGTTCCTTTGAGGCGTTTCACTGATGCGTCGGTATTCATTCCAACCACAAGTACGTCCCCGAGCGCTTTTGCCTTTGTCAAATATTCCACGTGTCCTCGATGCACGATATCGAAACAGCCGTTTGTGAAAACAACTTTCCTTCCTTCACGCTTCAATTTTTCTCTTATCTCTGCCAACGCGGCGCGTGTAACGACAGCACCCATTACCGTCTGCCTTCCTGATTGATGTCTTTGAGGATCGTTTGAATCAATCCTCCCTTGTCTATTGGCACAATACCAACTTCACCGCAAACAATTCCACCGGCGTAATTTGCTATCGCAGCAGCTTCTCCAATAGATGCACCCGCCACCATCGCCATTGTCAGTGTTGCAATAACAGTATCGCCTGCACCAGAGACATCAGCCACATGTCTTGCTTTTGTTTCTACATGTGCAAGAGCTCCGTTTCGCTCAAGGAGCAGCATACCTTTCTCGCCCATTGTGAGCAATACATTGTCTGCGTTGAGACGAGAAATGAGTTCATGTGCCGCCTCTTCTATGTCTTGAAAAACATTCAGACGCCTGCCCAACGCTTCCTCAGTTTCTTTTCTATTTGGTTTGAAAACAGATACGCCTTGATACTCGAAGAAATGATTGAACTTAGGATCGACTGTAATGGTCTTTTTGTGCTCTTTTGCAAGCCGGATGAGCGATGCAATCAATCCTTGCGTCAGCACACCTTTATTGTAATCTTCTAAAATGATTCCATCCAATGATTGAATCTGTCTTTCAAAGCTCGCAATAACTCTTGTTTCTACATCAGCGTTGAGATCGGTTTTTTCTTCATGATCTATCCGGACAACGTGCTGGTTATGTGCAATGACCCGTGTCTTCACAGTTGTTGGTCGGGATTCATCAGTAATGATTCCATCAGTCGGGAATTCTTTTTCTGCTACTAATTTTCGCAAAGCGTCTCCGCCGGCGTCGTTACCAACAATACCAATCATAATTGGCACACCGCCAAGCGATGCAATATTGTTTGCAACATTAGCCGCACCGCCGAGTCGCGTGGATTCCTCTTCTACCTCTACTACCGGAACAGGCGCTTCTGGAGAAATACGCGATACTTTTCCCCAAAAATACCGATCCAGCATCAAATCACCCACCACTGCGATACGCTTACCAGTAAAGCTTTTTTGAATTTCTTCCAGACGATTCGGAGTAAAATTAACCATTGAACGTTTCCAAAATTTTCGAGTCTTTCTTGATAGAATATAGCCAGAAAACGATGTACAAGCAAGGTAAGCTCTACTCTAGATAATTCACTCATAATAAGGTATCATGGGGAGGGAGTTGTAAGGTGACTTGTATTCTCTTTTCTATCTTCTTGCCTCTGCTTCTTTTATCGCAGCAATACAAGTTTTTTAGTATCAATAAAATGATTTGTCTGTAACTGATAGAAATATACACCGCTTGGCATAGATGAAGCATTCCATTGAATCGTATATGCTCCTGCAGGTTTTATTTCATTCACGAGCGTTGCCACTTCTTGTCCAAGTACATCATAGATTATTAATTTCACCAATCCAAAAGCTCCAATCTCAAAGCTCAAGACTGTTTCTGAATTGAAAGGATTTGGATAGTTCTGGTTCAACACAAATACATTCGGTATGGCATTCTTTATTTCCACTTCGCTCGAATATTTATACGTTCCGCTGTTATCAACCTGTTTCAGACGGTAGGCAAAATAGCCGGCCGGAAGTATCTGGTCGATAAAACTATAATTGTGTATTGCATTACTGGTACCGCTGCCTTGCACAAATCCAATCTTCTCCCAACGACTCATTGTTAACGGTTGGTACTTCACCGCTCGTCTCTCTACCTCGAATCCATAATTGTTTATTTCTGTTGCAGTTCCCCATTTCAGAGTGGTACGAGAATGTTCTACTGAAGCGGTAAACGACACAAGCTCTACTGGAAGAACGCCGTAGGAATTTAGAGCATCAACACGTCCCCAACCATAGATATTATCGAATCCCACCGTGCCCAAATCATCAGCAGTTGATTCGATAGCATCGCGAATTTGGTTTCCGGTCTTGCCTGGAAATGCCGCCCACATTTGCGCGGCTACAGCAGCAACATGAGGTGCAGCCGCAGAAGTGCCGTAAAACGGATTTGAAAAACCGCCGGCACCAGTGACGGTAACCCCGTCAACTCCGCAAATATCCGGCTTCGCACGCGTCTGGGATGAAGGAAAACTAATTGTCACTGGACCCTGAGAAGAAAAATACTCGATCGTATCCGGCGTTGCTGCTCGAACAGCACCAACAGCGATTGCGCCAACAACGGCAGGCTGACCGAATATCGCATCAACAGGTGTTAAACTGTTTGTATAGACACTCGTTATGCTATCTGGATAAATATAGACCTCTAAAGTTTTGGCAACTCCCGATTTTTTTTCAACCATAATTGCGTAATCACCGGCAGTTGATGCAGTATAATTAATCCATTCTAAAGGATCACCACCACCGTTCTGTGTATTGATACTTTGAGCCA